>JAISOX010000057.1 GCA_031275325.1 Treponema sp.
TCTTCACTCCGGGAGGCCCGTCACTCGGTGCCCGTTTCGGGCCTCCCAGCCGTCCCAGGTAATCTACCGCTTCCTTTGTCGTGTACGGCTTCTTCGGTTTCTTTTTGGTCTTGTTCGCCGCACCATACAGCAATTTCCACGCTTCTTCTCCCCAAAGAAGGGAACAGGGGAGAAATACAAGTCTTCGTATACGGCATGGATGGGTAAAGGTATTGAAAATATATGCCTGAGGCGTATGCAAAACCCCAGATTTTGGATGCGCCTCGGCTTATAGGCGTGCTTGGTTCTGAAAGAATCGTTTGAAACGACCCTCCAAGACAAGGCCGCCATAAAGACCCTGGAAAAATCATAGAAGGGGCCTTCAAGGAACGGATAGGACTTACCCCGCCTTTGATACCCAGAGTCAAGCCCTGCAAAGAAGCCCGCGCATCTCGCGGGTGTAGACTCCATAGGCTAACGGCTCTTGGCTTGGCGTTGTTTAGCCACGGCAAAGTCTGCTTTGGCATTTTCAGTGTTACCCTGGTGATTATACGCATCTCCCCGGCTGTAATACACCCGTGCGTCGCTGGGATCAAGCTCTATGGCAATGGAGAAGTCCTGAATAGCCTGGTCATATTCGCCTTGCTGGTAATAGGTTTTTCCCCGGTTATAATAGGCCTGTATATCCTTGGGATCGAGCTCAAGGGCCTTGTGGTAATCGATTAATGCCTGATCATGCTGACCCATATTAGCATAGGCAATGCCCCGGGTAGTATAGGCATGCCCGAACATAGGATCCAGCGTGATGGCCTGGGTACAATCCTTGAGGGCTTGGTCATACTTATCCGTGGCGTTATACACCGCCCCCCGGCTGGCATAGGCAAGGGCATACTGGGGATCCAGCGTGATGGCTTCGGTACAATCCTTGAGGGCTTGGTCATACTTCTCCGTGGCGGTATATGTCGCGCCCCGGTTAGCATAGGCAGGGGCATACTGGGAATCCAGCGTGATGGAGGTGGTGAAGTCCGTGACGGCCTGGTTATACTGGTCAGTGGCGTTATACGCAACGCCCCGGTTAGTATAAGCAGCTACATATCCAGGGTCGAACTCTATGGCGGTGGTGAAGTCCTTGATGGCCTGCTTATACTCACCCACCTGGTTATACACCAGGCCCCGTTGATTATACACCGATGCATTATTGGGATCCAGGCGTATCGCCTCGGTAAAATCCTGGATGGCCTGGTTATACATGCCGCTACAGTTGTAGGCAATCCCCCGGTTCATATACGCCGCTATATCTTTGGGTACCAGCCGTACCGCCTGGCTGAAGTCATGGATAGCCTGTTTATACTTACCCAAACGGTTATAGGCTATACCGCGATTAATATAGGCCGCAGCATAGGCGGGATTGTAGCCTATGGCAATGGTGTAGTTCCTTATCGCCTGCTCATAATCCCCTTGGTGATTATACACAATGCCCCGGGTAGTATAGGCAAAGATATACTGGGGGTTGATCTCTATGGCTTTGGAGAAGTCCTGGATAGCGAGTTCATACTTACCAGTGATAGCATAGGCAACTCCCCGGCTCGTATATGCAAGTAAATCCTGGGAGTCGAGGCGTATCGCCTCGATACAGTCTTGGATAGCCAGGTCATAGGTGCCTTTGCAGGTATATGCTACTGCCCGTTTAGTGTACACCTTCTTATACGAGATATCCAGTTTTATGACCATAGAGAAGTCTTCTATAGCCTTGGCATACTGCTCGGTGCGGTTGTAGACAAGTCCACGCTTATAATACGCCCCTGCATTTTTAGGGTTACGCCGTATTGCCGTAGTCCAATAACGTATGACCACGGAATAATCCTCTTCAGGGTGCATCTTCATCCTATATCACCCCATGTTACTCAATTCCTTCACACGCTGCTGCATAAGGTTAGGGGTGTCTACAAGCAGCAGTAAAAAGCGATTGTAACGGGAAAGTATCCCCGGACAGCAAACCCTACCCAAGGGTAATCTGCTGTTTTCATAAATATAGTGTACTACTTATGGGTTCGGATAACAATACAGTCAATTCCAAAAGAAGGAGGTGGAGAAGCAGGCTCGCGTGAATCTTACGCGTAGGTGAGAGCGAATCTCACGCGTAGGTGAGAGCGAATCTCACGCGTAGGTGAGAGCGAATCTCACGCGTAGGTGAGAGCGGTTCTCACGCGTAGGTGAGAGCGGTTCTCACGCGTAGGTGAGAGCGGTTCTCACGCGTAGGTGAGAGCGAATCTCACGCGTAAGGGGGAGCGGTTCTCACGCGTAAGGGGGAGCGGTTCTCACGCGTAGGTGAGAGCGAATCTCACGCGTAGGTGAGAGTGAATCTCACGCGTAAGGGGGAGCGGTTCTCACGCGTAAGGGGGAGCGGTTCTCACGCGTAAGGGGGAGCGGTTCTCACCCGTAAGGGGGAGCGAATCTCACGCGTAAGGGGGAGCGAATCTTACCCATAGGGCTGTAAGGTCCGGCAGCGGAAAGACAGCTTGACAGAACCATGTCAAACCATAATACTGCTCCTAGAAGTTTTACGCGTATGACCCGTTTCAGCCCATCAAGATGCACAGTACACACGGACTGCACTACAGAAAGGAATACCCCATGATCCAAGCCCCGTCTTCTCTAACTAAGTACCAAGGCATGAAGGTGCTTGTCATGGGCCTTGGGCTTCATGGAGGCGGATTGGAGTCGGTCCGTTATCTTGCCAGGCATGGAGCGGAGATCACCGTTACGGATCTTCGGGACGAGCAGACCCTGGCCCCTTCCCTGGAATCGCTCCAGACGTTCCCGTCTATTCGGTATGTGCTGGGACATCACGACCAAGAGGATTTTAAAAAAGCCGATATGGTGATAAAAAATCCCGGGGTCAGACCGGATTCTCCCTATCTGGCCTTCAGCCGGCGCATCGAAACGGATATTTCCCTTTTTCTAGCCCATGCTCCTGCCCGGCTTATAGGGGTTACCGGTTCTAAGGGTAAATCCAGCACTGCTTCAGCCATCCATTGGGCGCTCAAGGCAGCTCAAGCCCAAGGGCTGTTCCCCGGCCATGCCTATCTGGGGGGTAATATTACCGTATCACCCCTTGTCTTTTTAGATGCCCTGCGCGCTGAAGATACGGCGGTACTGGAACTCTCAAGCTGGCAGATCGGGGACCTCAAAGGCCGGGTACAGGAGGGGGTCTTGGATGCAGCGGGAAAGCCCCAGGCCCTCCTCAAACCCCGGACTGCGGTATTTACCTCCCTGCTGCCGGATCACCTGGATCGCTACGGTACCATGGAAGCCTATATAGGGGATAAGCGGATCCTCTACCAGGGACAGGATTCCCAGGACCTGACCGTGGCCCCGGATGATCCCTGGGGCAGGAGCTTTCTCGCGGAAACCCAGGGCAGGCCCCTGGCGTATGGGGAAAAGCCTCTCCCCGGTGATCGTGCTGGGGGCTGGCTCGCGGATCCCCAGGGTCCGGGCCTTGCCCGGCTAGAGGGGGCTCCAAATATGCCGGTTGAAGTGGTTCCCGCGCAGATACTCATACCGGGGTCTCATCAGAAGAAAAACCTCCTTGCCGCGGCGCTGGCCCTCTTGGATCTGGGGCTTCCCCCGGGGTTTATTCGGGACGCCTTGGGGAACTTTCCGGGGATTGAACACCGGCTGGAATGGTTCCATGAAGCCGGGGGGATTCGTTTTTATAACGATACTACTGCCACCATTCCTGAAGCCGCCGCAGCAGCGGTTAGGGCCTTTACTACGCCGGTGGTCCTGGTAACCGGAGGAACCGATAAAAAGCTGGATTTTACCCCCCTGGTCAAGGCCGCGGTACAGGCCAAGGGGGTGATCCTGTTGGCAGGAACCGGCAGCGATAGGCTGAAACCCCTGCTGGATGGGGCTGGTTGTCCCTATCAAGGACCTTTTGATTCGGTGGATCCCGCGGTTAACGCGAGTTTGGAAGTTGCCCAGCCTGGGGATGTGGTCGTTTTTTCTCCTGGGTGCGCTTCTTTTGGCATGTTCTTAAACGAGTTTCACCGGGGCTGCCAGTGGAAGGAGGCGGTGCGCCGCCTTACGGGAAAGGAGGGATAAATGGATAGGGAACTACTCTGGACCCGGGCCCGGATCATAGGGCAAATCCGAAGGTTTTTTGACTGCCGCGGGTACTTGGAAGTGGATACGCCCCTCTTGGCTCCGAACCTCATCCCTGAATCCTGTCTGGAAGTGTTTGAAACCGCGTATCTCCCTCCGCTTTTGAGCAGATACAGGAAAGCCCAGCCCTATTGGCTCATTCCATCCCCGGAAATCTGGATGAAACGACTCATTGCCGACCATGGGGTATCCCTGTACCAGATCTGCAAGTGTTTCCGCAACGGCGAATCCCTGGGCCGCCTGCACAGCCCGGAGTTTACCCTGCTGGAATACTACACCATGGATGGGGATTATACAGATTCCCTGCAATTAACCGAGGATCTGTTTCAGTTTCTCATCCATGAGCTTACTGAAGGGGTTCCGGGGATTTCAGCCCTGAGCGCCCCTTTTCTGCGGATTTCCATGGAAGAAGCCTTTTCCCGCTGGGCAGGATTCAGTCTTTTTGACGCGGCAGCCCAGGGGGCCTTGGAAGAAGCGGCCCGCGGGCTTGGCCTCGAACCGCCTCCTGGCCTTGGCCTGGGGGACCTCTATAATCTCATCTTTGTCCATGCAGTGGAACCTCGGCTTCCTCAAGACAAACCAGTGGCCTTGATAGATTACCCTGCCTTTGTCCCTTGCCTGGCCAAGAAACACCCCCAGGGAAAGACCGTGGAACGGTGGGAACTCTATGTGCGGGGGATGGAGCTAGCCAACTGTTATTCCGAAGAAGGGGATCCTCAACAGGTACAGGAGTATTTTATCGCAGAAGGGGCCCGTAAGGCCCAGACCGCTCTGGTTCCCCATAGGATTGATGAGGATTACTGGAAGGTCTTTCTGCCCCGTCAGGGTAAGCCCTTCCCCCCTTGTTCTGGAGTAGCCTTGGGGCTGGATCGGCTCATCATGGTCCTCACCGGCAGATCAAGCATTGACGGGATCCTGCCTTTCCCTATGGAACCCCCCCCGGTTTGATGCCTTCTCCGCTGTGGGTTTGCATCATCCGCTCGTACAAGGCATCCCCCACGCATTGCCGGGCATATTTGCACCAACGGATACAGTGCTGGGTATCGTTGTAGGCGATGAAGCCGCAATGCTCGCAGGCTGCATGGGTATCAATAGAGAAAAGGTCAATCTCACCGCCGCATTGCGGACAGATCTTGGTGGTCAAGGTAGGCGTGCCGCTGAGGTGCTCTGCACCGGGACATCGGTTCATAGTAGGGGCCCCCGCTTTGTTTTGTAAATCCTGGACGCTGCCTGAAGCGCCTTCCAGAAGGTTTGGGAAACCGGTTTTTCCAATCATGTTACCAGCCCTTCAAGCGGCGCTCTAGCGCTCATAATACTGATACTATATACTATACCCTGTTGAACCGGTAAGATCGGTTGTTTTTACAACAAGCAGGCTGTTTTTGGATAGGATATATGAAAAAAGATGAAAAAAGATGAAAAAAGCGGCGCTTCTTATGGGAATACTCCGTCATTGTTCTCTTTTTACGAGTATCGACGAAGCTGATGTCATGGCTATTCTGGACTGCCTGGGCGCGCGCCAGAAGCACTATGGCAAAAACAATTTCGTCTTTATAGCTGACACGCCCCTTTCCGCTGCCATACCAGTAGGGATCCTCCTTTCCGGGAGGGTGCACCTGATTCAGGATGATTTTTGGGGAAACCGCAGTATTATAGCCCAGGTTGAACCAGGAGGCTTAGTGGGGGAGACCTTTGCCTGCGGGGAACTCAGCCGGGCGCCGGTGAGCGCCATGGCCGCTGAAGCATCGGATCTCCTTTTGGTGGATTATAAACGGATCCTTACCCTCTGTTCGTCGGTGTGTGCGTTTCATTCCAGGCTGATTAGCAATATGATCCGTATTCTGGCGGAACACAACCTCAGGCTGATCCAAAAGATTGACCATATCACCCGCCGGACTACCCGGGAAAAACTGCGCTCTTACCTTTCAAGCCAGGCAAAACAGGCAGGGGCCAGCCATTTTGATATCCCCTTTAACCGGCAGGAGTTGGCCGATTATCTTGGAGTTGACCGAAGCGCCCTGTCCAATGAACTATGCAAGATGCGGAACGAGGGTTTACTGCAGTTTGACCATAATCATTTTTCTCTTGAGCCGTTTTCAAAACCCGGTTGAAAATGTGGGAAAGCGGGGAAAGCTATTGAACAGGCGATACAAGCCATTATCGCTTCCGGCTGTTGCCTTAGGATAGCCTTCCGTAAAACCTTCCAGGGCCTATTCGGGTTTCCAGCGTTTGTAGGCGGCCCTGTTTCCGTCCCCTTGAGCCTGGGGGCCGCCGCTTCCCGGGATCTTTTTTGCCTGGGCAATCATCCGGGCGATGGTTTCCGCCTTTTCCTCCTCCCCCAGATCCCCTATCCCCGCCTCGGCCTGCCAGTCCGCGGCGCGTTTGTCCGACGCCTTGGTCCAGTCCGGGTCAGGGAGCGCTTCGTGGGGCATCCGCCCTTCCGCCAGGGAAGCCTCCCAGTTGTCCGTCCCGGTGAGGACATCAAGCCCCAGCCGGAAATACTCCGCGTACCGCTCCTTGACCTTGCGGACCCCTCCCGGCGCGAGCGCGCATAAGAGCAGGGTCTGGCTCAGGCCGTTGGCCGCGAGGCTTGGAGGCGTGGGGATCACCTGGTCCCCTGTAGGCATCAGGTTGCCGAAGGACCAGAACGCGGTCAGGGAGAGCAGGCCCCCGGGCTGGCCGGGGCATTGGTTCCCCGCGTCCAGGCAGCGCTGGGCGTTCTCCTGAGTGGGGGCAGCTACCCAGCGGTACACTGCCGCCAGCGCGTCGTCGGAGAGCTTCTTCTGGTGAGCGGGGACCTTGGGGGGCAGCACCGACTTGATGGTTTCCACGGTCTCTTTCTGCACTGCCGCAAGCTGGGCCTTGAGCTTTGCCGCTTCCTGAAAAATAGGGGAATTGGGATCGATGGGATAGGGATCCTGCTTCAACTGCGCGGCTATTTGTTTCCGCAGATCCGTGGGATGGATGCCGTGGACCTTTTTAAACTCCTGGAACGCCACCTCCAGGCCGTCTTCCACCAGTTTCAGCATTTCAGGATCCGCCAGGGCCCGCATTTTCTGATATTCCGCCTCAGCCTTTTTGATTTCCGCTTTCATCGCCGCAATATCTTCTTCCGAAGCCTTGGGGATTTCCACCTTGGCGAATTCCGGCACTTCCGGCGGTTTCCCCACATCCGCGCCGATGTCGGCAATGTCCCGTTCTCCTGCGGGATTGAGTAACAGCTCCTCCATAAGGGAAACCACGCAGCGGTACAGCCACCAGACCGCGGCCCTGCGGTGCGCGATATAGGCCATCAGTTCAGCCGCGCATTTATAGCGTCCCAAATCCGCGAACTTAAAGACCATGGTTTCCGTGCCTTCCACCCCCACGAATAATTCGGCCAAATCAGGACGGATCTGATAGTTTTCTTTTTCGGCGACCTCTTTAAGGGAGGTATACCGGACCACCACCAGGTGTTTATTCAGCCAGTCAAGTTTATCAGCCATATATGCTCCTTATCATACCCCGGTCAGGGTTTAAGACATCACCAGCACTTTGGCCTTGATATCCAGCGCGCCCTCTTTGGGCTGGGCCGCGGATGCCCCCGCATTCAGGGCCTTCGCGTCGCTGGTCGAAGCCTTCGCGTCGGTTTGGGCCGCGGAAAGGTCCCCATCTTTTGCCTTGACCCCGTCTTTTGCCAGGGATCCCTCGTTGTCCTTGGCGGAGGATTCGCTCTTGTTGATCGCGGTTTCGTCCTCTGTGGGATGCATCCCCTTATCGCCCTCTAAACCGCTCTTCTGGTAATTGGTGGCGAGATATCCTCCAATACCGGCCAATACTCCTCCTACAAGGGTGCTTGCCACTGACGAGGCAACAATGGGCGCTACCGCGTCCTTAATTGCTTGAGCCGCAGATTTATTTATTTCCATACTAAAAACCTCCCCTGGTATAATCCGGGGATCCTAGATCCCCGCTCAATTTCGCCATGCCCCTTGATAGCGGGCTTGTATCTACAACGCATTCAGCTCTTTAAATAATTCTTCGTTCTTACTGGTCAAATCGGTCATCCTGGACAGGGTCGCCACAGCGGCGACACTCCCTCCAGACCCAATAAGAGGCAGCAATAAAAACAAATACCATTTTTCTCTAAGAAAATCCAATATCTTTTGCCCAAGGCTTCTATCGTCTTTTGGCGGCACGCCAAGTCCTGCGAGTGGGGTATTCACTTTTTCATACTCGATAGAAAATTGTTTTATAACATGTGAAATCATGAAAATCCCGTAATTGCTATCTAAATGGATACTATCAGTAAAAAGCAAGCCGATGCCAAGAGAAGCAACGCAAATATCAATAAGAATCGCCAGAACGCATCCCCATTCCGCGATAAGACCGGCCAGGGCCAGATCGTCTTTTGCCTTCTTGTCTTCCGGGCTGATATATATGGTTTCAATTACCCCCACCACCGTACCCATCATCGAAAGGGCAAGCGCGACATATTTTACGATACTCGAATCAGGATCAATCGCTTCCCCTGGATCTGGAAACGCCATTCCAATACCGACATTGGTAACAATACCCGCGACTCCCGCCCCCATTCCCGCAACAGAAGGCAGCGAAGCGGTCTGCACGTTATCGGAGTCATGGGTTCCCATGGACATAGAGGTCAAGTTAGCCCCAAACGCAAGGGTTTGAGAAATGAAGTTTACGATATACGCCACGCCGGAAAAGGTGGAGGCTTTTATGTCTTTGCCCAGCAGCCGCATGATGCCCGCTGTTCCCTTTATTGAGGATCCCATGTTTTCCCCAATAGCCCAGTCATAGGCCGCGGAGAGCTTTAGATGCTGCCCAAACATCGAGATTCCATCCCTGGGCAATACCGAAAGAGTCGTATCAAAATTGTTGTGTATATCCGAATGGGTCTTTCGGGAGGTTAAGATGATGCCCGCGTCGGATATGACAATGGTGGAACGGCCCACCTCAAGGCGTATTTCATTTCCCGCCTTGAGAATAATCCGCCGCTTCCCCCGGATGTGGATATCCCCCTGGAAAAGATCCGAAACGTCCGCGCCCTTGTCCCCAAAAGGCCGGTTGTGGTATTCCAGGGGCCATGAAAAATCCTTCTCCGGCACGTCAGAGAGGATCTCTATCCGCTTTGCCTTCATCCGGTGATGGCTTTTTGCCTGGGTGTGAATATCCCCGGTGGACTGGATGTTCAGGCGGTCGATCCGGGGGGTCATCCTTTTCATAACCCGCTTAATGTGCGTTTCCGCGTTTTCCTGGTCGTTTTTCGGATATCCCGCCGCCACGAGTCTTGCGCTGAAAGCCTCCTCGGTTTCCTCAGCGCTCTGTTTTGGGAATAATGGAACGTCTTTGTAGTTGGTATCCTCGGACACCCACTGGGTCTTCCTGCGGTAAAACCCTATTTCCGAGTACCGGTCAGACGGGTCCTCCTCGCTGGGCTTGGTTTTGCCGGTCTGCGCGTACCGGAGGATCATGCCCTCTTGTTCTTTGAGGGCAGCCTTCTCAGCGTCAAAACCCTTCTCGCTGCTTGTATGGGTAAGAAAATTATTGTTCTTGTCGGTCTCGCTGGGAAGATACCCTATCAAATAATACGTTTTGTTAGCAGCCCCATCGTCATCCACCACAATTTTTTCTCCCGCCTTGGGATACCGGTAAAAACCGGTTTCCCTGCCGCCGAAGGGCATGACCAGATTCACCACCTTGGTACTCATGTCTGTACCTGTACCTGGGTAGGCATAAAACTGATAGGGTTCAGCTATTGCCAGAGTAACCTCTTCGCCCTCTTTTATGCCTACGGTCATTTTCGTTAAAGCCATTACTGCCTCCTTGTTTATTGCTCCCGGACCTTTAGGGAATAACCGCGGATACCAGGGGTCCCCACTCCCCTTTAATCCCGTCGTTCTCGATCTGCACCGCCAGGTACGCGGTCTTGGCGCTGTCCTCGTAGTCGAATACCACCAGATCCTTCTTCCGGCGGGTAAAAAAAGACTGGTTCAACTCTTTGGGGCTGGTAACCGGCGCCCCTCCAGGGGGTACGACCTTGTACCATATCCGGTAGCCCTTGTTCGCCTTGTCCTCCGGGTTCCCGGACACGTAGACGATCCGTATGCCCAGTTCGTGCCGGCCCGCGAGGAAGATGTCCAGGGCCGCTTCCGCGGTGGGTTTCCCCGTGGGGGTGGGTTTCGCGTCGTGGGGCTTCAGGCCCAGATTGATCAGGTCCGCGCCGGTCAAGGGGGGAGTCAGGAAGTAGTGGCCCTTGAAGAAACGCATCTTTTCAGTCAGGCCCGCGAAGGCCTCCCGGCACTGCTCGGTGATGACCGGGGTGCGCTCGTTGCTCTGGGCCTTTTCCAGGAGCGCCTCCGCGGCGGTGAACAGGCTGGACAGCTCCGTAAACTGGGCAGGGGGGATCCCCCAGTTGGTCAGGACCTCCGGGTCCGTCATGATGGTAATCCAGTTCCGGCACATAGCGATCTGATCCGAGCGTTTGCCGGGCAGCCAATGAGTGGTGTTTGGCATGATATGCCTCCTTTTTCCGTGGGCTAGGGATAGCGCCGCCCGACGGCCCCTTGCGGCCAGGGCGGATCCATGCTGAAAAAACGAGCCGTTCTCAACTGAAAATGGATCATTCTCAACTGAGAATGGATCATTCTCAATTGAAAACGGACCATTCTCAACTGAAAATGGACCATTCTCAACTGAAAACGATCCATTCTCAACTGAAAACGGACCATTCTCAATTGAAAACGATCCATTCTCAACTGAAAACGATCCGTTCTTGCCCGCGGATACCGGGCAAGATCTGCGGCTTTGCCCCGGCGTTTGCCTCGCAAACTCCAGGGTGGAAGGCTGGGGTTTTGCCTCGCGGACTCCAGGATGGAAAGAACCTGCGGCAGGGGCTTGGTTTTGGGCTGGGGCGGTCAAAAACATGGAATGATTGTAGTTTATATGGAAATTTTGTGCAATTACCCTTTTCTTGAAACCGTACCGCATTCCAGGGCCTATTTGGGTTTCCACCGCTTGTAGGCAGCGGCGGCCGCCCCCTTCTCTTGAGCCTGGGGGCCGCCGCTGCCCGGGGCAGGTTCCGCTCCCTTTCCTTTTGCCTGGGCAATCATCAGCGCGATAGTTTCGGCCTTTTCCTCCTCCCCCAGATCCCCTAGCCCCGCCTCGGCCTGCCAGTCCGCGGCGCTTTTGTCCGACCCCTTGGTCCAGTCCGGGTCAGGGAGGGCTTCGTGGGGCATCCTGCTGTCCGCCAGGGATGCCTCCCAGTTATCCGCTCCGCTGAGGACTTCGACCCCCAGCCTGAAATACTCCGCGTACCGCTCCTTGACCTTGCGGACCCCCCCAGGCGCGAGCGCGCATAAGAGCAGGGTCTGGCTCAGGCCGTTGGCAGCGAGGCCCGGGGGCGTGGGGATCACCTGGTCCCCCACGGGCATCAGGTTGCCGAAGGACCAGAACGCGGTCAGGGAGAGCAGGCCCCCGGGCTGGCCGGGGCATTGGTTCCCCGCGTCCAGGCAGCGCTGGGCGTTCTCCGGGGTGGGGGCCGCTATCCAGCGGTACACTGCCGCCAGGGCGCTGTCGGAGAGCTTCTTCTGGTGGCTGGGAACCTTGGGGGGCAGCACCGCCTTGATGGTTTCCACCGTATCTTTCTGCACTGCCGCGAGCTGGGCCTTGAGCTTTGCCGCCTCAACAATAATGGGGGACGCAGGGTCGATCTGTACCCTCGGCTGGGTGAGTTTGGCCCCGATTTGTTTCAAGAGATCCATAGGGTGGATCCCGTGGACCCGCTTAAACTCCTGAAACGCGACTTCCACCGCATCTTCTATATAGTGGAGCATATTCTGATCCAGTAACGCCTTTGCCTGCTTTGCCTTAGCCCTTGCATCGGCCAGCACCGCGTCTACCTTCGCCAAGGCTTCAGGGTCGGGTCCGGGCGCTTTGATTTTAGCGAATTCCGGCACTTCCGGATCTTTCCCCACATCCGCGCCGATAGTGGCAATGTCCCGTTCTCCCGCGGGGTTCACCAGGATTTCTTCCATTAAAGAAATCACGCAGCGGTACAGCCACCAGACCGCGGCCCTGCGGTGGGCCAGGTAGGTCATCAGTTCGCAGGCCTCCTTCCACTTGCCCTTTTCTGCGAGTTTGAAAGCCATCGTCTCCCCGCTGGCAACGCCCTCAAAGAGCGGGGCTAGATCCGGCCGGATCTGGTAGTTTTCTTTGGCCAGCAGATCGGGAATGGCGGTATACCGGACCACGACAAAATGCTTGTTCAGCCAATCAAGTTTGTCAGCCATGACTTCTCCTTGTCTTACGCGGTTTTATGGGTTCCATCCCCCTTAGGACATCACGAGCCCTTTGGTCTTGATGTCCAGCGCGCCCTCCTTGGGCTGGACCGCGGAAGCCCCCGCATCCATTGCCTTGGCGTCGCTGGTCATGGCCTTCGCGTCGGTTTGGGCCGCGGAAAGATCCCCGTCTTTTGCCTTGAGCCCGTCTTTTGCCAGGGACCCCTCGTTATCCTTTGCAGAGGCTTCGGTCTTGTTGATCGACGTATCATTGTCCGTGGGATGCAGTCCCGTATCCCCTGCCATGGTGCTGCTCTTCATGTTGACCGCGGACAGCTTCGTTATGATCGCCGCGGCCCCGGCTACGGCTAAACCAACGCCGAGGGAGCCGATCAGCGGCCCGACTTTTGCTAAGACCGCGGCTTTTGTTGCTGCGTTCGTATCCATACTATAGTTCCTCCAGTTCTTTTTCTTCTTTTTGGGTGAATCCCATTATCGTAGTCACCGCATCCCGGATAAAATCGGTTATATCCGGGAGAAGACCCAAGGTTTGCAATACTATTTGAGCCTGTTTTATCGCGGGCGTAGGGCTTGAAACCTCAGCTGTCTGAACCGTGGTGGCATTCACGAAGGTCTGGGCTTCGATGGTTACGCTGCCGTCGGATCCCAAATTCAGCTTGGATTCTCTTGTTGTCAGGGTAGCGGCAAGCAAGGCGCTTACGGTGTCTATAATCCCGTTATCAATCGCAAGCGTACAAAGGGTAAACATATCCGCATTAAAACTCTCATCTTCTCCATGAATGGTCTCCACGGTTGCATAAACCGTACTGGTCAGCTTCAGGATGAATTCCAGTACATTCACCAGATAAAAAGCCGCGTCTTCATTGTTTTTTAGCGCTACCATAGCGTCTCCTCCTTAATCTCCTTTTGTTTGGCCCTTGCGGTCTCACGGCGATGGGGGCGGCGGGGGTGGCGGCGGGGGTGGCGGCGGGGGTGGCGGCGGGGGTGGCGGCGGGGGTGGCACTTGGGGTATTTTAGCAAGCTCTAAATCTGCTGCCGTGTTGATTCGGTTCAGTCTGACCGTATGCATAGCATTGTTCATTGCTATCTTTTTCTGCAGTTCGGTTTCGAGTACCTTTTTTGCGGTGTTTACTTCAGCTTGAGTTTTCGTTTTGGCTTTCAACTCCGCGTCCAGTGCGGCTAATTGCTGCGTATATTCTTGCCGGGCCTGTGTATTTCGCTGAACATTGTCATTATTTTCATTCTTCGTGTCCTGCTTCTGTTTAGCCGCTATCTGCCTTCTCTTCGCTTCGTTAGCGGTTTCTTTTTTCTGCACCGCTGCCTGGTCCGCAGCCTCTTGCTGCGCCTGTAAATCCGTATCCACTTGTTGCTCTTTTGTTGTATAACCCGTATTCGCCTCGTTTATCAGCCTATCCCTTTCAGCCTCTGTGATGCCGCCGTCTTCACAATCTTGATTCGCTTGTGCAATCGCCGCATCCCGCTCCGCTTGCAGTCTTGTCTTTTCCGCTTCCGCATCTTGCGCAAGCTGGTCTTTCTCAGTGGCTGCCACCGCATCCGCGGCATCCCCCTGGGCAGTGTCATAGGTATCCTTATATTCTTGAAATTCCCTCCATTCCTTAACGACATCAATGATATTTTTAATCAGCTCCCCGCCGCCTTTTAAGGTGTCAAAGGCAAATTGTATATAGTCCCCCACCTGGCTGTCGGTTACGCCGCCTTTTACGGCCATACTCCCCGCGGTAATGCTTTGGGTATACTGGGCCAACGCATAAGCCACAAGAATTGCGTACTGTACCGAATCGTATACTTCGGCTTTGATCTCCCTGCCGCCGATGGAAAGCACCCCCAGATCGCTGCCGATGGACCCGCCGAAGGTATCGCCGAGGCCAAAGGACTTGTCCGCGGTGATATTGACCCCCCGGCCAAACATGGCTATTCCCTCTTTCCCGGACATATTGAAAGTCGCGTCATACGCGTTGGTAAGATTGGAATTCACCAGTTTGCTTTTTAATTCAATGCCGTCATTGCTGATTTTGATCGCGCTTTTACCGACCTGGAGAATTATCTCCCCCTCCGCTTTAATCACCACCCGGTTCCCCGCCCGGATATGCGCGTCCCCCCGGTGCAGCGTTGAATCGTCCCCTACGTTATCCCCCAGGGGCAGTTCGTCTTCTTCAAGTTCCGCCAGAAAATGTATTGTCGGAGGACAATCCACCAGCACTTCAAACCGTTTCGCGGTTAAGAGATGGTGGTTGAGCGCGCTGGTATTAATATCTCCCGTGGAATGGATGTTTATGCAGTCAATCAAGGGAAATTGGTCTGTGGTTACCCGTTTGATGTGTCCTTGCGGGGTCTCCCCTTTTTTTCTCACATATCCGCTGCTCACGAGCCTTGAACTGTAGTCCGCATCGCTTTCGCCCTCCGCCTTCCTTGGGGGTACGCCTTTATACACGTCATTTGTGGAAGGCCATTGGGTCATGCTGCGGTAAAATCCTATTTCCGAGTACCGGTCCCCGTCAGCAGGGTCCGCGCTGGGGGTGTTTTTGCCGGTTTGCTGATAACGGAGTATCATGCCCTCTTTGCCTTGGAGTATATCCCGCTCATTTTGAAATTTTGTGTTATCCGGTAACGGCACAGCGTCTGTAGGAGCTATTTCTCTATGGGTAAGAAAATTATTGTCCCCGTCGGTCGTGCTGGGAAGATACCCTACCAAATAATAATTAGTAGCAGGAATATTCTTTACAATGACGTTATTGTTGAAGTCTGTGGTAACATCGACCCTGCTATTATCATCAACCAGAATTTTTTCTCCATTCTTGGGATACCGGTAAAAACCGGTTTCCTTGCCGCCAAAGGGCATGACCAGATTCACCACCTTGGTCGTGTCGGAGTACGCATAAAACTGATATGGTGCTGTCGCCGTCTCACGAACTGTTTCGCCCTCTTTTATGCCTACGATCATTTCCGTTAAAGCCATTACCCCCTCCTGTCATCCTCTGGTCTGTTACCATGCTGGAAAGAAGAGGGATCATGCTTATAAGAAAACGACCCGTTCTTGCCCGCTGATACTGGGCAAGACTTGCGGCTTTGCCTCGGCGTTTGCTTCGCAAACGCCAGGATGGAAGCCTGGGGTTTCGCGCCGCCAAGTCCAGGATGAGAAGAACCGGAAGGGCGCGCGGGATTTGGGGATTCGGTGGTCAAAAACATGGAATTATTGTAGTTTATATGGAACATCGGCGCAATAGGCTTTTCCTTAAACCCCTGCGCAAAAGAGATGGGAGGCTTACTTCCGGCATATCCAGAGGCGCAGGGTTTCCCGGATTACCCTTGCAAAAGCAGCAAGGCTTCCGGGGGGATAAACAGCCGTTCCGGTATCTCCTGGAATTGGTATTTGCTGTATTTCCACCAGATTTCTCCCTGCTCCCCGGGGTTTGAGGCGTCCCCATTGGTAAAAAGCAGCGCCTGTTCAAAAGGCTCCTCTGCGCGCCGGGTAATAGCCATGCGGACCTGGTTGTACGCGGCCGGTTCCGGGGTTTCCCATACAGGCTGGAAATCATGGGCCCGGATCCCCACATGGGTAATGGAATCTTCAATGGGGACGGCCGCGTGCAAGGACAGCCCCCAATCCAGGGCGTACAGTTCCTGCGGCCCGGTCCGCCGGATAGGAGAAATATTTTTACATCCCGTGATCCGGGCTGCCGGTACTGAACCAGGATGCTGAAACAAGGCTTTGGCGGCTCCTTTGGTCAAAACCCGGCCCCTGTCCATCACCAAAAGTTCATCACAGAGCCGATACGCCTCGTCCCGGCTATGGGTAACCATGATCACATCATGCCGGGACTCCAGGATCTGCAGCAGGTGAACCTGCATCTGTTCCCGCAGGTGGGTATCCAAGGCTGAGAAAGGTTCATCCAAGAGGATACATTCAGGATCCTGGATGAGCATCCGGGCCAGGGCTGCCCGCTGCTGCTGCCCCCCGGAAAGCTGCCGGGGATACCGGTCTGCCAGGTCCGTAAGCCCAAACCGGGCTATCCAGGGCCGGGCCTTCTGCAGCTTTTCCTGTTTTGGAAGGGACAGGGCCGCGGTAATATTTTCCAGCACCGTCATCCGGGGGAATAAGGCATAGTTCTGAAAGAGATACCCTACCCGCCGGGCTTGGGGTTTCAGGTTTATCTTCCGGGATGAGTCAAATAAAACCCGGCCATTGACGGAAATATGCCCTGCATCCGGGGTTTCAATACCCGCGATACATTTGAGGGTCATACTTTTCCCGCAGCCCGAGGCCCCCAAGATACCCAGACAAGCGTCACCGTTCTCAAACCCGGTTTCCAGGCGGAAATGCCGGGATACCTGTTTACGAATCGAAACCTGAATACTCATAGCCCTCCCTGACCAGGATCACCCGCTGCCCGCGGTTCCGGGGGAGCCTCATTTTGCAGCGTACCGTAATTCATCAAGGCCACCACGCCAAAAGAGAACAGGACGATAATGAGCACGTATATATAGGCCTTCTCCATATCTCCTGCGGCCACCGTGGAATAGATCGCCAAAGGTAAGGTCCGGGTTTTTCCCGGAATATTACCGGCGATCATGGCAGTGGCGCCGAATTCCCCTAAACCCCGGGCAAAGGCCAAGACCCCTCCTGAGGCGACTCCAGGCATAGCCGTAGGAAGGCTGACCTTCCAGAATAGCTTCCATTCAGACATGCCCAAAGTCCGGGCCGCGTAGATAAGGTTGGGATCCACCTGTTCCAGCGCGCCCCGGGCGGACCGGTACATCAGGGGAAAGGATATGGCCACTGCCGCAAGCACCGTAGCCCCCCAGGAAAAGGCGATTTTGATGCTCCAGCACTCCAGGAAGAACCGCCCCACCGGCCCTCGCACCCCAAAAAGGTACAACAGAAAAAAACCTGCCACGGTGGGGGGCAGCACCAGGGGCAGGGTGAGGATCCCGTCGAGGATCATCTTCCATTCCTTCCGCGGGATCCCGGCAACGCCTTTAGCTGCCAGGACCCCCAGGAAAAAAGTTACCCCTATCGCCGCGGAAGCGGTTTTCATGGAAATCAAGATGGGGGAAAGATCCATGGCGATCCTTTTTTCTACTGGTCAGGGTTTGGAGAAAATCCAAAGGTTTGGAAAACCCCCAAGGCCTCAGAAGAGGCAAGGAAATTGATAAAAAGCTGGGCTTCTTCAGGATGCTGAGAAGCCCTCAGCATCCCCACTGGGTAGATCACCTTCGTGGCCAAGAGCCCTTCAGGGAGTTCTTCGATGATCGCCACCTTTGGGGTGGACGCGGCGTCAGTGGCGTAGACGATCCCCACTTCCGCGCTTCCTTCCCCAACCCAGTTCAGTACCTCCGTTACATTACTCCCCAGGCTTACCTTGGCGGAAACTGCCTCCCAGATGCCGAGATTGGTAAAGGCTTCTTGAGCGTACTGACCTGCCGGGGTGGTGGCGGGATCCCCCAGCGCGATGATCCGGGCTTCAGTGATGTTCTGGAAACCGGTAACAGCCGTAGCGGTTCCTACAGGCTTAATCAGGACCAGCTTATTCTGCAACAGGGGCTTCACCGAAGCGGCAGCGATAAAGTTTTTGTCTACCAAAGCATCCATTTGCCGGGTTGCCGCTGACATGAAGACATCCGCTTCCAAGCCCTGCTCAATCTGGGTCTGAAGTCTCCCGGAACTATCGTAGATCCCCTGCACGGTGATCCGGGGGTACTGCTTTTGGAACAGGGGAATGAGTTCCTGCACGTATGTATTTTCAAGACTCGCCGCGGCCGCGACAAGTAGGGTTACCGGCCCTTGTGGGGGGGCTTCTTCCGGGGCCGCGCTTTTTTCTTTCCGGGAACCGGCAAAGACCGGGGTCTGCGTGAGGGTGAGCAGCAGTAACACGCCGAACATCAATCGTCCCCGGTTGGTTTTCATGGATTTCATTATTTTCCTCCAAAGGTTTAATTTAGTTTTATTATAGGTACCCCAAGGGATTTATGCAATAGACTTATTCGGAACCTGAAGTTTCCAAACAAGTCCACTATAAAAACCAATGAAACCGATGTAAACCCTCAAAAAATACCGGAGGAATACTGGCCCTTCCTGATGTTTAGGCTCCTGGCGCTGTTTTCACCGGGGGAAGGGCCGCCCCTAAGGTTTCTGCCAGGGTTTTAAGCTGCCCCCACACGGTTTCAGTCAGGGGAACCCCTTGTTTATGGCTCAACCTTTCCGCTTCCTGCTCTTTGAGTCCAGGGTAATAGACCCGGGAAGCCCCTTCCGCAGGTTCCAGGGATGCCAGGGCATCCAGCATACGGCTCATATCCCGCTTAAAATCCTCAGGGGGTCTCAAGATGTCCAAACGGACGGCCATGAAACAGTGGCAGACCCGCGCAGAGGTGATTTCCGAATCCCGGACCGCTTCGCCGAAGGTCCCCCCAGAGGTGAGGGCGCACAGGATGTCCACGAGAACCGCAAGACCGTACCCCTTATACCCGCCGTGGGTTTCTCCCGCCCCTCCCAGGGGGAGCAGGCCGCCCCCTTGCTGGCGGATCATAGCATCCAGGAGGCTCCGGGGATCCTGGGCGGTCAAACCATTACTCCCCACTGCCCAGCCTGCAGGGAGTTCCTTACCCTCCCGCTGATATACTTCGATTTTACCCCGGGGGACCGTCGTAGTGGCCATATCCAAGCTGAACCGTCTCCCCTCAAGCCCAGGAGCGGCAAAGGCAATAGGGTTCGTACCGAACATGGCTTTTCGGGCAAAGGTGGGGACCCCCAAGGCCGCGGTATTGGTCATGGCCATACCAATCATGTCTTCCTGCGCGGCCATTTCCGCATAGAAACCCGCGATCCCAAAATGGTTGGAATTACGGATGCTGCAGAAGGCCATACCCTGTTCCCGAGCCTTGGCAATAACCCGTTCCATGGCCCGTTTACTTACACTGAGGCCCATAGCTCCTTCCCCGTCCAAAACCAAAGAGAGGGGGGTCTCATGGATCACCCGGGGCGTTACGCCCCCTTTGATGAGCCCTGCCTTAATCCCGTCCGCGTAGCGTTTAATCCGGGCAACTCCATGACTCGTAATGCCCCGGGCGTCTGCAGCAACCAAGATCTCCGCGCAATCCTCTGCCTCGTCATGGGGAATACCCAGCGCCTGAAAAACAGAGGAACAAAGCCGTTCTAGATCGGCTCGAACTATAAACACCATCATTGCACCTCATCAGTAACCAGCGCCAATGCGCCATGAAGCGCCTTAGGGAGGTTACTGTATAGTAAAGAAAGCTGTTCAAAAATTTCAGTTTTGGAACGGCTTCCTTAGATTTAGTGGAAAACCCCGGCTTCTGGCCGTTTTTTCCAAGAGCTTGTCCATCGGACCGAAGGTCCGCGCTTACCGAATTTTGGACAAGCTCAAACTACTACATTTGGGGGATTCCTTCAATGAGACCCCTTGATTAGGGAGGCCAAGGGGTCTTGCGTAATGCAAGAGCGGCAGGCCGTCAAACTGATGAAGCATAGAGCCGCGAATTGGCATGAATTGACCGCAGTAAAAAAGGGCCGGTTCCTGTAGCAGGTTTCCGATTGTCAATAAAGGCCAGAACGTGTATGATCCCTAGTATGAGTGATGTACCTACCCCTCCCGCTGAAATACCGCCGCCGGAACGAATACAAAACTACGTTTTTGGGGTTATCCTTATTTTATTGCTGCTCATGGTCTGCAGGCTGTTTGCCCCTTTTTTTACCGTATTGTTATGGTCCACCATGTTTTATGTACTTTTAAGCCCCTTGCATCGCCGGCTTATAAAAAGACTCGACCCCAAAGGCCCCAAGGGGATCATCCTTAAAAACATCTGGTCCGCAGTGTTTGCCGTGGGGACCGTAGTAATCATCCTCCTCCCCCTTCTTTTCGTGAGCTTTCAATGTATCGTACAGCTCATTGACCTTATCCGCTTGGTTCGAGAGGTCTTTTCTACCAAACCGGATGTCTTAACGGATTTATTTGGGTATATAGCGGTATTTATCCAAGATATCACCGCGGGGCAAATCCTGCTCACCGTAGATGCTATTCAGACGAGTATCCTGGACCTCCTCAGTTCCAGCCTCCAAGATATGATTCATATCTCCAGTGACTTTGCATGGAACGTGGGTTCCTTTTTGTTCAGCCTCGTATTGATCATGTTCTCCCTGTTTTTCTTTTACATGGATGCGCCCTATCTTTCCCATTTGGTGCTCCATGCGATCCCCATACGGAAAACCTACCTCAGCGCGCTGGTGGTGAAATTCATGGATATAACCCGGAATCTGTTCTTGGGCTACGTCATCGTGGCCTTTATCCAGGCGATCATGGGGTATATCATTTTCTCCATCTTTCAGGTTAAGGGCGCGCTGGTCTTTGCGGTCCTCATCTTTATCTGTGTGTTTATACCCATGATAGGCGGCGGACTGGTATGGCTTCCCCTGGGCATCATCCGTATCATCGGGGGGGATATTCTGGGAGGCAGTATCTTTCTGATCGTTTCGGGAATCTTTATCTCTATCTTGGATAATTTTCTGCGTCCCATGTTTCTTCAGGATAGAATCCAGCTCCATCCCTTGATCATTTTTTTCGCCATCCTCGGGGGCGTGAGCGCCTTTGGGTTCAACGGCATTATTTTAGGGCCCATGGTGGTGATCCTCTTCCTCACGGTCTTGGATTTATTCCTCACTGAGCATAAGATGGAGACAGATTAAACCCCAAAAGGCATGGAGGAGGTTGTCATGAATGCCATTATCACCGTGGTGGGAACCGATAAGGTCGGTATCATCGCCCGGGTCAGCGCTTTTTTAGCGGAACGGAATATTAATATAGAAGATATAAGCCAGACCGTGTTATCGGGTAATTTTGTTATGATGATGATGGTGGACTTATCCCAGGGTAATACAAGCCTGGAAAAGGTCAAAGAAGACCTGGCTTGCATGGAATCCTCCCTGCATGTTTCAATCAACCTCATGCACGAAGAGGTCTTCAAAGCCATGCACCGCCTCTAATTTTTTCTTGAAAGGCGGTACACCAGCCCTTAAAAACCGAGCCTGGGCCTAACCCATGGGTTAGGGTATGAACCCTCCCCTGGCTGGAGGTTCTGTTTATGGGGATAGGGCCGCCACCGCAGCGCCGAAAAGGGATGCCTGCTCCACAGGAGCCAGCACATAGAAACGCTTTTTCCCGGAAACCAGTATCGTATGCAGGTAGGATTCCAGAGCGGTCCGCATCCCCTGGTAAATCATGTAGGTAGTGCCTTCCACCGCGATCCGGACCGGCGCCAAGGGATCGTACCCTCCAAGCCGTTCCACCATGGCCGCCACCACCGCTGCAGAAAAACGGGCGGCCCGCTCGGTTACCAGGGAGGTAAGATACGCCACGGCAGCAACCGCGTCTCGTTCATCGGTATCAAAAAGCTGCCCCATGGGGCCTTCGCCGGTCAAAGGGCTATGCATAAAGGCGTTTAAGTCCTTAGTTTGCACGGTAGGCCATGCGAGGAACTCCTGGGACTTTCTAAACCGGAGCAGGCCGTCCTGTATGGCCTGTTTGAGGATATGAAAGGTAAGCGGACCCAGATACGCGCCGGCAACGGCCTTTTCCAGGGTATAGGCTCCAGGGTTCTTGGTGGTGGCGTCGTATTCCCGGTCCAGGATCCCCATATACCGGTGGGCAAAAGTTCCGGTTTCGCATACCACGATTTGGGGAGCAGCGGCGGATGCAAAACCGATCTTAGGGATGTTCTTTTCCGGATATGCGGTATTAATGCCGGTTCCCAGGATTAAGCCTACCACGGGTCCGGGGGCAACCCCGTACTGATTCAGCCCCCTATGAGAAGGAATGGAAAGGAGGCCTGAGAGCAAGGTGGCCACCGTATCATTTAAGAGCACAATCTTTCCGGGTACTGGGATATTCCGGCGAGCCAGGGCCTCCCGGAGCCCTTGGCCTATGGATCTCCCGATTACTTCCGGGGCGTCCACTTCCTTGCTGAACCCGAGGAGTATGCCATCCGCGTCCTTGGTTATTTCCATAGGGTACGAGAACGTAAACCCTATACCTTCCGCGTGGGGCGCCTTTTCAATGAGGGGGATGGTTACGTCGGCTATTTTGTCGAAAAATTGCTCGGGACTTACCCGTCCATACGTACCGGGCATAGGCGCTTTCTCCGTGTTCTGGGTCTGGGCTTTTCCCTGATCATCAAAGTGAATCAGGGCGGCTCGCAGATTGGTTCCCCCGGCATCCAGGGCAATCACGGTTTTTCCCCGGGGAACCCGGGAAACCGGACTGATATAGGCGGGGATCATGGGCAGACTGGAACTTTGCCCCCGGAGCCCCCGTTCCATATCGGTCAAAACATCCTGCACCAAGGCCAGGGGATCGATCAGTCCATAGTGGAAACCGTAATACCGGGCAAAGTCAGTCAAGGCGCGGGGATCGAATTTTTCTGATGAACTCATGGATTACCTCATACTCGTAACAATAGGGTTGTTCGGAAACTGAAGTTTTGGAACAGCCTCATGTAACCAACTATACTGGATACGGGCGGTTTTTGAAAGGTATGAGGGTGAACCTTGGGAAAACTTCCTTGGGTACAGGGAGCCGGGACCCCCTTAGGTAAAGCCGTCAACTCATCAGCCACATAGACCACCAATGGCTGATGGCTCCAGCCAGAACAAATACGTGCCAGATAACATGCGCGCCCCGGCGGGTAGGCTGACTGTACCAGATGACTCCCAGGGTATAGGCCAGTCCTCCTCCAGCGAGGAACATGAGGCTGGAAAAGGGAATGGCCTTTACCATGCCCGGGCCGAAGAGCACCACAGCCCACCCCATCCCAATATACACCCCCCGTTCCAGTTTCTTTAAAATCTTGCAATTAACCGCATGAAGGGTGATACCGGTTATGGCCAAAGCCCATTCCATACCGAAACAGATCCAACCCCAGGGGCCCTTCAACGCAAGGAGACAGAAGGGGGTGTAGGTTCCTGCGATGAGCAGATAGATTGCGGAATGATCGAAGATCCGGAATACCCGTTTTGCCCTTTCATGCTGGATAGCATGGTACAAGGTAGAGGTAAGAAACATGGCGATCATCGTGGCCATGAAGATGGCATAGGAATATACCGCGGCTGCGCCCCCTCCAGACCCTCCCAGGTATCCCTGGGCCCGAAGCACCAGCAACACCAAACCGGCTATGGCCAAGAGCGCGCCGAAGCCGTGCAAGATCCCATTGGCAATTTCTTCTCCCGGAGTTTGAAAGGGCAGCGGCTTAGGAATAGCCTGCCCTGATTTCATCCCTTTATATAGTGGCATCATAATTTGCATATCCTCGATCTAGTTTGACGCTGCTCTCTCCTGAGGGTTGCATCCAGAGCGGGTTTTCCTAAGGAACTGCTGCATGATAACCAGGGGCCTGGATTGTACCTCCGAGCAGGCCCCTACCCGCCTCCCCATAGAACCCATCCTTTGCCGGGCGGCCCAGTACCCTGGTTATACAAACAGCGGGAACCAAAAGACCCCCCAAACCCCCAGGCAAGGGGCTATGCGTTTACCCCGGCGGGGCTTGCATGGTCCCTAGGGACCGCCTTGTTTTTTTGTTTTATCGCATACAGGCTTGAGTCCACGGTTCCTTTGGGAATACCCAAGACCTCGGCTACCTCACGGTTAGTAGCGTAATGACTCATCCCGGCCAAGCGCTTTCTCATCGCGTTATAGCGTACCTGGCCGCGTTCCATCTGGCCTTTTATTTTTTCATATTTGGCGGTTCCTTCCAGGGTAACTTCCAATTTTTTTTTGAAAACCATACACCGGTAGTATTGACACTGGATGCGTTCATTAAGCCCTCGAATTTCTTCGTCCCGTTCAAGCCTCCGTCTCCGCACTTCATCGATCAGCCGCTGGAGCTGCGCTTTTTCTATGCCAATCGCCGGAGCAATGCGGGAGATATGATCTTCAGACACAAAAAAATAGGATTTAAGCAGCAACATGAGGGTCTGCCGGGGGTTAGAAACGGGTTTAATAGCCGAAAGGGGTTCTAAATATGCCGGTTCATTTTCGCAGGGGTTCATATCCGCTGCCCGGGCCTCCCAGAAGGCGTATTCGGTCAGGTCATGAGCCGCTTGCTGGGAACGGTATTCCCGGGCCGACCAATACACCAGGGAGGCGATATAGGCGTCAAAGGATGCCCCCATATCGTGATAGGTATCTATGGCCCGGCTCATACGCGGGTAAAGCCAGCATAGAAAATCAACGCAAGTATCCTTATCCCAGGTAAAGAGATGAAAATGGCGGCGATTTTCCAGGATAAACGTAAAGATCTGTCCTTCAAAGGCTTTCTTCGATACCTTGCCTTGGGCGTACTGATTCAAGAGTTCATTCAAAGATAGGCTCTTCTGCATAGGAAACCCCTTTATGTATGGTCTTTAAGTTGAGCTGGTTTCAAAACGGCTGATTTTGAAACCGGCTCAGTTTATATAATAAAGGGAATCCTCTGTTACGTTGATTTAATGGACATGATAAATTTAATGCTATTTACTGTAATATAGTAATGTTTATGTGATCCCAGGGGATAGGGGAATCTGCCTGTACCTGCTATGCTGTACGTTCCGGGGCTTGGTATGATGGTTCGTATCAGGAAAAGGAAGCGGAGGGCCCTCCGTAAAAGGTTTCATACCGGCCTGTTTGAGACAGATCATAGGCTCCCAGCATTTCCAGGTCCTGTTTGAACTCCCCCTCTAAAACATAGGAGAGTATGGTCCTCACCGCAGGGGTATTTTTATCGGTCAGGCGGAATATAAAATCATACCATTCCAATTGCAGGGGAACAAAATCAACGCCGGGAATATGCTCCCTGCCCCGCTCGCAGCCGCAGCCCAGGTCCGCTTCGCCCTTGGCCACCGCGTTGGCGCAGGCCAGATGGGAGGTATATTCCTTGGTATAACCTTGGATATGATCCGTATCGATCCCCAGCTGGGCCGCCTTCTGATCCAGCAGAATCCGGGTACCGCAGCCCCGTTCCCGGTTGATCATGGTTATATCCTGCCGGGCTAAATCCTTCCAGTCCTTGATCTGCAGGGGGTTTCCTTGCTTAACATAAAAACCCTGCATACGGCCGGCAAGACGCAGCACCCCCACCGGAAGCCCGGGAAGGAGGCGGCGAATAAAGGGATAATTATACGTATCCGTTTCCCCATCCCACAGATGAGCTGCGGCCATGGTAACTCTGCCGTTATAAAGGGTGAATAACCCATTATAGCTGCCCATAAAAGAACGGAGGACCAGGTTGTTCCCGGTCCGGGAAATGCGGCTCACCAACAGATCCAGGCACTTATCCTGACCGCATATAATGATAGGAGCCTGGGGGAGGCCGGGAAAATCCGCCAGGGGCTTATCCTCAAAGCGGCCGGCAGGTTCTGCTGCTGCAAGCGCAGGCAGGAGGGCCGGGGAACCGGTCTTCCTGGACTGCAAATAACGGTTGATATCCTCTTGGGAAACCCGGACCTGTTTACCCACCTTGGAAGAGGGAAGTTCGCCTCGCTTAATCAGTTCATACACCGTATATTTTTTGATACGCAGTTGTTTAGCTACATCTTCTGCAGTCAGCAGGATCGATTCCATAGCATCCTTCCTTAAAAGTATCGTAAGAAGCGGGGGGTTCAAAACCTCAGGGTTTGAAACTGGTTCAGCATTATACTGAAGATCCCCCAGAAGCTCAATCCAAGGATAGCCAATCCGCAAAGGATTGTCATCCTGGGAACGGGGATTGACGCCCCTGCCCTAGATAGGTTTCCGGGATCCTGGTTTTACCAAAGGAAGCCCTTGTTTGCACAGCTCACAGGATTCTTTGTCCCAGCTTGCTGCAGGTATCCGGGATGCTGCATAGAGGGGCCAGGGAAAGGGGGCTCCCGCTTCCCGGCGATCCACCAGGCAGGCCAAACCCGCAATCTGCGCGCCCAGGGCTTGCAGAACCCCTGCGGTTTCCAGCGCAGATGCGGTGGTGGTAATCACATCTTCCGCAATGAGGATCCGCGCTCCTTTTTGCACCATGAACCCCCGGCGCAAGACCATGGTTCCCGCGTCGTCCCGCTCAGTGAAAAACCCGGGAATCCCCAGTTGGCGGCCCAGTTCATAGGCCGGGATGATGCCTCCCAGAGCAGGCCCTACCACCGCGTCTAGGGAACAGCGGTCCCCCTTAATCCGTTCCGCCACCCTGGCCAACGCAGCCGCGGCCCGGTCCGGGTATTGCAAAAGGTTAGCGCACTGAAAATAACGGTCCGAATGGCGTCCTGAGGACAGGAGGAAATGTCCCTCCAGCATGGCCCCGGACTCCCGTAATAAGGCGATAGTTTTTTCCATATCTTTTTCCACAGTTTTTCCTTTCCTTTTTTTCTTTAATCAGGGTTGTTCCAAACATTCGATTCCCCCGCCAGGCCGCGGTTTTGCCTCAGCCCTGGTAGATCCCCAGCTTCCGGGAAAAAATCCCCGCTCCTTCCGAAGAGGCCTCACCCGGTCCCTGCGCTTAGGATGGTTCCCCCCCCCAAGACCACATCACCGTCATAAAGCACCGCGGCTTGTCCTGGGGTAATGGCCCGCTGGGGCGTATCGAAATCAACCCGGATGCGGTCAGGCGCAACCTGCACGGCCCATGCGGGTTGTTCCGCCTGGAGGTACCGGGTCTTCACCGTAACCCGCCGGGGCTTTTCCGGTTCATCCCAGGCAATGAGGTTCAGGGTATCTGCATAGAGCCTTTGGGTATATAACCCGGCTTCCCTGCCCAGGATAAGGGTATTATCCGCAGGAGATTTTGCCAAAACATACCGGGGTTCGGGAAAAGAAAGCCCCAGCCCCCGGCGCTGGCCGATGGTATACCGGATGAGCCCCCGGTGCTGTCCCAAAAGGAGCCCGGTTTCATCCAGGATGTTTCCCGGGGCCGCGGGTTTCCCCCTATATGCCTCAATAAAATGGGCATAATCCCCTTCGGGAACAAAACAGATGTCCTGACTGTCCTGTTTCCGGGCGTTGAGCAAACCCGCCTCCAGGGCTATGGCCCGAACCTCCGCTTTGGTGAGGTCCCCCAGGGGAAAAACCGTATGGGCCAACTGTTCCTGCGTCATGGCGTAGAGCACATAGCTCTGGTCTTTCTTGGGATCCCGGGCTTTCTTCAAGAGAAACCGGCTGCCCTGTGGTTCGATCCGCGCGTAGTGGCCGGTTATGAGGTACTCCCGGGCAAGCTGCTTTGCCCGCTGCAAAAGGCCGCGGAATTTGATATGCCGGTTACAGTCGATACAGGGGTTCGGAGTCTCCCCTTTTTCGTAGGTCTCCACAAAGGGACGAATCACCTGATCCGCGAAGGCCGCGGAAAAATTAAGGGTATAGTGGGGTATCTGCAGCTGATAGGCCGCATTCCGGGCATCTACTACATCCGCCAGGGAACAACAGGCCCCCTTCCGCGCGCCCCTATACCCGTCCGCAGCCGCGGAAAAAAGTTTCAAGGTAACGCCGATACCGTCGAAGCCCTGGTTTTGGGAGAGCAAGGCCGCAACCGAGCTGTCCACGCCGCCGCTCATGGCGATCAGCCCTGGTTTCTTCATAGGTTCATAAGGGCCGGCAGTTCCGCCTCGCAGGAGCGCATGGCCAGGATGGTTTTTTCGATGAGCTTATCCAGGTCCCAGCCCAGCATGGCCGTACCCCGCTCAATGACCTGGCGGGAACACCCTGCGGCAAAATGAGGGGTCTTGTATTTTTTCTTCACTGATTTGACTTCCAGGTCCGCCACGTGCTTTGAAGGCCGTATGATGGCTACTGCCCAGATCAGGCCGGTCAGTTCATCCACCGCGTAGAGGACCTTTTCCATAAGGTGTTCCGGTTTTACCTCCACGGTCAGTTCATACCCGTGGCTGCATACCCCATGGATCACGTCCTCCCCGAGGCCGCCTGAGCGAAGCAATTCCGGGGCCTTGCGGCAATGCTCCTGAGGATAGGCTTCAAAATCAATATCATGCAAGAGACCGACTATACCCCAGAAGGCTTCTTCGTCTTCATAGCCCAAATCCCGGGCATACCACTTCATAACCCCTTCCACGGTGAGGGCGTGCTGCAGATGAAAGGGATCTTTATTGTAGGTTTTCAATAGGTTCCAGGCGTGTTCCCGGGAAATGGTTTTTCTTGAATGGTCCATGCCATGATTGTATCATACCAGGGCAGGATGCCTAAAGAGGGCGCGTTGCCTCATCAAAAAAGTAACCCAAAAGACCCTGTGCCTCATTTGGAAAAAGTAACCCAAGTGGTATAAGTCGTTGTATTACAAGGGGTTAGGCAAAGAGCTAATTCCAGATGGG
>JAISOX010000062.1 GCA_031275325.1 Treponema sp.
GGTTCAATGATTTCCGTTACATAAGGTTTCCCCTGATCCAAGGCGCCGGTCTTTTTAAGATTTCTCTGTTTCCCCAAAAAGTTTGAACCATCCCCAACCGGGAATACCACCGGCCGAACCGCTTTTCTCCCCGGACCATAGGGTCGAAACCCGCTTTCAATGATGCATGAGTCCAAACCACTGGAAAAGGCCTGAGGAAAGCCTGGAAGCAAGCCTTCTCTCTTTGTCGTGAGTGCACGGTATTCTTTGATGATATACCCCTCTTTCTGCTGAGTCAAAAGGACATGCAGGGATCTTTGGGTCTTCGCCACCAGGACTAGACCCTGGGTCTCATAATCAAGGCGATGGACTATGCCCCCTTCCCACGGATGCTTCCCCTGCACTTTAAGCGCCTGGGGAAAAAGATTCCCGTACCAATCCAGGAGGCTTGGTTCTCGTCCGGTTCTTCCCGCATCGCGCTTCAAGGGCGCCGTGTGTACCCGAGGAGGCTTAAACAGCACTGCATAAGCCGGGGTTTCATCCAATACCGAAGGACTACGCATACCCTCATTATACGTAACGATCAGATCCAGAACCATACCAAATCGCCAAATACCCGTAGAGTGCTGTTTCACCTGAGGCAGTTTCAAAACCTCATGTTTTGAAACTGCAACCTTAGATTTAAGGAAAAAAGCGGGCTTCAAGCCGCTTTTCCCAAAAGTCTGTTCAGAACTCGGTTGGTTTTGAACAGGCTGACCTACTAATTGGTCCTTTTCTGTCGTTACCGTCTCCAGTATTCTGGAGAAAACAGTACAAACACGGTCCAGAGTTCCAGTCGTCCAGCAATCATCACAAAAGAGAAAACCCACTTGATATGATCAGGGAAGATGCCGTAATTATGGCTTGGTCCAATCGCACCGAAACCGACCCCGATGTTCCCAGTAATGGAAAGGGCAGCGCTGAATGCTGAGAAAATATCCGTCCCTGAAGCCGCGGTTATGAGGGTAGTGGCGGCAATCACCACGAGGTAGAGAAACGCAAAGCCCGTAACCCCGTAGACTACATCCTTACGGCCCACCTTGCGGTTAAGCTGCACACTAAAAATGCCTTGGGGATAGATGAGTTGCCACAGTTCATTACCGGCCTGTTTCCAGAGCACCACATGGCGTATCACTTTGATACCTCCGGCAGTAGAGCCAGAACAGCCCCCTATGAACATAAGGATAAAAAGAGTCCCCTGGGCAAGGGAAGGCCAGGTTTCGTAATCAGTAACGATTGCGCCAGTAGTGGAAAGAATCGAAGCCGCCTGATAGATCCCGTATCGAGCAGCCCTGCCTGCAGAACCGTAGACCCCCACAAGGCTTCCCGTAATCAGCCCAGAAGCAATAATGAAAATAAACAAGTAAGCCCGGCCTTCGGAGTTATGCCACAGGTCCGTGAACTTACCTTTGAGGAGCCGCACGTAGAGGTTAAAATTAAGCCCTGCTAGAAGCATGAATACCGCGGAAACGAGATCGATGAAAGGTGAATCATAAAAGCTGATACCCTTATTTTTTGTGCTTACTCCTCCAGAAGCCATGATGGTGAAGGCGTGACAGAGCGCATCAAAGCTGGTCATACCCCCTAAGCGGTAGAGCAGAAATAGGATTACTGTAAGACCGCAGTAAACCAGCCAGAGGATTTTAGCAGTGGCGGTGATCTTGGGGGTGATCTTCTCTTTCTCGGGCCCTGGAGCCTCGGCCTTGATGAGTTGAAACCCCCCGACCCCCAGGAGGGGCATGAGGGCCACGGTGAGGAGGATGATCCCCATGCCTCCGAACCAGTGGGTGGTACTCCGCCAGAAGAGGAGCGATCTGGGAAGGCGCTCCACATCGGAGAGCGTACTCGCTCCGGTAGTAGCGAACCCGCAGGCACTCTCAAACACCGCATCTACGAAACTGAAGCCCTTCCCTGCAAGGTAATAGGGAAGGGCCCCAAGGAGACTTATACAAATCCAGGTGAGAAAAACCAGGAGGAAACCATCCTGCGGGCTAAAACGAAAGGGTATTTTTTTGAAAGACCAAAGAGCAGGTACGGCGCAACCCAGGGTAATACCTATAGGAATGGCAAAGGCCCGTATCAGCATGAATTCACCGGCGGCCACGGCCATACCAAAGGCTGGAAGCAGCATAGGAACGGCAATACCCAAGGTGAGGGCAATGATACGAAGAAGCATCAACCATTTCATATACTGAATATAGCATACCCTTTGTTTAAGGAGGTATAGGGGATCCTGTATAGTGAAACAACACAAAGTGAGCGTACATGGTACTACAAAAAGGTTTGTATCCGGTCTATTATTGGCTCTACATTAAGGATGGAGAACATGATTGAATTAGTGGCTTTTTTAGGAAACCCTGGCAGGGAATATGCACAAAACCGGCATAATGCAGGACGGTTGCTTGCAGAAACCCTTCCTTTTTCTGCATCTTTACAGTGGCAGAAAAAATACAAAGGACTGTACGGGAGCATAGAAAGGAGTATGCTACTGGCCTATCCAAAGGGGCTATCAGTGCCGGTATCTCAGGAGGAGGAGCCCATGCCCGGTAAGATACATCTGCTTTTACCTGAAACCTATATGAATCTTTCCGGGGATTCGGTGTATGCTGCGGTTTCTTTTTTTAAGATTCCTGTAAGGAATATCCTGGTGGTTCATGATGAGTTAGAGTTACCCTTGGGAACCGCGGCATATAAGTTTTCCGGAGGACTGGGGGGACACAACGGCCTCCGTTCCATGAAGGCCAATTTCGTTACCGGAGATTTCTGGCGGTTTCGCCTCGGCATTGGCCGCCCTCCCCATGCTAAGGTGGATATAGCTGATTGGGTACTTTCGGATTTTAGCCCGGATGAAAAATCAATTTTTGCACGAGTCCTGGACTCTTGTGCCCACGCACTAATTCATGCCTTGGCGCATGGACCTGAATCCCTCCTGCCGGAATGGAATAAGAAACAACTCCTATGAGTTATGTGGTATGCCGTAAAAAACCGGTGGAGGGGTCCGTCCCTCCACCGGTTCCCGAACTTGCTTCAAGACGCGTCATCTTTTTCACGTTCCCTCCGCTGATGCCGGGAACTCCCCACTTCGTCGAGTATTTTAGTTTCCTCTCCAAGCTGAAATTGACGGTATGCCTCTTCCTGATGTTCCCGGATTGTATCTATGATCTTACGATCCCGGGATGCTGCAAGATACCCTTCCCGGACCTCCTCGACCTTGCGCGTTGCCTTAGCAGCATCCTCCAGAAGACGATCTTTAGTGCTCTCCAGCCTTTGCAAGTACCGGTCAAAAGCCACAATCTCCGCTGTACCACGACTAGCGCTGCACTGCTCATCTCCAATCCGGATCCGTTCTGCCGCGAGCTCTGCAATCCTATGTTCAATCTGCGTAAGGGACCCAATCGCTCTACCCAATTCAAGTTTAGTTTCTTGCTCTCGGTATTCCCGAAGGACCAACACCTTCTGAAGTCCAAAGTGAAAACGCCTCATACACTCCAACCCCTACCTGGCATTGTTCCTGGTAGTACCTGTATCCTCAGTTTCATCAAAAAAAGGATCCCTTTTAGGCTCTGCCCGTAAGGAATCCGTTGCAACGGTGTCTTTTTGATAGACCTGCATCTCTTCATCAGGTATGGTACTGCCGGAAATTCCTGCCATGGTTTTGAGCGTCTCTGCAATCGTGGATTTTTCATCTACTCCCTGGATGAGAAATTCCTCAATAGGTCCGTGCTTCATGATCGCCTCGTCAATAGCAGGATTTGAACCGGTATGATAGGCCCCCACATTAATGAGGTCTTCGTTTTCCGCATAAAGCGCCATGAGCCGCCTGAAGGTCCCTACCGCTTTATTGGTAAGCGGCCCTGAAACCATCGGCGCAAGGCGGGAAACACTGGCAAGCACGTCAATGGCCGGGTAATGATAGGCATGGGCAAGGGACCGGGAAAGGACAATATGACCATCCAGGATTCCCCGTACTGTATCGGCTACAGGTTCATCCATATCATCCCCATCTACCAAGACCGTATAAAATCCCGTGATGGTTCCCTTTTCAGAAGTACCGCACCGTTCTAGGAGCTTAGGCATCTGGTCAAACATACTGGGAGTATACCCCCTGGTTGCAGGAGGTTCTCCGATGGCCAGTCCGATTTCCCGTTGAGCCCGGGCAAACCGCGTAACTGAATCAAAGAGGAGCATCACATCCAGACCCTGATCCCGGAAGTATTCAGCCACTGCTGTAGCTACATAGGCTCCCCGTAGGCGAGCTAGGGGGGGAGAATTGGAGGGACTGACTACAATGACACTCCGGGCAAAGCCTTCAGGACCGAGATCGTTTTCGATAAAATCATTAACCTCTCGTCCCCGCTCACCAATAAGGGCAACCACATTTACATCTGCATTGGTATTCCGGGCGATCATCCCCAAAAGCGTAGATTTTCCCACCCCGGATCCGGCAAAAATACCCAGCCGTTGCCCTCGACCCACTGCCAAAACCCCGTCGATAGCTCGCACCCCGGTACAGATCCGCTCAATTACCCGTCTGCGTTTGAGCGGATCCGGCGTCTGAGCCATGGCTGGATAATACTGAACCGCCTTAATGCCCCCTTTACCATCGATCGGCTTACCCTGAGCATCCAAAATCCGGCCTAATAATGCGTTGGAAACCGGCACTTCCAAGATCCTGCCTGAAGCAATGACCCGATTGCCCACCTCAATTCCGTCAGTTTCCTGATATGCCATGAGCTGGACCGTCTTATCCCGGAGCCCTACTACTTCTGCAAGAATCACCCCCGGTCCTTTAGGAGCTTCAATACGGCAGAGTTCTCCAATGACCCCTACCGGACCTCGACTTTCAATAAGGAGACCCTGAACCTTGGTAACATGGCCCACATATTTAATAGTATCGACCCGTTCAGTCGCTTCACGGTATTTAGAGATAAAGGTTTCCATGAAACCTAAACCTTCCCAGGCTGTATTCCGGATTTAGGGATAGGTTTCATGGGGGTCATTTCCAGAATCTTCGTTTCTAATTCCGCAAGTTGGTTGGCAATCCGAGCATCAATATCCCCAAAATCAGTCTCAATGATACAGCCGCCCTGATCAACGGAAGAATCTTCCTGAACCTGAATATGCTGTCCCCCTTCCAGGGTCTGAATAAAATCCTGGATGTGTTCGGTAGCCAATTGCAAATCCGCGGTATTTATTCTGATAATGACATCCCCCCGGCCCTTTACTTTCCGCAACGCCTCTTTCGCATTGGCGATGACTACCTCTTGGGTCTGCTCGGAAATGATCTTGACCACCTTCCGGGAGATGAGGAGGACCAAATCCACGATCTGTTGTTCTGTTTCAATAAGAATTGCCGACCGCTTGTCCTGAGCCCGTTCAAGAACCGTCTGAATCCTCTGAATAAGCCGATCTGCTTCGGCCTTGCCTTCCTTAAACCCTGCTTCTCTGCCTAAAAGTAAGCCCTCTTTTTCCGCTTCTTTCTTGCGGGTTTCAATGGCATTCTGGGAAGCGGTCTCCATATCCTGGGATCTTCGCCGGCCTTCCGCAAGCATACGTTCCGCTGATATTTTAGCGTCTTTTTGCAGGGCCTGGGCTTGTTCAGTTCCCCGCTGCACTGCCTCCGCCGCAGTTTCTTGGGCTTCCTTAATAATCCGCTCTGCTTCTACCCTGGCGGATAAGATCATAGTATCCCGCTCTGCAATCCATTGACTCTTAAAAAGTTCGGCTTCCCGGCGAATGTCTTCTACGGTAGGGCCGTCGTATTGCTCTACCTCCAAGGGCTCTACTGCAACATCCTCTTGAATCAGCCTTTCTGAAACGGTAACGGGAGGTTCAATAAGTATTTTAGTATCATTGATAATAATCTCATCGGATCTAAAAATCACTCTTGACATGGATCCAACCTCAGTATTGGTAAAAATTTATAGTAAGGGCATTTGCACAACATCCAATTTGGCAAACCTAACCTTATACCCAGGACTACCCTCGGGATCCCTTAACGTACAATACCTAATGGCTATGCTCCCGAAGAATACGCCCTTTTTCGAAAAGCCTCGGTAAACCCACTGTTACCACCTGCCCCTTGCGGTACTTCCCCGTTTTTATAGCTTCATGCACAATACAATCACGCTTACAAAAGAGCGATCTTTGATGGGGATAGGTATACGAAAATAGAACCCCGTCCCTCAGGCTCCTAGACCACTAATTCGTCTTCCCCTGCCCGGGCAATGACGATCTCCCCGCTTTCTTCCAGCCGCCGGATAATTGATACGATCTTCTGTTGAGCTTCTTCTACGTCCTTTAACCGGACCGGGCCCATATAGTCCATATCTTCCTTCAGCATCCCTGCAGCGCGCTTACTCATGTTCCGGAAGATCTTATCCTGCACTTCTGCATCCACCGATTTTAATGCCTTAGCCAACTCTGCAGAATCCACTTCCCGCAAAATTTTCTGAATGGATTTGTCGTCGATCATCACAATATCTTCAAACACAAACATCCGCTTCTTGATCTCTTCGGCCAGTTCTGGATCTTCCCCTTCCAAGGCTTCGATGATCTGTTTTTCAGAAGTTCTATCCACCAGGTTAAGGATCTCCACAATACTTTCAACCCCTCCTGCAGCAGTGTAGTCTTCACTGGACAAGGTGGAAAGCTTCTTCTCCAACACTCGCTCTACCTCCCGCAGGACTTCAGGACTGGTCCTGTCCATGGTGGCGATACGGCGAGCTACATCGCTTTGCATTTCATGGGGAAGATTCTGGATTATCACCGAAGACTTATTCGGTTCCAAATACGCCACAATAAGGGCAATAGTCTGGGGGTGCTCTTGTTGGATAAAATTAAGCAGGTGCGCTGGATCCGTACGGCGTATAAAATCAAAGGGCCGCACCTGCAAGCTCGATGTAAGGCGGTTAATGATATCCACGGCCTTCTGGCTTCCCAAGGCTTTTTCCAAGAGTTCCCGGGCATAATCAATACCACCGGTGCTGATAAATTGATTTGCCATCATGAGTTCCTGAAACTCTTGCAAAATAGCGTCTTTCTGTTCAGACTCTACGGTTTCGAGCCGGGCAATCTCAAAGGTAAGGGTTTCGATTTCATCTTCTCGTAAATACTTAAATATTTCAGAGGATACCTCAGCCCCTATAGATACCAGGAAAATAGCGGCCTTCTGCCTACCGGCAATATCTTTCAGCCCCTTTTTCTTACCCGCTGCATCGGAACCCGATGATTTTGCCATTACCTTATTCCTCCAAAAGCCAGGTTCTTAAAAGCTGTGCCACATCCTCAGGGTGGTTTTTAGCTACATCGGCAACACTTTCATGTAATTCCATACGGACCCGTTCTTCATTAGACATAGGGAGTTCTGCCCCTTCCTGCTCCGCCTGCATCAGCGCACTATCCCGCATTTCTTGTTCCCGTTTAGTACGTTCAGCTTCTTCCAGAATCCGCTTTCGCTCTAGTCTCCGGGCTACTATCCGGAACACGATAAATCCGATGAGCAGTAAGACCAGTCCCCCCAGGGCTATCAAGAGGATGGATTGTAACTGCTTTTGCTTAAAAAAGGCGCTGTCTTCTTCGGCAAATTGCCTGGTTCGATCAAAACCGATGTTTTGTACTGTTACTGAGTCTCCCCGAGCCGCATTATACCCTATGGCATTCTGAATCCACGTCTGGGTTGCCCGAAGATCTTCGGAGGATATGGGGGTATATTCCCGTTCAATGGAACCGTCAGGAAGGACCACGGGATTTCGCTTTTCATCATATTTCATTTGCCAGGTTCCATCAATATTGACCGAAATCGTAACCCGGTCTATCTTCGGGCTCCGTTCTTCCTGAATAGAACGCTTATTGATTTCTTCATTATCGACTAGGGTTTCCTGGGTAACCTCACCGTAGAGGTTTGACATATCCCGAAAGGCCGGAGCAGTCTGGCCTTCAACCCCTGGAGGGCCTTCAGGAGTGAACCCCGTACCCTTCCAGGTGGTACTGGAAGTGGTTTTAGACCGGGTAACCGAAGGGACGATCTCTGAATCATCATAGGAAGACCCAGGAGTCCGGGGCCTTATGGTAGTCGGAAAGAATTCTTCGGTACTGATAGCCTTTTTAGACAGATCCATGTCGATTTTAATATTAAGGTCCCGAACCCGATCCGAGGTAAAGGTGTCCTGCAGGGATTTAAGGATAACCGCCCGGTACTGGGCTTCTAAGGTTCGAATCATCTTGTTTCCCCGCTCAATGAAACTCAAACGATCCAATTCAGCCTGGCCGGTAAAGTCATTGAGCACGATCCCGTTTTGATCGGTAATGACGATGGTATCATCCTGCAACCCTGCTACCGCAAATTTGAGCAGTTTCTGAATCCCTTCGATCTTTTTACGATTTTGGGTAATATCACTCCCCAATCGAGGAGTAATGATAACACTCGCGGTTACCGGGTTCTGCTCTGAGGCAAACAAGGTCCGTTCAGGCATCACCAAGGTAACATTGGCATTATCCACATCATCTAAAGCCCGTATATGCTCGGTAACCATTTGGGTAATGGCCCGTTGGAGGTTCACGTTACGCTCAAAATCGGTGATGGTCCATCGTTCCCGGTCAAACAGCTCCCATGGACTGGTTCCCGAAGGAATCAGGTCTTCCCGAACAAGAATAGCCCGCATACGACGGGCAGTGGGGTCATCAGGAACCATAATAATCCCCGTAGCAGATACTGATGTTTTAACCCCTTCCTCGTTTATTCTCGTGAGGATTCGATTCCGGGTGCCTTCATCCAACACAGGGGCATCAATAACCGGGACCATAGTAGGCGCAGCAGATACGGAAAAGAGCGCAATGATCCCCGCAATAGCTGCTACACAAATTCCCAAAAGTATGAGTTTCTGTAATAATGACCATTTACCCCATAATTTTTGTATCTGTCCTACAATCTTCTTGATCCACTCGCCCATATCCCCCCCGGCATATTTTTATCTCTGTTTTTTCTTACCTTACCTCATGGAACCGCCGCGCTTGCAAAGGCCGTTCTCATAAGTAACCTTATCTCGTATTGATAAGATCTTTCCAACCCTGGACCAAGCGGTTCAACACGGTTCTGGAAATATTTAAAGACATGGAAGCCTTTGCCTGGGCGATGGTGATATCATGCACATCCACTGAACCAGGTTCCGTAATAGCCGTTTGTATCAGATCACTTGCCCGTTGCTGATCTCCTGAAACCCTATCTAAAGCCCGGAGCATCGCATCCTCAAAGCTCCCTGAACGAAGGGCCGATTCCACGCCGATTTTATCCCCCAAGGATGCCAATGTCTCCCCAGGAGCATTGCCCGATACGGGAACTAGATGCTTAGGATGGGTTACCTGCAGGGGGATTTTATCAATCCCCATCAAGTGAGGTACTCCAATGCTCATCTATTACCTCCCGCCTATGTCCAAAGCCCGCTGAAACATGGCCTTGGAACCGTCAATTATGGACGCATTCGCCTCATAGGCACGGGATGCGGCAATCATATCCACCATTTCAGTAACAATATCTACGTTTGGCATCTCCACGTATCCTTCCTGGGGACCCGATGTAATGGCATCAGGATGGGTGGGATCATACACCAGCCTGTTTTTGGTGGTAAAATCTTTTTGTATCTCTACTACCCGCACTCCCTGCCCTGGGCCGTTATCCATCATATCCGGGAGAAAGGGAGAACGCCAGTAAGGGCCCTCGGTTTTAGGTCGCATGATGACCCGGCTTCGCCGATAAGGCCCCCCTTCAGTAGTACGGGTGGTGGAAGCATTGGCAATATTATCGGCAATCACATCAGCAACAAGCCGCTGGGCGCTCATACCAGTAGAGGCTATATTTATCGAATTAAAGATTCCCATACTCCATCCCTTACCTTAATACCATATTAATTTGACTGAACTCAAAAGATCCTCCCTGGGCCAAGAGGGTATATAAAAGCTGATTTTCTACGGCTCGCATGATCTCCTGCTCTGGATCCACGTTATTTCCATTGTTTTTGGAGGCGCTTACATAATCGAGCACCCGCCGCGGCTGCACCTCCTGATAATCCCGTTTGTGCCAATTACTTATATGCCGAGAATCGGTTTGGGTTAATTCTAAAGCAGGTTGCTGCTTTTCAGTATCGAGAGCCCGTTTCAGTTCGCTTTCAAAACTTAGATCCGACCGTTTGAACCCTGGAACCGTCGCGTTAGCCAGGTTATTGGCAATCACATCCCGGCGCATAAGATTCGCATCCATAGCACGATGGACCAAGTCTATGGTTCGAGAAAAATTATTTTCCATACCCATTCCTAACCTCCCTGTATATCATCGGCACGTTTTATATAAAAGTTAGCAGTATCATGTAAGGTTCCTTCCTTAGCTCTAGGGTTTCCTTGGGTTTATCGGACTCCAGGATCGTTATCATGACGCTGGCCTAGAGGCTTCACAAGATATACCGGCCTAAATCATGATCCATTACCAAATCAGTGAGCTTTTCGTTGACATAGGTCTCGGTAATAGATATCTTCGCCGGGGCAATATCCGGGGCCTCGAAGGAGAGTTCTTCTAAGAGAGCTTCCATGATGGTATGGAGCCTCCGCGCGCCGATGTTTTCCAGCCGGGAATTGACCTCCGCTGCCAAGGCTGCAAGACGCTCTATGGCATCAGGGGTAAAATTGATGTCCACCTGTTCGGTCGCCAAGAGATCCATGTACTGTTTGGTCAGGGCATTCTTGGGTTCAGTCAAGATCCGAAGGAAATCCTCTTTCCCCAAGGAATCCAACTCCACCCGCAAGGGGAAGCGGCCTTGAAGTTCAGGAATTAAATCCGAAGGCTTACTGACATTGAAAGCCCCCGCAGCCACAAACAGAATGTGATCGGTATTAACCGGTCCCCACTTGGTATTCACCGTGGCCCCTTCCACAATAGGCAGGATGTCCCGCTGTACCCCTTCCCGGGATACATCGGGACCGCCGCCGCCTCGTTCACCCTTGACCGCGATCTTGTCAATCTCGTCAATAAAGACAATCCCCGTCTCTTCCACCCGCTGCCGGGCTTCGTCGCTTACCCGGTCCCGATCAATGAGTTTCTCCGATTCCTCTGCCTTGAGAATCTCTCGGGCCCGGCTTACGGTGAGCAGTTTCTTTTTTTTACCGCCTCCGAAAAAGCCCGCGATCCCTGAAAGGCTGGACTCCAGATCTTCTAAACTCCCGCCCATCATCTCAAACGTCGGAAACTGGGGGTTCTGGGTTACGGTAATTTCCACGATCTTGTCCTCCAGCTTGCCTTCCCGAAGCATAGTCCTGAATTTTTCTCGCGTGGAAGCATCTTTTCCCGAGGCTCTTTCCTCCTGGGCTTGATCTTCCGGAGCAGTATCTTTCGCCTCCTGATCTTCAACCTCTTCCGATGCAGTTCCTGCGTTGTCCTGGGCGTTCCGAAAGAGCGAAGGTATGCCCACCTGGATGGCCGCGCCCATGAGGGAAGGCCCTGCCCCGCCATTCATATCGGGAATCGAAAAAGTTCCCATAGGCCTGACCACTGGCTGGGGCTGGGGTTTAGGTTCTTTTCGCTTTTTACCGGTTCCTGGTAGAAGGAGGTCTAACAGCGCCTCTTCAGCCCGTTTTTCCGCTTCCACGGTAACGGACTCTTGCATCTCCTGTTTTACCATCTGAATCCCCGCAGCCATGAGATCCCGGATCATGGATTCTACGTCCCGGCCCACATAACCCACCTCAGTGTACTTGGTGGCCTCCACTTTGATAAAAGGAGAACCGGCTAATTTAGCAAGCCGCCGGGCAATCTCGGTCTTCCCTACCCCTGTGGGACCAATCATAAGTATGTTCTTAGGGGCAATATCTTCCCGTATATCGCTTTCCAGTTTGAGCCTGCGGATCCGGTTCCGTAATGCCACGGCCACTGCCCGTTTGGCCTTTTTCTGCCCTACGATGTACTTATCCAATTCAGCAACAATCTCCCGAGGGGTAAGCCGATCCAGGTCCTTTTCATTACTTTTCTTGACAAACAGGTCATTTTTCTTGTTGGTATGTTGACTGCTCATATATTGCTCCTCATTACGCTAACTCCTCCAGGGTAATCTGTCCATTGGTATAGATACAGATAGTTCCTGCAATGGCAAGACTCTTTTCAGCAATCTCTGCAGCGGAAAAGGAACTGCCTTCTAAGTATGCCAAAGCCGCAGCATAGGCGTAGTTACCTCCTGATCCTATGGCCAGGGCATCTTCCGCAGGCTCAATCACATCACCAGTACCTGATATAAGCAAGGTCTTGTGGATATCCGCCACCAAAAGCAAGGCTTCAAGCCGCCTGAGGGACCTATCGGTACGCCAGTCCTTGGCCAGTTCTACTGCTGCCCGGGCAAGGTCCCCGGAATACTCCTTGAGTTTAGTCTCAAAACGGTCAAAAAGGGTGAAGGCATCTGCCGTGGCCCCTGCAAATCCACAGAGCACCTTACCATCCATAAGCCGCCGCACCTTGCGGGCATTGTTTTTCATCACCGTCTCACCCATGGTTATCTGTCCATCTCCAGCCATAGCCACCTTGCCATGCTTGCGTACTACCAGTACGGTGGTACTTCGAATCTTGTTAGTATCTTTCATTATCGTTCTTTTCCTTCATATTATCTTGTACCCTTGGGATACTGCCAACAGGGATTCCTTGGATGTGGTTCCCTTCCCCTGATTTCTTGATACCATGGGGATGCGCCTTAGTATAGACTGCTTTTAAGCGTTCCATGTTCACATGAGTATACCGCTGGGTAGTGGCGATACTCTCATGGCCTAAGAGGGCTTGCACTACCCGGACATCACAACCGGCATTTACCAGATGAGCCGCAAAGCTATGCCGCAAGGCATGGGGGTGCAGGTGCTTCTGTAATCCTGACCGTTGGGCATATTGGTTGATGATCCACCATACCCCGCTCACCGATAGGCATTCCCCTTTCTGGTTGACGAAGAGCCGGTCCTTTGACTTTTCCTGCCTCAGCTTTTCTTGCCGTGTGGGCAGGTACGCTTCCAGAGCTTTCACTGTTTCATCAGAAAAAAACACGTACCGTTCCTTATCCCCTTTGCCAATGACCCGAGCGCTACTCAAGTCCTCCTCTAAACGCCCTACTGAAAGGGACACTAATTCTGATATCCGCAGGCCCCCGGAATACATGGCTAAAAGCAGCGCCCTATCCCGTAAGGGCCACAGGATATGAGCATGATCAGGAAGGGCTGCAAAAACAGCCATCTCCTCTACCCAGAGAAAGACCGGCAAGGTTTTCGGCATCTTCAAGGACCGTATTGAACCTGTGGGATTATCCTTCCGATATCCAAACCGAACCAGCCACCGGTAAAAACCCCGGACCGAAGCAAGGGCTCGATTCACGGTCACCGCAGCCTTATCCTCAGCGCTTATATCCGCCATGAAACGCTGTACTTCCTGGAGAGTCGCCGCTTCAGCAAGGATTCCCTGTTTTTCGCAATACCCCGCAAAACGGGCTATATCCAACCGGTATGCCGCGAGGGTCCGCACTGCCATACCCCGTACTGAAGCAAGGTAAGCCAGATAACGCTCCATTACCAGGGAGAGCGGCGGTCTCTCCCCTTTATTCGGCATGATCCTGCCCCTCTATTATTGTGGCATCTTCACGAATCAGCTCATCCAGGGGATCGTCGCTTGAATGGAGATAATCACAGGCTGGGTTAATACAGGCCTTGTGGGAGCCCTTTTTCTTGTCGTATTTTTCTACCATGAAGTGTCCGCACTTGGGACAGTTCTGATTGATCGGTTTAAAGTGGCTGATAAAATCACACTCAGGATAGTTGGTACACCCATAGAATTCTCTGCCCCGTTTCTTGGCCTTACGGGCCACGATATCCCCACCACAACGGGGACAGGTAGCCAAGGGTACGGATTTGGTATGCCGGCATTCTGGAAATCCCGTACAGGCGAGAAAGAACCCGAAACGGCCCAGCTTTTTCACCAGAGGCCTCCCGCAGGCATCACAAACCTGATCGGTTGCTTCGTCCAAGGTGCCCTTGAAGGATTCCAGGGTTTTCCCTACCTCTTCAACTTTATCCTTAAAAGGACTGTAGAATTCCCGGATCATGTCAGTCCAGCGGAGTTGTTGTTCTTCCACTGCATCTAGTTTGTTTTCCATAAAGGCAGTAAAAGTAGTATCCACCACCTCAGAAAAATATTCCACCAGCATATCGCAGATAAGCCTCCCTAAAATCGTAGGGACCAGCTGCTTATTGGACCGGGTTACATAGTACCGATCCAACAATACTGAGATGGTAGGCGCATAGGTGGAGGGCCGTCCGATCCCTTTTTCTTCCAGAGTCTTCACCATGGAAGCGTCGGTATACCGGGTCGGTCCCTGGGAAAAGTGCTGTTCAGGATAGAAAGCATCCATGATCACCGGATCTCCAATCTTGAGGAGCGGGTATCCATACCCCCGCTCTTCCCTGGAAGGAAGAAGTTTCATCACCGTATAAAATCCTTTTTCTATGATTTTAGTTCCGGAGATCCTAAATATCCCTGCTCCTGCGTGAATATCGGTACTAACGGTCCTGGTTTTAGCTGCCTTCATCTGGCTTGACACGAAGCGTTCCCAAATAAGCGTGTAGAGCCGGAGTTGATCCCGGGAGAGATACTCCTTTACCTCATCAGCAGTGTATCGTACATAGGTAGGCCTGATGGCTTCATGGGCATCCTGAGCCTTTTTCCCCACAGCATATTCCACTGCCTTTTCTGGAAGCTCCTGGGGGTATCGCTCTTGGATCCATGCACGGACTTCCTCTAACGCGATCCGGGATATGCGCACCGAATCGGTACGCATATAGGTGATAAGCCCCACCCGGGAAGCGCCGATATTCACCCCTTCATAAAGCTGTTGGGCCACTTGCATGGTTTTTTTGCTGGTAAAACCCAACCGGTTCGCGGCAGTTTGCTGCAACTGAGAAGTAGTAAAAGGAGGCTTGGGCCGTACCGTTTTATCGATTTCCCGAATATCCGAAACATTACAATCTACCCCCGCGATCTGCTCGATGATCTCCTGGACCGTAGCTTCGTTTTTTAATTCGACCTTAGTCCCCTGCCACATCACCAACTGCGCGGTAAATTTGGACTTTCCAACCATGAAATCCGCTTCCAAGGTCCAGTATTCTTCGGGGATAAAGGACTCAAGCTCCTTTTCGCGTTCACAAATAAGCCGTAACGCCACCGACTGTACCCGTCCTGCAGAAAGCCCGTTTTTCACCTTCTTCCAGAGCAGGGGAGAAAGGTTATACCCCACCAGCCGGTCCAGTACACGCCGGGCTTTCTGGGCATTTACCTTGGCATCGTCAATCAAGCCAGGATGGGCCACGGCATCCTTAATCGCCACTGGGGTAATCTCATTGAACGCTATTCGCTGAATGAGAACCCTATCGGCCTTTGCGGTGATGGCATTACGCAGATGCCATGCAATGGCCTCCCCTTCACGGTCATTATCACTGGCCAGGAGCACTATATCTGACTTCTTGGCATCCCCCTGGAGTTCCTTGAGAATTTTCGCCCTTCCCCGGACCGTGATGTATTCAGGCTCAAAATCATGGGCCACATCAATGGCTAATCGGGATTTGGGGAGGTCGATGAGGTGTCCCATAGAGGCTTTTACCGTATAGGAAGGGCCTAAATACTTCTCAATGGTCTTTGCCTTGGCAGGAGACTCCACAATCACGAGAATTTTTTTCTTCTTCTTTGTTTCCTTTTGCTCTTTTTTCTTACGTTCTTTGACCGGTTTATCCGCTAGAGTTGTATGGTTTGTATTGTTTTCCCCCCTCTCCGCAGTACGGCCCTTGGATACTAGCAACTGCTTGCGTTTTTTTTCCGCAGGAGAAAAGGGTTTGCCGGTTTCTACTGTCATCGTGTGCTCACCGATCCTCATGCCCAAGACGTAAGGTATGGGCCAGAGAAGCGGTCCATGCAGAAACACTGAATTCCCCATCCAGCGGAGGTTCTCCCGGTACTTCCTTGGGGGTAATACCCCATTCCTTGAGGATTTCCCTGGCAGAAGAAATCACCTGCGCCCCTTCCTCGGCGAGTTTTCGGGTTCCTGCCCCCTGGAGAGAAGCGAGCCCTGCGGAAGCCACCCAGAGGTCTCGGCCTTGTTCCAGAACAAAACGGGCGGTGATGAGCGCCCCGGAAGACTCTGGAGCTTCCATAATTACGGTTCCCCGGGCAAGGGCGGAAATAATCCGGTTCCGGGCAGGAAAATGCCATTTCCGCGGGGTAGTTCCCGGAGGATATTCACTCAGCAATACCCCTCCCTGTTCAACGATACGCCGGGCAAGGAGCCGATTCCCTGCAGGGTACACTTCATCCAAACCAGAACCCAACACCGCGATAGTAGGCGCACCGCCATCGCTGTTCCCCCGATGAGCCATCCCATCAATACCCAAGGCAAGTCCTGCAATCACCGGAATCCCCGCATGAGCGAGGGTCTTGGCCATATCGTACGCCTGGGTCAGCGCTGCGACAGAAGGACGCCTAGTTCCTACGATGCCCACTATGGGCAGTTCAGGATTGGGGAGCGGTCCCCGATAAAACAGGATTGCCGGAGGGTCATATATCTCCCGGAGCAACGGCGGATACTGGGGGCTTACATAGGAGACATAGCCAATACCCCGCATTCGGGCTACTGCTGCATCCCGTTCCGCCTGAGCGCATACCGCATCCAGATCCCATGGCTGATTCAAAGAACGGCCTACCAATGTTTCTATAGCTCCTTTTGACAGTCCCCATAAGTCAGCTTCCTGGTTACAGTGGAGGCATACCCGTACCCGTTCAGCAGGAGTAAGCCGGGGAAGCCGTCCTATCATTAAATCCACTAAGCCTCGATCAGCCATAGAGTAACCCTAATACCGCGGCTTTATTCTGTTCTGCATCGGAGCGCTTCTTGGGATCTTTAGTAATCTTGAGGATTCGGTCATAGAGGTCTACTGCCCCATCATACCGGTCGGTCATATAATAAGCCCGTGCCAAGATAAACATACCATCCACTTCATTTTTCGCCAGTTCCAAGTACCGTTCCAAGTGGGGAATGGCCTCTTCAGGACGGTTAAGTTCGAACACATACAACACCCCCAAACCATACCGGGGCCGAGCATACTGGCTGTCCAACTCAATGGCCCTCAAAAAGGCTCCCTCCGCGAGATCAAAATAGCGTATCCGCCAACTATCACCCCCTCCGGTCTCTGAACTACCATAGGAGGATTTCGCCATGATCCCTGCAGAAACTCCCCGTAGGTAATGGGGGGCCGCATCCACTGGAGTATAGTAAATAGCCCGTTCCAGCGCGTCCAAAGCCTCGCCATGCAGACCCCGGTCCTGTAACCGGGTAGCTAAAATTTTCCAATACGCCCCGGTCTGGGCAGCATCTTTTACATGTTGTTCGATCTTCGCTTCATAGAGGGCTATGGCCTCCCGCAGGCCTTCGATAGTCGTGGGCGGTCCTCCTCCAGGAGGCCCTAGTTCGGCAATCCGGGTCGCCAGGGTATTTCGGAACCGATACTTCCGGTATATATGGATACCAAGCACCAGCGTCCCTATTACCAGAATCACGACCATACCGATCAGGACATCTTTTTTAATTTTCATGGAACACCTCATCCTTTACTTTCAGGATCACCTTGAGACCTGCTATCTGCCCATAACTTCGGCATATAGCGCCGATGCTGCTCTTTAAGAAACGATCCATCCACATGGGTATATATTTGGGTGGTGGTTAAATCCGCATGCCCTAAAAGTTCCTGCACGGACCGCAGATCCGCTCCCCCAGCCAATAAGTCGGTGGCAAAGGTATGCCGTAAGGCATGGAGCTTAGAACTCACTCCCACAGGGGCCGTAGTTTGGGCATAGGTCTTCCACATCCCCTTCCGGGAAAGCCGCCTGCCGATCTTACTGATAAACAGGGCGGAACTCTGCTTAGAACCGGCAAGCTGTGGCCGGGCTTCCATTAAATACCGTTTTAACCAAGACGCAGCTTCCTCTCCAAAGATGGCGAATCGTTCCTTGTTTCCTTTTCCCCGGACAATAATAAGCCCTTCAGAAAACATAAGATCCCGTAGATTCAGGGAAACCGCCTCTGATACCCGTAAGCCTGCGGAATAGATAAGCTCATAGAGCGCCCGATTCCGCAATCCCCAGGGGGTACTGGTATCAATCAGTCCCAATACCTGGTCCACCGATTCCCGGGCAAGCACCGGAGGCAGCCGGATTCCCTGCCGGGGAGATTCCAAGATGCCCGCCGGGTTATCGGTTCTGATGTGCTCGTCTATGATAAAACGAAAAAAAGAACGAAGCGCGGCTATGATTTTAGCAGTGGTTCGGGAACCGATGCTGTCCCGGGTACGGCGTCGTTCCAAGTAACGAACCAGAGACAGGGTATCGGCAGTTTCAAGACATACCTGGGTTTCGGTAAGCCAGTCCAAAAAGAGCCGGATCTCTCCGGTATAGGTTGCAACCGTAAGAGGCGCCCGGTGTTCTCCCTGAATAAGCCGGGAATAATACTGTTCCAGGAGATCCTGTGGATGTACCACCCTTATGCTTCCTTACCGGCCCCGGATACAGAGGCATCTCTATGAAGGTTACTGTATTTCCGATCCCGGATTACTGTGGGAACCTCCAGATCATCCTCCTGATAACTGCTATTCCGGGGGGAAATAAATTCCGTCCGTTTGGTCCGTTCCCGGATATTTTCCCATTCATTAATATCTATGAAATCACTCTCGGCTGCCTTAACCGGTTCCCGGACCGGTCCCTTTTGGGGGGGCTTTACGGTTTCAGTTTGAAACCCGGTGGCAATAACCGTTACCCGTAACCTATCTTCCAGCGCGGTATCAAGAGTTGACCCCACAATAATCACCGCGTCCGAATCAGCCTTGGCGGTAATAAGATTGACCACTTCCTGAAATTCAACGAGAGAAAAATCCTCGCCTCCGGAAACATTCACCAGTATCCGGGTGGCCCCTTCAATAGCGGTATCTTCCAAGAGGGGATTATCCACTGCTGCAGTGGCTGCTTCTGATGCCCGGTTATCCCCGCTACCATAGCCTATGCCCATGAGGGCATCTCCCTGACCCTGAATAATCGCTTCTACATCGGCAAAGTCGATGTTAATTATCCCGGTTTGATTCACCAGATCAGAGATACCTTGGACTCCTTGCCGGAGCACATCATCAGCCTTGAGAAAAGCCTCGGTAATAGGGGTTCGCCGTTCCACAATATTGAGCAGATGCTGATTAGGGATGATGATAAGGGTGTCCACTGCCTCCCGGAGTTTGGTAATCCCCGCCTCGGCCAGACGCATCCTGAAACGCCCTTCAAACTCAAAGGGTTTGGTCACTACCCCCACGGTCAGCGCGCCGCACTCCTTGGCGATCCGGGCGATGACCGGTGCGGATCCGGTTCCAGTACCTCCACCCATGCCTGCGGTTACGAAGACCATATTAGCCCCTTTGAGGACTTCGGCGATCATCTCTTGGTCATCATTGGCCGCTTTTTCACCGATCTCCGGTTTTCCCCCGGCCCCTCGGCCTCCGGTAAATTTAGCGCCGATCTGCAATTTCTTGTTGGCCTTGCATTTATTCAGATCCTGCACATCTGTATTGACCGCGATAAATTCCACTCCCTGTAACCCGCAGCTAATCATACGGTTTACCGCGTTAGAACCGCCGCCGCCAGTACCGATAACCTTGATGATCGCTGGACTTGGGTTTGTCAGTTTTTCATCATGTACTTCAATATTCATAAAATTCATACATCCCTCCCAAATTACCCCTTGATTTTTATTTACCTACATGGTCCGAAGTCTAGACGCTGAATGCCTCTAGTACAACCCCTTACCCTAAAAAAACTCATTTTTGAACCATTCAATGATTCTACGCACCTTACTCGGTCGTCCTTTGTCTCGACTATGGAGTTCTCCACCCCGCTCAGAAGTGTTCCGGCGTTCCCGATCATCCCCTTCCAGCACCAGTCCCACTGCGGTAGCATAGATAGGACTTCGGTATTCTTCCACCAAACCTCCCACCGGAAGGGGACTTCCGATCCTCACGGGCAGCTTAAAGATATGAGAAGCCAATTCCGCAGCGCCTAAGAGTTGCGCTCCCCCGCCGGTTAAGACAATACCTCCTCCCAAAGGTCGTGAAAGGGAAAGTTTATCCAACTTTTCCTTTACCATCTTGAAAATTTCCTCCATTCTGGGCCGGATGATCGCCAAGATATGGGATTTTGGTATCGGCATCGGCGGTCTCCCGCCGACTCCCGGCACAATCACCTCTTCATCCTCTTCAAACAAGCCTTCCCAACAACAGCCGGTATCAATTTTAATCCGCTCTGCAGTTTCAAACGAGATATTCTTCACCTTAGATATATCACTGGTGATCATCCCCCCTCCGGCAGGAATGGTAACATTTGAATAGGGGGATCCATCGACATACACCAGTACATCCGTGGTCCCTCCTCCAAGGTCAAGAAGGGCCACGCCGATCTCTTTCTCCTCCAAAGTCAGTACGGATCTACTTGCCGCCAAGGACTGGAGGATGAGATCATTCACAATGAACCCTGCCCGGTTTACGCATTTTATCAGATTCTGGGCGCTGGTAACTGAACAGGTAATGATATGTACCTCGGCTTCGAGACGCACGCCAATCATATCCAAGGGATCCCGAATACCCCGCTGATCGTCGACGATATAGCTCTGAGGAATCACCTCCAGTACCTGCCGATCCATAGGAATAACCACTGCTCGGGCCGCTTCCAGGACCCGATTGATATCCTCTTGCCCAATCTCCCGGGTCTCCCGGCTTTTTCCGGTAACCGCCACCACCCCTCGAGAATTGATCCCATCAATATGGTTTCCCCCTATTCCGGTCCAACATACCTCAACTTCCTGGCCGCTCATCATTTCTGCAGCTTCAATAGCGGCAGCAACCGACCGGAGGGTAGCCTCAATATTGACCACAACCCCTTTTCGCAGTCCTGTAGACGGACACACCCCTACACCGGTAATTTCGAGAATTCCATGTTCATTACGCTCGCCAATCACAGCGCAGACCTTAGTCGTCCCTATATCGAGGCCGACCACTAATCCGTCATTAGCCAGAAGATGCCTCCTTTATCGTATAGGATGCTGTACCGGTTCTAAAATCGATCTCCTCAATCTTGGCGCCTTTTGAAACACACACGTCTACCACTAACAATACATAGCGAAGCATGCTTTCATTCAATTCCGATCCCAGTCGAATCCTCACGGGATTGTGAACAGGATAGAGGATAACATCATAACTGTCAAAGGCCTTCCAGGTTACGGTAATCTCCGAAATAGCCGCCAATAGTTCCGGAGCAGCCTCCTGTATGCGGGCAAGATTGGCTAACAAAGTCCTGGACATGAGGGGAAGCTGCATCCCTAAGAAGGGCTGTTCCATGAGCAGTCCCGTTATAATCGGTATGGATGGGAAAACAGCGGTTCCCTGGATTTCATAGCCGATCTTAAAGACCACCCCGCGATGGTCAAAAAAGACGGGATATACCTTGCCGTTTAGCACCCCAAAGGACAAAGCCACTGCTTTACGACCTTCCAAGACGATCCGTACCGAATTGGGGAAACCTTTAATCACCTGAGCAGAGGCTACCGTCGATAGGGCCTTCAAGTGGGCTTCCGCTCTCCGGGAATTCACCGATACATAGGAGGATCTTCGGGTGATTCCCGCTTGTTTAAGAACCATGGCTATATCCAATTCCGGCATTCCCGTTACTTCTACCCGGGACAAGGGCAGACACGGGTTAACCACCAAGAGCAAGATCAATTCCCCTCCGATGATGGCCACAATAACGATGATGATCCACTTCAGCGCCTTTTCTATGAGGGAGGGACCTGCCGATTCATCCGCTACTGTTTCTATATCATCGGATAAGAAGTCAGGGGATAATATATTTTCGGTAAAAATATTATCATCGGACATAGGATGCCTCAGGATCAACCCCATACCAGCCTTCTGGCCGGGCGGTATATTTCATGGTTGAAGGGCCAAATGTCCCGGGTCCTTCCCGGGACCGGGAAATATTGACGATGATCCCTGCTCCAATCATGGTGGTTACCAGGGATGAACCCCCAGCAGAAAAAAAGGGCAAGGGAATCCCGGTAGCAGGAATTGAACCGGAAACCACCGCAATATTTAAAAGGGCCTGAAACACGATCATGGTAACCAGTCCAAAGGCCAAAAGCCGCCGATAGATCCCTTCGGCTCGTATAGCCGCCCGGTATCCTCGAGCGGCAAAAACCCCAAAGAGCAGCACAAAAAACAATATCCCTAAAAAACCCATCTCCTCAGCAAAAGAGGAAAAAATAAAATCTGATTGAACTTCAGGAACCCCAGCAAATTTCCGTATCCCATGACCTATCCCTTTGCCCCAAAATCCACCAGATGCAATAGCGGTAATGGAAGCCCGAACCTGGTATCCTGCCCCATGAGGTTCCCAGGTTGGGTTAAGATAACTGATAATCCGCCTAAACCGGTGTTCCTTAGTTAATATCAACAACAGGGCAAAGGGCAGAAACATGAATAAACCGCTGAGAAAGTAACGATACTTCACTCCTGCAATATAAAAAATCAACACCCCATTCATCGCAATGAACGCGGCAGTGGAAAAGTTGTTTTGTAATGAGATGAGTATAATGAACAAGGCGGTAATACAAAACGGCGGCAAGATACCCTTAGTTAAGGAATGAATCTGCTCCTGCTTCTTATCAAAAATATGAGCCAAATACAGAGGCAAGACCAGCTTCACTAGTTCTGAAGGCTGAAAGGTCTCGGAACCGATACGGAACCATCGGGAAGCGCCATTTTTCGTTACCCCTACCACGGGCAACAGGGGAAGGATACAGAGTAGAATCGTTCCCAGGACTGCAAGCACCGGCAAACGATAATTCCGTACCCAATCCAAATTGATCCGGGAAGTCATCAAAAACAGCACCATCCCTGCTCCCAAAAAGAAAAGCTGCCGGGATATTAAGTACAACCCGTTTTCAAAGAAACGTTCCGCGTATACGTAGGAGGAAGAATAGAGGGTTACCATCCCCAAGCCGGTAAGGAGGAAGATACTGGCAACCAAAATATGATCGGTATGGACCCGGCGTCCTGTTTTTTCAACCGTAAAGTGATACATAGGTCCTCTTCATTACCCCCTGGTAATGCCATGGAACGTGCTTTTTCTTCATTGAATTTTCAACGTTGATACGGCAATGATGGCAAACAGCCCTCCCAAGATCCAAAAACGGATAACCACCTTAGTTTCCGCCCATCCAGATAATTCAAAGTGATGGTGCAATGGAGCCATTTTAAACACCCGCTTCTTCCGCACCTTATACGAAATTACCTGGATGATTACCGAGGCAATCTCCAAAATAAAAACCCCTCCAATAATGAGAATCAGGATTTCCTTTTTAATAATCAAGGAGACCACTGCCGTACCCCCCCCTAAGGGGAGGCTCCCCACATCTCCCATGAATACATCCGCGGGATGGGCATTGAACCAGAGAAACCCGATACAGGCCCCCACTGCGGCAAGGCAAAAAACCGTCAATTCCCCTCCCCCGGTAATATAGGGGATCCCAAGATAGGAGGAATAATCCGCCCGCCCTGAAAGATACGTGAGGATCCCTAAGGTAATAAATACCAGAATAAGGAGTCCCGCTGCAAGCCCATCAAGCCCATCAGTAAAATTCACCGCATTGGATTCCCCCACGATAAGGAGAATCCCAAAAGGTATCCATAAGACCCCCAGATCCACCACAGGATTCTTGAAAAACGGAATATACAGAACGGTGATCCCTTCTTCCTCTGAAAAATACAGGAAAAGTACCACCCCAATGGCCACCGTAAACTGACCCGCCAGTTTTGCCCAGGCCGGTAAACCTGCGGAATTATGGTGCCGGACCTTGAGAAAATCATCTATGAAACCGATGCATCCTAAAGCCACCAACGCTCCACCGGTAAGCCACACCTTAGCATTTTTAAAATCCTGCCACAAAAGCATCGAACAAATCATGGAAAAAATAATCAGGATCCCTCCCATAGTAGGAGTGCCGTCTTTTTTCAAATGGCTCTCAGGACCATCTTCTCGAACTGCTTGACCTATCTTGAATTTTCGAAGGGCTTCGATTATCCGGGGGCCTAAGATAAAACAGATGAGCAGGGTAGTTAAGGCTGCATAGGCGCCTCGGAATGAGAGGTACTGAAACACATTAAGGGGGGTGAAATATTTAACCAGGGGATAAATGAATTCCAGAAACACCTAAACCCCTCCCTTTACTCTTTCATCGGTCTTTACCGTATGAATACCCATCACCACATCGGTGAGCCCTTCCAATCCCCAGACCCGGGAACCCTTTAACAGTACCAGATCACCAGGCTGGATCTGGTCCGCCAGCATCTGGGATAAGGAGGATAGACTATCGGTATAATAGAAACCCACCCTGCCCGCTTCTCCCTGCCCGGTCCCTCTCAGGGCCTGCTTTAAGGCCGCTATTGCTCCTCGGGTTTCGAAGCCCAAAAAATAGATCCAATCCGCTTTGGAGGCTGCTAAGACCCGGCCAATTGCTGCATGAGCCTCCAGAGAAGCGCTTCCCAGTTCCAGCATAGAACCGATTACATACATCCGCCGTCCTTGCCAGTCAAGACTATCGCAGAACCTAATGGCTTCCTGCATGGATTCAGGGTTGGCATTGTAACAATCCCGAATCACCGTAACAGATCCCCTGAGAATCTCGCTCCGGCCAAAAAGCGGCTGTACCGATTCCAGTCCTCCCCGTATTGCATTGGAACTGACTGGGATTTCCCGGGCTATAGCAAGGGCTGCTAAAAGGTTCCGTATATTATGCTTTCCTGAAAGCTGACAGTGAACCGGCATGTCTTCCCACCTGAGATCAATGCCCTCAAGACCTCGATCCTGGAGATCCGCCAATTCTCTGAATAACTGAGGACCATAGAAACAAACCTTTCCCTTGATACCTTCTGCAAGAAAATCTCTATAGGGCTCATCCTCCGGGATTAGGGCCCGTTCATTGCCAGAAAACGCTGAAAAAATCCCCTTTTTTTCTTGTGCAATAGCCTGCTTGCTACCGAGTATGCCGATATGAGCGGATCCAATATTGGTAATGAGGGCAATATGAGGTTTAAGCACCTGGGCCAGCTCCCCTATCTCCCCGGACCGGTTCATCCCCATTTCAAATATCCCCACCTGGTGATGAGGACGAACCTTAAAAACCGACAGGGGAAGCCCGGTCTCCGAATTCAAGTTGCCTTGGTTCATAATCACCGGCTGTTCCCGGCCTATTATCGCCCCGGCAATCTCCTTGGTGGTGGTCTTTCCCGATGAACCAGTAATACCAATTCTGAGCAAATTGGGGAACTGGGCCAGGTAGTAAGCCGCGGCTTGCTGGAGGCCTCGCAGGGTATCTTCTACCACCAAGAGCAAGCCCTGGACTTCCTGGGTTTGATGTATCAGATCTAAGGCAGGGTCTTCAAAACGAGATCGGGCAACCATAGCTGCGCTTGCGCCTGCTGCAAACGCAGCCCCTACATACCGATGCCCATCCTGAACCGTGCCTACCAGAGCTACAAAAAGGGCCCCTGGTACCACCTGCCGAGAATCAATACATACCGATGAGCAAACTCCATGGATCACATCTGGTTTTTTTTGAAAGGAGATGAGTTGTGCCCCCAAGGCTTTGGATAAATCAGCCCAATCTATCACCATCTCTGGCTCCTTTGAGACCCCTTCTTCCTTGGTCTGTGCTGTCTCCTTTTGAGGATTATCCATCAAGGCTCTTGCTCCCTTCAATCCGAATCTGCAATACATTTTCAGGATGTATCTTTGATAAACCTAATTCATTCTTAGCAATTTTTTCTATTCTCCCTGGGGATGAAAGTACGGCAATTCCTGCAATGAGACTCTTATTATTCTCTATCCATTCTACTTGATCCACTTCCAGTTGTCCCACTTCCCGTTCTAAGGCAGCGTATCGGGAGGATTGCCATGCAGTAATACCTAACAACAGCGGGATGGTAAGAGCAATAAAATATAAAAGTACCAACTGCCCTTTCACCGCATCTCCTTATCCTGAAGGCATACATCCTCATCTACTACTTTTTCCGCTATCCGAAGCCTGGCGCTTCGAGAGGACGGGTTATGGCGTATTTCAAACGCTCCTGGGGTAATACCCTTTCGATAAAGCACATTGACACTTTTACCCCTCCTTTTATATTCATATATCGGTTGCTCCTGAGGACTAGTATAATCCTTGCCCTTTTCCCGAAAGAAATGCTTCACAATCCGATCTTCCAAGGAGTGAAAGGTGATGACCCCCATCCGTCCTCCAGGTTTAAGGATCGTTAAAGCCTTTTCCAAAAGCTCCTGCAGATGGGTAAGCTCTCCATTGACCGCGATACGCAGCGCCTGAAAGGTCCGGGTGGCAGGATGGGTATTTCCCCGGTACCGCAATGGCAGCGCCTGAACCACAATGTCCGCCAGGGTCCCAGACCGGCTTATCCCTCCCCTGGATTTGGCCTCGGTAATACTGCGGGCGATCCGCCTTGCATACCGTTCTTCCCCATAGGTATACAACAAATCGGCTAATGCTTTTTCAGAAAGATCCGCTATGAGTTCTGCTGCGGCCAAGCCCTGGGTCCTGTCGATTCGCATATCCAGGACTTCATCCCGCAGGAAACTAAAACCCCGCCCTCCTTTCTCGTAATGATACCGGCTTACCCCCAAATCAATGAGTATGGTATCCGGCTTTTCAGCCGAGAAATCGGCAAAAAAATCATGCGACCATCCGGTATACCAATGGACCCGTTCCCCAAATACCTCAAGCCGCTTCTTGGCTACCTCCTGTATTTCCCGATCTGCATCAATACCAATAAGCCGTAAATCTGGAAACCGAGATAAAAACGCATAACTATGCCCGCCCTCCCCCACGGTCGCATCAATCATCAACTCCCCCGGCTGCCGAGGAGCAAGCAATTGCAAGGTCTCTTCCAGCAAAACCGGAGTATGAACGATTTCCATATACCCCATTCCTGTTTAAATCCGGTCGTGTATGTATACGTTATACCGGGTAAATCCTTGAACACTCCAGAAAATTAATGGTACAGTAATGGAGTATCGGTACATGTCTATAAAATACCATGCTCGATAGATAGTTTCAATTCCTTTTACCGGCATCCGCATGTTTTCCATAGGTTCTCCTTGCAGATGGACGAGTAGACTTACCGTTCTTTACACCCGCAGTCTTTTTACCGGTTTTTTCTCTAGTATTACTGAGGTCTAGCAGTAACACATGAAGCACTTTTAGGCTTGGAAGCTCTTCCACACCGCCCAAGTGCTTCATGCATCGCGACTCGTCGAACTCAGATAAGTAGGCTTTTTCAAAACCCGGTTAGAAACTTCGTTTCCAATGAAACTGACCTCCGAAAAAGCGGTCTAAAGCCTGCTTTTCACTTACACCTCAGGTTGCTATTTCAAAACTTGAGATTTTGAAACCGCTTCACATAGTATTCTCAACTTATATATTCATTCAGCCCAGGGACTCCGTCAAGGTCTTCATTAAAAAAATGGATTCTATCGGCCATCCAAAAGGGTTTCCTTGTATTCCCCTGCGAATTTGGATATGCTTCTTTATGCTTCCCCATGAAAATCAATGGATACCCTCTGATGGATATGATAAGCGTATCGGGACCGTACGAGAAAGCAGCCTCCACCGGGATCTCAAAATCCGCTATGCCGGAAAAGGAGGTGTAATCGAAGTTAGCGCCGGGTATACGGGAAAGTACGTCTGTGATGGGATAACCAAAACCGGGGAGATCATCGAGGTACAAATCGGCAGCTTCAGGCCCCTCAAGGATAAGGTTAAGCATATTACCCCCTTGAGATCGATCCGGATCATCCATCCCATTATCATACAAAAATACATCGAACTCTATGATGCAGAGAATACGCGGTGCTATTGCCGGAAAAGCCCGCGGAAAGGCACTATATGGGACCTCTTCAAGGCCCTGGTTTACGCTCCGGAAATACCTCTCATACCTGGATTAACCATAGAACTTGCTATGGTAGCGGTAAAACAACAACGAAGACAAGACGGCTGGGGTTCTTGGCGTCGTAGAGGGATCAGCATTATTGATACCGAACTTATCGGAGTTCACGATTCCCTTATTCTGTCAGGGAAGGAGGAGTATACGCTTTTTCTCCCCTTTCTGGAAGTTGAACCTTTCACCGCTCAGGATTTAGGGAACATCGCCAGAATTACCCCTTCCTTGGCTCGCAAAACCCTCTATGTACTCACGAGGCTAGGAATCGTGAAAAGATTGGCTAAAAAAGGCAATGCCCTGCTCTATACCCGGATCAGACCCAGACCTTAACACAGAGTAAGAATGTATAGAAAAAATTACACTCCTATAAAGCGGGTTTTGAAGTATTTTTTACCTGATTCGATGAATTATAAAAAAGGCTTTAAAAAATAACTTGCCTCTCAGCTTACTTTTAGGCAGAATTAGGGGATATTACCCTTAACCTCATAAAAAAAGGGCCAGGGAGCCGGTGAATACCTTCACTGCTTTCCCTAACCCTCTTCATTCAGAGAACCCCTACCGGCCCTTTGAACTTCCCGGTTCTACCAGGCATCAGCCATATCATCCGGGTCCCGGTTGTTCTCAGGGAATAGGTCTGTAACGGCCCGGAGATCATCTAAATAAAAATAATAAGTCCCCACCGTTTCCGCAGGATCGCAATCGACCCTGAACCCAGTCACCTTAATACCCAGATAGTTATTATAATGATAATTCCGCTGTACAATCCCGCCTCTTCCATCATACGCCTGGGGAGGAATCGCCACGGTCAGTTTTTTCCATCCTTGGAAATTTAACTTTCCCATGGAAAGCTCAAAAGGACGGCCAAGAGAATCTTGGATAAGGATCTTTAATTCATGATTAAAATTCCGTCCTACTGCCCACACGGAAATAGTCTTGGTTATCCCCTCAATAGGAATAGGCCGTAAGGGGGTTAAGGTAAAACTGACATGCCCTCGATGGAGAAAATCAACCCGGGTACCCAATACATGCTGATCAGGAATGTCCAGACCCTCTTCTTCCGGTAAAGGCTCTTTCCCTGCCGGAGCTCCTTCAAAAAGCCGAGAACTGATAAACCCGTTGTCTACAGAAATGGTAGGCCGCCAATATCCGTCATGTTCGAATTTATCAACCGAAACCTCTTTCAGGTTCTGTTGAGCCGCATCAATCCCGATCCGACTCGGATCCGTAGAACCAACCGCCCCGTCCTGAGTCTGAGCGAACAAAGCCCCGCTCAACAAAAGACACAAGGCTATACCGCTTAATCGCTTCATTAAAGACCTCCCTCACTATTCCAGAATTCCTGCACCCGAGCAGGGTTTGCCAGCTCATCACCGTCATAAGGCGCCTCGAAAGTATCGGTAAGCACCTTGAGCTGATCAAAATAAATATAGAAGTTATCTACTTGTTCAGTAGGCGCCGTCCATATCCGGAATTTAACAAAGGTTAAAGGAGCAAGCCGGGGAAGTACCCGTTTAGCCTGGGGGAAATTTTTAGGTATGGCAACCTGCAAATTTTTCCATCCCTGATAGGCAATAGATCCCAAATCAACCGTATGAATTACCCCCTGATAATCTCGCAGATAGGCTTCTATGTGGTAATTAAGATTGGATCCCCATACCCACATATCCAGATATCGAACCCGGCCAGGAATAGGGATTTCAACGGCTCCTCCCTCTTCCTCACCTGCATTTACCGGATACACATCGATCCAGTTATATCCCCGGCGATCAAAACGACCCCAAATACCAAGACTCTTAAGGTCTGCCCCATCAGGATTAGACCCAAAAAGCGCCGCAGGCCATGTAGCAACATACGTTACTTTGGGAAATGAATCTTCATCGGTTTTGGTGGCGAATTTACTAGCTTCAACCTTCCAGTCATATAGAGACTCATCATTTTGATCAAACGTCTCCAAAATCCTGGATTCAAGAGCCACCGCCTGCTCATCACCAAAAGCTGATAATACTGCTATACATGCCAAAAAAATTAAGCAAATAGCCCTGAAACTACCATGTTTCATCCTATACTCCTTTTCAACGTAGGGAACTTTAAGATCAAATAATAGTATACTTACTTATGAGACCTTTGTCAAACCTCTCCAAGTATATATCATATTAATCCTCTTATGCAATAGCTTTTTAATTAAAGTATACTTCTAAGAAGCACTTTTTTCAAACGGCTTAAAACCTCCTTATCCACTAGTCGCTGCCCTGGAAACACCCAGTCCGAAGGAACAACTTCTCCCTGCCTCCCCGGTATCATGGCTATCGTCTTCCCCGCCACTGCCCAAGGAGAATCATCTACCACCAGCTTTACCGCCCTTGAGGTTACATCCGGATCAATCCAAGAAAATAAAATAACCGGTATCTCCAGATTTCGTTCAAGAAAGAGGGTCGCTTGCCCTTGCATAACCACGCAGGAAACATTTTGTATACTATCGGTATAATCTTGTTTTATATTGAGATATTTTGGCTCTTTTGTAAATCCTTGTTCCTGAAGCCCCATGCTAAAGGCTTCCCGGTATTCAGCGGCAATTCCTTCGTTCTGAAAAAACAGGATCTCCCCCTGAGCAAGGACCTCTCCATCCCTTGAACCCTCATGTTGGGCAAAAATGCCGGCACAGAGCCCTGCCCGGTACAGATCCAACTTGGTATCGGTCCCCACAAAGATCCCTCCGGGGACCTGAGGATCCCGGTTCCGGCCTCCCAGGATAAAGACCGGTATGTGGGGAAATTGAGCTATATACCGTTCAGCCCCCTCATAATACCGGTAAGGGAACAATACTCCATAGGGGGCGCTGTGGGCTTCCTCTACCGCAAACAGCACCATATCCGGACCGGCGTTTTCTCCGATAAGCACCGGCTTAATCTGCCGCATCATCTTGAGGGTGGTTTCGAGGCGTTTTATACCGGCCCTCCGAATACCATACAGGGCATTAAAAGGGGCATCTGTAACCAGCAGCACCGGTGCCCGGAACCAAAAAACACCGGTCAGGAGGCTTACCAGCAAGACCCCCAGAACAAGCACAAGGTATCGTTTTTTGAATCTTGGGCTACCCATACTTAAACCATACTAAACTCAGGGATGTCTGTAAAGGAGAGGTATTACATTGGATGCCATGAAAGATTGACAAAAATCACCGAGACAATTCACCGTACCAGTTACAACCGAGATTACGCTGCCCCTGTTTTGGCGTCATGGGACAGGCACCGGGTAAAACGGAGCAGGAAACCCTTCGCCTAAGCGTAAAACCCTCATACCCTCAAGACAGGAACCTGCTTTTTCAGGGATGAACGCAAGCTATAAATAAGTTTGCTTGGCTTCTTTAAATTGGACACCGGAAGCTGTTACAGAACCATCCGTGCAGATGAACTTTAGACTATAGCCCGACTCCAATTGGATCCCGGTGATGTATCTTTTCTCAAACTTACAAGCAACAACAAGCGCAGGTTATTCCGACAGTGGCCCTCCCAGATAATCTGCGCCGCCCCAAGTTCAACTTATTTAGTATTCGGCAATAAACTTGCCAGGTAATCTGATAAGACCGTACCATAGGTATCGTTGATCTTTTTTTCTGCCGCTACCACCGCCCGATTTTCCGCTTCTGAAAGAGAGATGTGTCCTTCCCGTCCGCTGATGTTAAAAGGCAAAAGCACGCTGGCATCTCTCGTATCAATAAGATGCGCTTCAATAGCATACCGGGTAAATTTGTTTTGCTGGTTGGGCATCTCCACCGGGGAAAAGTCAACCCGCACTTGCAGAACATACCGGGAGTCAGTACCACCGCTCCTGAATCCCTGCTTGGTAAGCGCGGAAGCAAAGGCATCTTTAATACGACTGAAACGGCCATCGGTAACCCTTACCGAAATGGGAATACTCTTGGTAATGTTCATCGCTTCCAGGCGATAATTATCCCCTTTTTTGATATCCCCGGACCCAACACCGGAAGGCCCCCCTACAATGGCTAAAACATTGGCATACACCCGGTTCACATCCGCAATGGTCGCGGCAAGCTGATACCGGGAAAATCCATCCAAACTCTGCTTCTCCTCAAGGGACATCGCAGTTAGATCATCAATGATCCGTTCATTGGACCGGATCATATCACTGTAGAGTCTTGATGCTTTTGCCTTTTCTAACACCGCTACCGCATAATAGGTGTTTTTACTATCAAACCATACATCCTCGATTTCCGCGCCTATAAGGGTATCCATGCCGGCGGAGGTCTTGATGGCGTTTTGCACCACCGTATTCTCGGAGACATTAACCGCGCCCTTGGAAACTGCTTCTGAATAGCTGGTGATCGTCTTTAAGTCCGCCTGGACCGATTGACCAAAAACAGCTACCAGCCTTCCCAGGGCATCTTTCTCCGCTTGATTGCGGTCAACCCCATACCCCACCGCCGTAACATAGATGTTCTTGTCATACACCGCATCTGGAACGGAAACCCACGCAGGTTCATTACCCTCTCTGACCTTTACAGGAGCAGAGCCGGAGGACGTTCCCCCTTGGCTGGGGGCCCGGTTTCCACCCTCCATAGCGGCAACCGCAGTCTGGGCCGCAGCAACCGCATCATCCTCCCGGGACGGACTGCTGGCACAACCTATAAGAGATACTGCCCACAATACCGCGAGGTATCTTATTTTAAACATACAACCTCCACTAAATTAAGCTGGTCTTCCTTGACCGTTACCGTATTATCAAAAGAAGCGATCCGCCCGCCGTTTGCCCCATAGTAATGGGTAGTAAAAGAATAGGTGCCTGGATCCAGGGTAATACCCCCCACATAGGCCTTGGCAGGGAAATAACGGGAGATCCGCAGGTCCGCCTGTTCACTGGCCTCTGCAAAAACTTGGGTCCCTAGGCTGAGCATACTGAGCAGTAAACTCGTAGACCCATCATCGGCCTCCGCCGCCGCCGCATTAAGGGCAGATGAAGTTACCCCTTTAACCGTAGCCCGGATCACCGCTTTGAGGTATATCAGGTTGACCTTTTCTTTGAACGTTTCCCGGGCCACGGCCTCCATATCTTCCAGTAATGCCAGGTCAAAGCGGTTCCCATCATCAAAAACCACCTCAATCTTATGCACCTGGGAGGGACGGCTTACCATGACCGGCAGGGCAATCTTGATATACCGGAAATCAGGCAGGGGTATCCGTATCGCCTCTTCGTTTTTGATCGGAGACAGGCCGCTGAATCCAATCACATTAAGCCGGGCCTTCCCCGGAGGAATCCCCAATTCCTCGTCCAGGGACGGAGGCAGAGGATAGGCATATACGGAAGGAGCATTGACAAAAGCCACCTTGAGTTGGTCCCCATCAATCCGGGCGTCGTCATAGTTACCCACAGCCCGGTAAAACAGCATCCCCAGGTAACGGGCGAGGGCGGAGTCTGAAAATTGCGTGGCCGCTTCAGGATTCGGCGGAACAACCTCTCCTTCCGCCAGGGCCTTTTGCTGCAGATTGGTCCGGATCTCTCCGTATTTTGAAGCCAAAAACCGCAGTTTATTGTTCATCCGCCGAATCTCCACCAACGCGTCTTCTATCTTATGGTTATGGTAGTAGTTGAGGGCGTTAAAGACATTGATATAAATATCTTCGTAATCCTCTCCGTCGTACTCCTTGGTTTTATCGTTCAACAAGTACGAACCAATTTCCATGGTGATGCTTTTCGTAAACGCCTCTTCTATGGCCCGTTCCCCTTGCTGAAGGAGTTGGGTAGAATCATCGTAGGCTTCCGCATAATGAGCGAGCATCCCCTTATCCAGATAATAGAGGATGGCATCTTTATCCCGGTAGATAGCCTTTTTGTCTTTTTCAAGTATGGCTATACCGGTCTGATGATCCCCCTGCTCCACGGCGTTGTCAATCTTCAGGTAGGGGTTTCCCGTGGCGCAGGAAAGACAAAACAAGAGCCCTATAACAAAAATAGAAAACAGCGGAAAAAACAACCTCGTTTTTAGGGTTCCTTTTAACTGCATGGCATACCCCCTATAAAAATTAAAGGCCCCTCAGGAAAGCCTTAGAGCTTTGCCTTAGGCCTTGTGATGACCTTCTTGATCTCGCTGTTCTGCGCCATCCATAACCGGGCGTTTGTTTCGATGTTGGTCATTTCCGCGTTCACAAAATAGGTTCTCGTGGCGGTATTCCCTGCGCCGTCAATGATGGTTTTAACGGATCCCGTGAGGAGGAAATCCGCTCCGGTTTCATTTCCCAAGGCTGCGGCGGTATCTTCGCTGGCATTACCCTGCTGATCCTGCCGTTCAGCCCGAAGATCACTGCGGGTCGATCCTCCCGCGACAAAATCCGCTTTCCCGCTGTTAAATATGACGACTTCCATGGTGCTTGCGATGATAGAGGTATCAATATGTTCATCGCTGTCGTTTTTAAACGTACCCACTAAGACCCGGGGGAGTCTACCGAGCTGGGCAGTGGCCTGCACGACCCGGGGGGAGTCAAGGCAGGCTTTAATGAGACTATCGCAGACGATCCTGACATCCGTATCATTCCAATAACCGCTTAGATCGGTCTGCGTACCCGCATCAACCCGGCTAACCTTGGGGGTGGAACTACACCCGGATATAAGGGCCATAAGCACGCCGCCGATGAACAGTCCCCTGAGTCTTTTTATTGTTTGCTTCTTTTCCATAAAAACCTCCTATCGGTTTATTGTTTGTATAGAATTACTATACCTGGTTCTCTTATCCCCGTCAACCCCTGGGAGGCATCTAAAAAAGATGGGGAAGGAGGTATACTTGGCATGGTTTTACCAGCAATGATGCCCAATATGACCTATTTTCCGGTCATACGGGACCCCAGGTAGCGGGGAACAAGCTGTACCTGGCCCAGGAAGGGATCATCCTTACCATACTGGCGGTCATCGCCATGGCCTTGGGCCGGAAAGACAAGGGGCCGGAGAACACGACGCTCTTGAGGAAACTCCGGTTGACCGCGGCACAGGCCGGCAGTGAAACGAAAAGCAGCGGCATCGGGCGGGGGAAACAGCGGGCCTGGTCGAATGAATAGCTTGAGCCCTTAGGCTTTCACGCTTCCTTTGCTCCCGGTTCAGGGTACTTTTATAAGCGCTCTCCCTGGACATAGCCTTAGTCAAGGATCAGACATAGCCTTAGTCAAGGGTTAGACATAGCCTTAGTCAAGGATCAGACATAGCCTATGTCAGGGGTTAGACATAGCCTTAGTCAAGGATCAGACATAGCCTATGTCAGGGGTTAGACATAGCCTTGGTCAAGGATCAAACATAGCCTTGGTCAGGGAATCGGTTTTCCGTTCTGGGGCAATCCTTAGTACCAGGGCAAAAGATGAAAAACAGGGCGGGTTTTAGAAGCGGGGCGTGCCGAAAAACGTAAGCCGGCTCTCGCTGTAGAGGCGGCCAGAGACCGCCCGGTGAGGGAGCGGGGTGAAGCGCGCGCTCCCTGCTTGGGGGACAAGCTCCTTTACAAGGGGGTCTGCGAGAATCCATTTGAGATGAGGCGCGGACAGGGCCGCGCGGGCTTCATCTTCGGCGGCGAAAAGATAATCCCCGGGGCGCAGGAGTTCTTTGCCTTGGGAAAAGAAGGTGCCTATACTCACCGGGCCGGAACCCCCTTCGGTTTCAAGGTATGCGCGGAGGGAAGAGCAAAACAGGGCCTCCCCTACAATCATGGTTTCCGGCTTTTGTTCCGCTGCGGC
>JAISOX010000091.1 GCA_031275325.1 Treponema sp.
GAGGATCTGATCGTTTAAGCCGGAGATTTGGGTTTCCATGTGCTGGTTATAGGCAATCATGGCTTCTATGGCAGCGGAGGAGGCGCGTATCTGGGCTGATTGTTCCTGAATCAAGGCGTGCAGGGACACAATCTTATCGTCGATGTGGGCCACGGTTTTATCCACCATGCCCGCTTCCGCTTTGACCTGCTGGTCTACCTCGTGGACGGCTTGTACGATTTCCGTGGCAGCCGCAGAGGACTGATTCACCACCTGTTTCAGTTCCATTCCCTGGATACGCATCCATTCAAAGGAACGGGTGATATTTTTGACCAGCGCGGAAATATGTTCATTGATGCGGTTAAACCCTTGGGAAAGTCCTGCGGCTTCAGCGGTGCCGTACTCTGGAACCATACCGGAGAAGTCTCCTTCGGCAATCACCGCGGAGAAGGACTGGAGGTATTGGAAGGGTTTTACGATGATCCGGGTGCAGATCAAGGACACCAAGGCAGCCAGGATAAAGAGGGAGACGCTGACGATGAGGCTGCGGAAGAGGCTGCGGTTGGCTTCGGCAAAGACGGAGGCAGCAGGTATGGTGGAAACCAGGAACCAGTTTGCCTGCGGTATGAGGAAGGAAGCAATAAAAACATCTTTATCCATTGCCGAGAAGGAGGACGCGGACAAAACCTGGGAGCGGTATCGTTCCAGACCCAGTTCGGCGAAGAAATCTTTGGTCATTACCGCGCGTTCATCGGGGTTGGTAATGAAGCGTCCCTCCTGGGTAATCAAAAAGGTTTGCTGCTGGGGCTGGGAGGTATGTTCCTTGAGGATGGTTCCCAGGGAAGCGATGGAGACATCTTCAGCAACCACCCCTAAGTCCCGGCGGTCTTTATCAAACACGGTTCGGGTCATAGCAAAGATGATCCCTCCGGTAGCCGCATCAACGTAGGGCAGGGTAAAGGCCACAGTATCCTGGGCTTTTTTGGCGTCCTGGTACCAGGGACGTTCCAGATTATTCCAGTCTTCATTGGGGATCCAGCCGGTACTGGAGGCCCAATACCCCCCCGGATCATTCCAGCGGAGGTTATTGGTAGCGTAAATCATCATAACATTGTCCAAAGCGGCCTGCATATCATCAAAATACCTGCTCAGTCCGTCTCTATCCACCGGTTCTTCCCGCATATAGGGGATGGCGCTGATAATCGTGTATTCCAAATGGGCTACATGGGAGGCAATGATAGCTTCCACCTGGCCGCTCATACGGGCCGCGTTTTCTCTGGTGGCCGCGATAATCTGGGTATAGGAAAGCCGGCGAAGGCTGATAAAGAATACCAGGGACATGACCGCCATACTCACCACCATGGTGATTAAGGACAGCGCGCTAAAAATAAATGCCAGGGATGGTTTTTTACGGTTCATCCGCATCCCTCCCTGGAGCTTTTCTCCCTGCGGATGCGGCCAAGCCCATACAATCCCCGGTTTTTAGGGGGGGGGGGGGGGGGGGCAATAAACAACATATAGCTCTCTCATACACCGTTCCTTACTACTGACTTTTTAACCTGATGCTACAACCGGTTAGAGCCAAGATACAGAGGCATTATAATTTTTTAATCTTCCATCTGTCAAGTTTATAAAGGCATACCCTTGGGGTACCCCGCACGGGAAACTAGCCGCGGGCCAGCGCCCTGTAGTATACTAAAAAAGCGTCCTAGAGTAAGGTAAATCAAGTAGGGAAAAACATGAAAACCAAGATACGGTTTGTCCCGTTGGGAGGCGGACAGGAAGTAGGGGCCAGTTGCTATTTCCTCCAAATAAACGAGCGAAACATCCTCTTGGACTGCGGTAAAACCCCCAATGGGGTCTGTGCTCCCCAATTCTCCTTTATTCTAAAACCCCCTTTTTTAGAGTCCTTACAGCAGATTGACCATATTTTTATATCCCATAGCCACTATGACCATGTAGGGGAACTCGGATACCTGGCTTCGGTATGCACCCGGGCGGGAATCTATGCCACCCCTATCACCAAAGCGCTGATTACCTATATGCTGTGGGACCTGGGAGGCCCATACCCCGGCGCCATGACCGCTCAACAGCGGGAACATGAAGAAATACAGCTTGATAAGGCAATCCGGTCCATTATTACCGAGGGGTATTGCCGTCCCATGCTCCTGTCCGGTTATACCGTTACCTTCTATGAGGCGGGACATATACCCGGAGCAGCCATGGTCCACATCCAAACCCCGGACCGGAGCATCCTATATACCGGGGATTTTTCATGCCAACCCAGCGCATTGACCTCTTCCTATATCTTACCGGATAAGGTGCAATTTGATACGATGATTATATGCGGGGTTCACGCAAAACATCCATCTTACGCCTCCCCGGGGATAAGCAGGCACTTGGGATCCATAAAAAACCGGTTGGCCTCAGGGTATTCGATGTATTTGGAGACCTCCCAGCTTACCAAAGCCTGGGAGGTTTTACAGGTTATCAATGAGGGCATGGAAAAAAAACGCCTCCCTGCCGCGCCGGTATATATGGACCGGCAACTGCTGTTGCTGGCGGAAAAGATGGAGCGTATGAACATACGGGTTCTCAAACCATGGAACCATGCCTGCCCGCGCCATAGTCCAGGCCCCTGGGTGTGGATTGGACGGAAAGCCCCGGGTTCCGGCCGCGCCTTCCCGGACCCGCAAGCCTGGGGGAAAAAAATTGATTTTTCACTGCATCCCACCTATCACGAGTTAAAGCGCTTTATACGCACCTATAATCCCAAAACGGTCATCCTGGTACATACCGGTGATGATGATAGGGGAGCCGCTAATTGTTTGGAAGCGGAACTTATGGCTTCTGCTTCCTGTAGAAGCCAGTTCATCTATGCTGAGAATGGCGAGATATATACCCTATAACGCAAAGGAGTGGTTATGATACCCAAGGAGATCCTGGAAAAGCTGGATGAGGTAATAGTCCGGCGCACGGGGAGGATTGCCCATGTCAAGGATATGTACACCGAAGAGAATGTTTTGTTGACTGCCTATTGTCAGCGCCCTGAATTTGAACCCTGGCAGATTGCGGAACTGATGAATACCGCCATGGGGACCGAAGAATACACCAGCCACCGGGTAATTCAAAAGCTGCGGCAGATGAGCCTCAAGAGCGCTGACCGGAAGCAGCTTGTCCAAACCGCGCTGCACATGAGCGAAGTGGGGTTTAATTGTTTTAACGGGGATAGGTATGCTTTTAAGCAATTCCGGGAGTATGGGGCCGCGCCGAATAAAAACCCCAACCAGATGCGGTGTATTTTGATGGCCCTTTTTGGGAATTATCCCGAACTGCAGGACCTGCCTCATGCCAAAGAGCTGTTGCACCTGGGCAGAGCCTATGCCAAGTATTGTTTGCTGGATATGATTGACAGCGCAGAGGATCTCTACCGCGCCCGGGAGCGGGATCTCCACAACGCGGAGAGCTTTGAGCAGGAGCTTGTCCGTAAAGAAGCGCAGCTTCGCAGGACCCAGGAGATGCTGGAAGAACTGCAAGGCGAATTTGAAATCCAGATCCAGGAAAGCAAAACCCAGGAAATGGTGAACTTTTTTTCCGCATTGAATTCCGAGAAATACGGTTTTATTCTGGACGGGCTCTTCGCGGCCAAAGCAGGCTTAGAGGAGCTTAAAAGACGGCGTTACGAATTACCGGTAGAGATAAACGGCCTTACGATTCTGATACGGAAACTTATCCAGTTTGTAAAAGACAGCGGGATCAATCCGGTCCTGCGGGTCGGTACGGTTATGACGGTCAAGAGCCAGGACATTGAAAACTACAGCTACCGGGGTTCGCCCTTTGGAGACGGCGCAGTAAAAAAGGTGGAAGTCATTGCACCGGGCTGGTATTTTAAGGACAAAAACATACCGGTTTCCCGGGCAACAATAAAAGAAATAAAAAAACGTGAGTTCGATGAAATCTAATGTTTCTTTTTTCTCTTTTTTTTCTTTAGGTCCGCGAAGGACTTTTTTCGCTTTGTCGGACTTACGTTGCCATTAACCAGAGGCTGGCCGCCATTATGTGAATAGGCCCTCATGGGCAGGAGGAGGTATGGTAAAAAACGTGAGTTCGATGAAATCTAATGTTTCTTTTTCTTTTTTTTTCTTTAGGTCCGCGAAGGAACGCTCCTTTCCACGAAGTATGCGGATACATGAGGGTTCATTCAGGTAATGGCGGACTTGAGTAGAAAAAAGTCCGGCGGACTTTGAGTAGAAAAAAATTTTCTCTTTGTCGAACTTACGTTAAAAAAGGAAGAACATGATGAACCATGAAAAAATGGCCCCCGAAGATCATGACGACCTATGCGTGGGCATTGATTTAGGGACCACCAATTCGGTGTTATCCATCATCAATATCACCCCTACAGGCAGCATTGTGAACAAGGTGGTGGATATTGCCCGGTATGAGGATGTGTTTTCCAGTTCCTCATCCCACGCGGATGGATTCAAAGGAGCTACGGTGAAGAAACCGCTTCTCCCCTCATACGTGTATTACCGGGAGGACCGCAAGGGTGAATTGAAACCTCTGGTCGGGGATTTCGCCAAACGGCAGTATACCATGCGTCCCCAGTTTGTGGCCCGCTCGATAAAGAGCCAGATGGGGCAAACCAGCGTAAGCGGCCTCAGCCCTGATGTTCCTGACAAGACCCCGGAGGCAATCTCGGCCCACATACTCAGACACCTGCTCTCAGAAGTCAAGCGGGTGTATCGCCGGGAAATCCGGGATGTCATCATCACCGTACCGGCCAGTTTTGATACGGCTATGTGCCAGGCTACCGTGGAAGCCGCGCGGCTTGCGGGTATCGACGTACTCAACCGGGATAAACGCAGGCGGCAGGTCTTGCTGGCTGAACCCAATGCGGTGATGTATGATTTGCTCAATCAAATGCAAAAGGGAGAAATACCCTCCCACCTTTTGGATACCTCAAAACCGCAGAAAGTCCTGGTGTTTGATATTGGAGGCGGAACATTGGATATAACCTTGCATACGTTAAGCCGGAATGATACAAACAGCGAGATCCTCCAAATGGACGAACTCGCCACCAACCGGTACACCCGTCTTGGAGGAGATGATTTTGATGCGTTGCTGGCCCGGGAAATGTATATGCGGTACTGCAATCAATACCGCAGCACCCCGGGTATCGTGCATAAAATAGAAACGGAAAAAGAAGAAGTCATGGCCCAGCTTGTAAGCTATGCGGAAAATTTAAAAATAGATATAAACGATCAAGTATCCACTGCCCAGGATGATACCTGGGGAGATGAAACCATCGAAAGTTCCGTAGGCGGCCGTATGCACAACGGTTATGCCTACGATGATACCTTTACCAAGGAGCAATTTGAAAGAATCCTTGCTCCCCTGTTAGGAAATCAGCTGCAGTATCAAGACTACCAACGATTTGATACGATTCATAACGAAGCAGCCATCAATACCATTATCTACCCCATATTGGATGTGTTGAAAAAAGCGTCCCATAAATTACAGACCGACACGCTTGGGGTGGATGCGGTGGTCCTCAACGGGGGCATGTCCAAGCTGTACCTGATCCAGGAGCGGCTTGAACGGTTTTTTGGGTTTAAGCCCATTGTTGCCCTGGATCCGGACCAGGCGGTTGCCCGGGGCGCGGCGGTGTATCATTATTACCTGCATAAATACGGAGAAACGGATCGGGGATTACCGGCGATCCGGGGCGACGCTTCGGGGATCCAACTGCGGAGTACCGTATTAAACGAGGCCGTCTATCTGGGAACCAAGGGCGGATCCCATGAACTCCTGGTGGACGCGGGTTCAGAACTTCCTTTTGTTTCAAAAGACCTGGATGGTTTTTCGATTGATCCGGGCCAGCATAAAATCAAAATACCCATACGGCGGAAAGATCCTGCCGGAGGGTATACGACCATTGCCTCCGGGGAAATGATCTTTGCAAAGAACTATAAGAACGGCGCGGCGGTGTCTATTCAATTCACCCTCAGCCGTAACAAGATCCTCTCGTTCCGGGCCTCCACCGGCCTTGAAGAGGGGATCACCACCATCTCGATTGATAAAGGGGGTACGGTTGCTTCCCGGCACTTGATAGCCCCCAAACAGGGAGCGGCTCTGATGCCGGTCAATGAAATCTCCAAGCTCTCGGCCTTATGCCAGCAAAGAAAAAAAGGGGGCAAAGAAGGGCTCAGTAAACGCATTAAGTCCTGCATTCAAACTATCGTATCCTGCAGCAATCATGGCGATTTTGCAAAGGTCATACTCACGGAACTGAACAAACAGCATCAGTTGAGACGGGACGAATTTTTTGTACAGCGCCTGCTGGTTCTTGCGCGCAAGCTGGCGCCCCAATGGGATAAACCCTGTCAGCAGGAACTGGTGCAGCAGTGCATCGCCATTGCATCCGCGATTAACCATGATTTCCTCACCATAGGCGGCGACCGGGTAGCATCCATCAACGAGGCCATACGAAACATCGGCTTATTCGGTACTGCCCAGCAGCTTGAAATCCTGGGCGCGTTGCATGATAAGGGCCGCCGGTATGAGGATCCCCTCATCTACGCCCATGCCGTATCCCAAACCGCTGCGGAATGGATCTATACCCGGCTGGACGAAGCGGCTTTACGCAGCAGCTTATGGGGAATCGGGGTGGCCTTGCAGCGGAACGGAAAAGCCCCCGGAACCTTGGATCTGTATGAGGTGGTGAACAAGATCCTGGACATACTGGAGAATCATACCCTGAACCGCAATAACCGGGAATGCGCGCTGATCTCCCTGGGGCTCATCTGCGATCAGCGGGAAAGCGCGGTCCATCCGGTAAACCGGGCCTTTGCAGATACAGTACAGGAGCGGATTGAACGGAGCATGATCTATTACGAACCCTCCAAACATCTCACGGTGGCGATGCAGTTGATTAGGGGGGAACTGCTGAGTGAAGAAGATGAACGGTTTCTGCTGCAGAAAATCAGCCTTGAGGAGGATGACGGGTAGCCGGGGCTTCCTTCAAAAATTATGGGAAAAAACCCGCTTCCAGGCCGAGTTGCCTCATTTTGAAATGTTACCGAAAGGTGCGGGCTATCATATAAAATAAGAATTGCACGGAAGGCCCTGACAATCAAAGGCACGTTACAGGAGGGGAGTCTTGTTCAAGACTTATCCGGAGCTTATGCAGGGAGATACAGGAAGGGTAGGCCCAACAGGTCTCCCTTCTACCGTCCTCCGGCATGGACCTGGATG
>JAISOX010000105.1 GCA_031275325.1 Treponema sp.
CAGGGGAATTATACGAGATTGAGGGCCAAGGGGTATCTGACACGGGATTCGCGTATGGTGGAACGGAAGAAATATGGACAAGCTGGGGCCCGCAGGCGATTCCAATTCTCCAAGCGCTAAAGACCCGTATGGAGCATACCTTAGGGCGCTCTCCTCGTCCTGTATAGGGAGGGTTCTTTCAAAACCCAAGAGATTTTGAAAGAACCCAGCGGGGGCAGGGTAAAACATCTATGCAGGTAGTTTCTGTAAGGCCGTCAGGGGATCCGAAAGCTGAGGTGTACCGGATTGAGCTTTCAGACGGTTCTTTGTTTTCCATAAAATTGGCCTATATACCCTCGGAGTATTACCCAGAGGCTCTCTGTATCGTGGATAACGTCTTGTCGAGCCAGGAGGAAGGGGCTTTGCGTTTTGCCGCTTCCTGTGTACGGGCTGAAGGTCAGGCCTTACGTCTCGTAGCCCGGGCAGAACAGAGCAGCCACGGTTTATCCTGTAAACTTAAACAGCGGGGCCATGCCGCCCCTTGTGTACAGCGAGTGGTTTCCCGTTTAACCGAGCAAGGTATCCTCAGTGACTACCGATATGCCCAGATATGGCTGCGTACCCGGTTGGCCCGGAAGCTCGAAAGTCCCCGGTATCTCCTTGCGGCCCTCTGCAGTCGAGGTATTGATCGGGATACGGCCCAGGAAGCGCTCACTGAGGTCTTGGATTTTGATACTGAATTGGCCATGCTGCACCAATATCTTGAAAAAAAACACCCTGTCCGGAATGGTTCTATTCCCAGCCTCAGAGAAAGACTAAAATACGAAGGATTTTCCTCTCCGGTGATTGACCGGTTAGAGGAAGAATAAGGATGAGTACCTGCCCATCAAGGGGTCAACGAGGACCATAGCTTGCAACTATAGGGCGAAAAACCTGCCGAGCCTTTTGGCCTGGCTTCATGCCACATCCGCCTGGACGGTTTGGTTAAAAATCCACGCATCCGTATCTATACGCAAGATGAAACCAAGCGGCTCCTTGAGCAGGATAGGAACCTCCTGGACCCCCTGAGATAGCATGAGAGGGAGGTACATGAAGCCCGCCCTTCATCCTTTTATCGAAGATGTAGAAAGCGTACACAAAAAAAGGCCGGTTTACACCGGCCTGCCCTTGAGGCTTATCAGACATATAGTGATTTGGGAGGGGAACTATACGTCCGATATATAATGTATCGGCAGGACCATGCCCATTCTTAACTCCCTTTTTATCTTTATTCGCTTTCGGAAACCATCACATCCACAGTAAGGGCGACCTTGTAGGTTTTTCCTTTCTGTACCGTCAGGGGCCTGATAATCGAATAGTCACTCATTTGAAATCTGACTTCATGTCCCCCTGGTTCCACAGGATAGGATCGTTGGGTGTCTTCTACCGGTTGATTATCAAAGTAAATCCGGGTATTTTCAGGGGCTTCAAAGCTGATGAGAGGAGTGGGATCCTGTAATTCGATGGTGAGATCCAGAATTTTGCCCCGTTCTACGAGAAAACGCCGGCTTTCGTTCCGGTAGGCATCGGAAAGGATCACCAGATGATGTTCCCCTTCCCGTAAGATCTGTTCTTCCGCAGGCCGCTCAATGAGTACATTATCAACCATGAGGGTGAAGGGTTTCCCTGGAAGCTGTTCAGGATAGCGGAAACCGATCCGGACCGCTCCCTCATTCGTGAGGATAGGTTTTACATGCAACTGAAAGACCATGGACTCGATCTCTTCGCTTAATCCCTTGATAACCGGCATGAGCCTAAAGAGGAGGGGAAATGCCGAGGGAGGGATGATGCCCGTTGGAACCGAAGTGTAGGGAGTGGTTCGCAGCCCATGAGAGCTCCGGAGAGGAATATGATAGACGGACTGGATTTTATTCGGCACCAGCTCAAAACTAATTTGCCGTCCCTCCATATCGGCAATACCCGGACCGGGGATGGTATCTAAATCCGAGTATAGGACCATAGCCAAACTCCCATAATAGGGAAGAAAGGTTTGTGGGACGGTCAACTCCAAGGACACTCCTCTAAAAAATCGAATCTCCTGATCCAGGGCGATCAGCACTGAACCAACATAGGAAAGGGGCATTGATACCCCTTCAGGATTATGTAACGAAACCTGCATATCCCCGGTAATCAAGACCCGTATAGATTCAGCTTCTAGGTGAAAAGCAGCAAAAAGCAACCAGACCAGTACCCTGTACCTGGGTTTCATATTTTTCTTTACCGAATTCCTTCTTGAAATAAGTATTTGTCAGGATCCTGGGCTTTTCCGTTTTGCCGTAACTCAAAATGCAGATGCGGCCCTGTGGATTGTCCCGTGGACCCTACCTTGCCTATAAGGCTACCTGATTCCACATGTTTTCGCAAGACCGTATTGATTTTGGATAGATGCCCATAGAGGCTCACCCAATTATTCCCATGACGGATGATGATGTATTTCCCATAAATCCGGTCTTCCCCGATTTCAGTAACCACCCCTTCCTGGGCAGCGTACACCTCGGTTCCTAAGGGCGCGGCTAGATCCAAACCGTTATGGTTTCTTAACACTCCGGTAACTGGATTTACCCGCATACCAAAGCTACTGGTCAATCGGTAGTTTCGCAAGGGATATCGAAAACCGGTATGGAGAAAAAAAGTCCGTTCAGTGGGGTTAAAATCAGCGCCGGGGATAAACCGAAAATGCTCTTTACCCCCGTTTCGATTCAGGGTTATGGTAATTCCTGGTTCGTTCATTCTCGTGGAAGTCAAGAGCTGTTCCAGATCCGATTGAGGAGGGTCGGGTATAAAGAGCCCTGGCGCAGAGGGAAGCAGCAAAGGGCCCCGGTGTTCAAGGGAACCAGGGTGGGCGATCCTATTGAGGGTTACCAAACTGGCATAGGAAATCGTACACCGGGCTGCCAAGCTCAACAGATCATCCGTACCTTTGGGAGTATAGGCATAGACGGTCAGCGCTTCTGCAATAGCTAAGGGGAACTCCCCGGTCCGTTCCAGGTTAAAAATACGCCGCCGGGCCAACTCTACATCCGCAAGGTACTGCTTAAACCCTGGGTCCCGGGGATCCAAGCGGGAAATCCTGGGGAACCCTAGATCCATACTCTCCGCTCCCTGGGCAGGGACCGGTCTATGCAGAAAAAGGATACACGTTATGAATAGTAGGGATACCGCTTGTCTCAGGTTCATATAAGAGGAATTCGATGAATCCCTCCAGATGAAACCGCTTCGTCTTTTTCGAGGGATCCCATGCTTCTCCAAAAATGTTTCATGGGCAGGGCGCCGAATTCACGTTATTATATGGGAAGCCCATAAAAAAGGCAAGGGCTCTCCATCCCTTGCCTTACCACTCACTAATCCTCCGAATCTATGCTTGAGCAATAGCTTCTGAGGGACAGGCTTCAGCACATTTGCCGCAGTCCTGACATTTTACGGGATCGATCCACTGAGCGCCGTCCTTCTCAGAAATTGCCCCCGCCTCACATTCGCTGACACATGCTTCACAATTAGCACACTCAGCCTGATTAACCGTATACGCCATATAAAACCTCTCTTAATATATGTAGTTCTTATATAATACCATCAGAGAAAAGTAAAAGGCAAGTATTACCCTTGTGGGATATCCTCAATTTTGATAGACTAAGAAATATGCTTCATAAGCTGCGAGATAATTTCATCGCAAACCTGTTGAAGAAGCCTTTTCAACAGGAAGATGAGTTATGTCTGTATCTGATTTCTTATACCTCGCTGTTCTTTGGGATAGGGCTACGTATTTTTTTTCTGATCTGCTATCTGGTTCAGGACATCCAATTCTTTGTTTTCCTCAACTGCGGGAGTTTGTTGGTTTATGGGGCGGTATTTTTATTCCTCAAGAGGAAAAAATACAAGCCAGGGGGCTTTATTATTGCTATAGAAGTGATCCTGTACACCTCTATTTGGGTGTATATGTGCGGTATCGCTTCTTATAATGCCGGTTATTTTTTATTGCCCATCGTGATATTGACCTTGTTCCCCTGCGGAGCCCCGAAAATACGCAGAAGTATGGTCCTGATTATTCTGGGGGCGATCACCCTGCTGGGGTTACGCTCTGCTCATACCTCACCGCCCATCGTTTTTCCTGAAGACTTTAACCATTTTATGACTATGGTAAACCTATACATCATGCTGATCGGTACTATGATTGAGATTGGTATTAATGCCTTGGTTCAGTTTATCCTCTCAGGGGTCAAGGAAGGGCGGCTGGTGGAACTGGCGTCTCAAATCTATACGGATCCCCTCACCGGTCTGTACAACCGCCGGTATACGGAAATCTATTTCAACACCCTCAGAAATCAAGACCAGCATATATGCGTGGCAATCCTGGATATTGATGATTTTAAGCAGGTAAACGATACCTATGGACACCTCTGCGGAGATGAAGTCCTGGTATTTCTTTCCAATTTTCTCCAGAGCAACCTGCGGAAGACCGATAGGATCTTCCGCTGGGGAGGGGAAGAATTCCTCATCATCATGGAGAATATTACCATCTGCGATGCTCAGAGCGTGATGGACAAACTGCGGAGTAAACTTGCGGAGACCAAGATTAAAACCAAACAGAAAGGCACCTTGGGTCTTACGGTTACTGTGGGGGTCGCGCCTTTTGATCTGGCTAACCCGGATGCCAGTATTGAAGCGAGCGATAAAAATCTCTATATCGGCAAGCGCAGCGGCAAAAACCAAGTGGTGATATAAAAGGCCTCCGCTCCGTATCCCTATCAGCACTAATGCAGAGAGATCGCTAGCTCATCTTCAAGCAGCCCCAAGGCGGCGTATGCCCTGTTGCGAATCAAGCCAGGCTCATTTAGCAGGAAGGGCAAAATGGGAAAATTCCATGGTAAAGGTCCCCCGGCCTTGGCTCACTGAACGGAGGACCGTCATAAACCCGAACATCTTTGCCATGGGCGCCAGGGCCTTCACATGGTCGCTGTATGCCTTAGAGTCCATGCTCAGGATCTGCCCCCCCCGCTGGGTTACGATGCTTATCACCTCCCCGACGAATTCCTTGGGGGCGATCAGATCCACTGCCATGATGGGTTCTAGGAGTATGGGGGAAGCGGCCCTGCAAGCCTCGTCAAACCCCAGACTGGCGCAGGCTTCAAAGGCCAATTCAGTGCCCGTAAGTTCTGAATACCCTATATTGATGAGGCTCACCCCTACATCAATGCAGGGATACCCCAGGACGATGCCCCCGGCCAAAGCCCCCCGGACGCCCCGTTCTATGGCGTCAAAAATACCTTGAGGAATATCCCGGGCTTTTACTTCGCAGGTATACCGGTTCCCCGTACCCCGTTCCAGCGGGCTTATCCTAAGGCTGAGGGATGCGGCGTTCTCCTTGCCCGCGATGATGCGGGAGAAGTGTTCGTTCCGTTCCACGGTCCGGCTTACCGATTCCCGGTAGGTAACTTGGGGGTTCCCCACCTTGGCGCCTACATGGTATTCCTTGAGAATCCGGGTAACCAGTACGTCCAGGTGCAGTTCTCCCATACCAGAGATGATGAGCTGGCCTGTTTCCTCGTTTTCTTTGGTAGTAAAAGTAGGGTCTTCTTTGGAGAGGAGGGCGAGAATTTCCTTGAGTTTTTCATGCTCTGATAAGGTTTTTGGTTCAATTGATACGGAGATGACCGGTTCAGGAAAAGCCATCTTTTCCAGCATCACTGGCCAGCCTTCATTCCCGATAGTATCCCCGGTCTGGGCAAGTTTCATCCCGATGATGACTCCAATGTCTCCGGCAGATAGACGTTCCAGGGGCTCGGATTTATTGGAATGCATCCGCAGGATCCGGTTGGCCCGCTCCCGCTTTCGTTTTCCCACGTTAAACACCCCGGTCCCGGGCTTGATGGTTCCTGAATACATCCGTACATAACAGAGGCTCCCTGCTTCCCGATCATGCTGAATCTTGAATACCAGCCCCAGGGGAGCCCCCGCAGGATCACAGGGAATCTGCACTTCTTCTTCCCTGTCTTTTTTTATATGATGCGCGATTGCCGGGACCCGTTCATCCGGCGCAGGCAGATAGGCCACCACCGCATCAATCAAAGGCTGTACCCCCATATTCCGCCGGGAGGCTCCCGCCAAGACGGGGAGCAAGGCCCGCCCGAGAACCGCCTTCCGTAATTCCTGGGTGATGAGTTCCGGGCTGATTTCCTCCCCGGCTATGTACTGCTCGGTTATGAGGTCTGAGAAGCCAGACAGGGCGTCAATGAGTTTTTCCCGCCATTCCCGGGCAAAGCCTTCCCGGGCTGCGGCGATGGGGCTTTGGAGTACCTGTTCTCCTTCGGTTCCCGTATCCCAGCGAATTTCCTGCATGGTAATGAGGTCAATAACCCCTTCAAAGGTTCCTTCCTTTCCTATAGGCACCTGAACCGCCACCGGGGAAGCCCCCAGTTTCACCTTAATATCTTCCAATACCTGAAAAAAGTCGGCCCCCACCCGGTCCATCTTGTTTACATACCCAATACAGGGGACCTGGTACCGTTCCGCCTGACGCCATACCGTTTCGGTCTGGGGTTCTACCCCTCGGACCGCATCAAAGATCGTTACGGCTCCATCCAAAACACGGAGGGACCGCTCAACTTCCGCGGTAAAATCCACATGCCCGGGGGTATCAATGAGGTTGATCTGAAAATTCTTCCAATAAATCGTGGTAGCCGCACTTTGAATGGTAATACCCCGTTCCTGTTCCTGCTCCATCCAATCCATAGTGGCTTCACCATTATCAACTTCGCCGATCTTATGGCTTTTCCCGGTATAATAGAGGATCCGCTCGGTGGTAGTGGTTTTTCCGGCATCAATATGGGCCATGATACCGATATTACGCATTGCTCTCAGCATAAAAGACTCCTGGTACTTTACTATAGGGTAAGGGCCGTAAAAAAACAATCGACCCGGCCTCTTATGAAGAACCTTGCTGCCCGGTACGCGCCGGTATTGAGGTAAGGCGCGTATCAGCTATCCGCCAAGCCGCGGACAACCGCTGCTGAAGAATCCAGCTAAACAATCTGGAAGTTCGAGACTCAAGGGTGTCAAGAAAGCACCAACGCGTAGGTGAGAGGCGTTCTCACGCGTAGGTGAGAGGCGTTCTCACGCGTAGGTGAGAGGCGTTCTCACGCGTAGGTGAGAGGCGTTCTCACGCGTAGGTGAGAGGCGTTCTCACG
>JAISOX010000120.1 GCA_031275325.1 Treponema sp.
CCCTACCACAAGATACAAAAGGTGGTGAGGTTCCGGGTATCGGAAATAGAGAAGTGGATAGAAGCCGGGGGCCTGGACGGTACGGTTACAGCAGGGCCGGAAGATAACCGGGAAGGTGATTTGTTCGCTTGCCTGGACGCTGCGGAGGCCGGGGAAGCGGAGGGAACCGGGGTCAATGGGGAGACCGGGGAGGAACAGGCATGACGGACATGGACAGGGCCATTGAGGAGGCAAAGGCGGCGGTACTGCCCTTTGAGAGTTGGGAGCGGTTGCCGGGGGAAAGCGGGCTGGCCTACGCCGCCTTCTGCGCCTTCCGGGATTTGGGGCTTGAACGGAATATCCGCAAGGCTGCGATTTGCTACGCAAATCGCTCGGAGTTTGACGGCAGAGGTGGCGCTACTACCGAACAGCGACAGGGTACAAAGCCGTCAAACTCCACACAAACAATTGAGAAGAGATACCGGGTATGGCGGAACTGGGCTGCCCAATTCCGCTGGCGGGAACGGGCGGCGGACTATGACCGCTACATGGAAAAACTGAAACAGGCGGAGATGAGGAAAACCATTGAAGCCCAGGGGGAAAAGCACCGGGCCGTTACCGGGAAAATGCTGACGGTGGTTGAGAAGAAACTTGACCTTATGAACCCGGCTGACCTGACGCAAAGCACGGTAACGGAATGGGTAGAGACGGCGATTAGGGCCGAAAGGGATTGAAGGGATAGAATGGTTTCTGATGGCCAATGAGGAGGGGGAAAGCGCCGGGGCCGCTTATGAGACAGTAGGATATTATATTCAGCGGTGGAAGACAGGGCGGTTTCATTATGTGCTTAAGAGCGGGTGCAGGATAGAGAAACTGCAGGAGCGGGACATGGGGAAAATGAAAGCCCTTATCCTGATGTATTCGGTGATAGCGGTATTCATAATGAACCTGACGTATAGTGCGCGAATAAATCCCCAGTTGCCCTGCACGGTATTGTTTGAGGAAGAGGAATGGAAGATGCTGTATTGTGCGGCGAACAGAACGAAAAAAGTTCCTGACAGGCCGTATAGGATTAAACAGGCGGTAGATTATGTCGGCTGGCTTGGGGGCCAAAACGGGCTCCCCGTGATGGGCCGCCGGGAGTCAAAACCATTTGGACCGGACTTCAAAAACTTTATACGCTCCTGGACTACCGTGAATTATTCGATTTTATGGGTCAAGTTTAGGCCCTGAGGCGGGTTTCCGCATTTTCAAAAACCGCAGCCCAGGGAAACAGGGTGGGATGCTGAAAGAGGTAACCCCGTTCATGGCTGGTTTCCCGGATCTCCTGGCCGTCGATCAAGATGCGTCCTGACTGGGGACGATCCAATCCTGCGATGAGCCAGGCGGCTGCCGGAATGATCCCCGTAACCCGAATAACCGGCGAAAGCCAGTAATCCCATTGCCGCCGCCAGCCAATGAGAATCCCTGTAGCAAGCCCCAGAATGGCGCCGGTGATCACTCCCGCAAAGAAGAGGCGCATGGAATAAATCGTACTCCGCAGCAGAAGGATGCGGTCATCATACATGACGCCGAATATTCCCGGCATACCCGGAAAATAGGGGCGCGGCAAGAGCCCGCTTTTGGCGGTAACCATATCCCAAATGGTCAACGCCATACCAGCGCCAAGGTAACAAGAACAGCCCGGTACAACTGGGGCTTAACCTGCTCTACGGAAGGAACCCGCGGACTTACCCATAAGGCCGCAATAAAAGAGGCCGCCCCTGCCCAAACCCAGAATTCGGAGGTTGGTTTCCAGTAACCCCGGTCTTCCGCTATTTTGGGCTCCTCATACCAGCTCTGTTTTGCCGCAGAACCTTCCTTGAATCGTACAGACACCAGAGCTTGTTCCAAAAACTGAAGTTTTGGAACAGCCTCACCTTTCGCAAAATCCAGCGCCGCCAAACCGCAATTCCTTCTGACCGCGCCGTCTGCCATTCTATTCGGCGGCTTTGTTGATCCCCCGTAAAACCGCGGCGGCGGCTGCCGGGTTATCCCGAACCAGCTTGCCAGAAGCAACAATGAAGCGGCACGCCTTGTCCGCGAAGCGGGGATCTTCACTGAGATCCGCCAGGACCCGGAACCTGCCGGCCTGCTCCGCACCCGCGGCAAAGGGAGCCCGCCGGGCGACTGCATCGGCTTCTCCCTTATCCGCTGCTTGAACGATAAGGTCCTTGGGGGAGGGTTTCCAGGTGATTGCTGTTTGGGGATTAACCCCTGCGCTCCCTGCAGCCACAAAAGCCGCGGACATGGGGGTTCCGCGGCTTTCGTCAACCCAATGGTCTACCCCGGAAATCCTCCAGATTGAGGAGCGGTGCATTCTGGGGAACCAGGATATTGATGCGCCCCGCATGGAGACCGGAATCAGAAGATCCGCAAAATAGGCCATTGGAACGAGGGGCTTGCGGGGTTATCCTAAAAGGAACCCTGGACCGCGGCAGACAGGAACCTGGATATTCTCAAAAATGATCCGCATCATTATGTAACATGATACGGAGGATTTTATACCATGATGCGGATCATTTTTCATAAAGCTCCTATTGATTTGCCCGGACATGACGGGTCTTCCACGCCCCAAACCGAAGCTGCCTGGATTTTTCCGGTTTGGTTTGTGCGGCCCGGTAACAAACCTCGAATTCCCGGATAACGACATACGTTCCTCCGGCGGTTTCTTCCGCTGGATAGCGGTTAGGTTTCCTGAGGTCATAGTTTACTGAAACCATGCGCGGAGTTGACTATGAAAAATATAGGGATTACCATAGGATATGTACCGCATTTGGAGGCGAAGAATGGAGATCGATGCAGCTGCATTAAAGCGTAAAGGTTTTTTTCAACAGGCCCAGAAGGATAAATACTCGTTACGGCTCTGTATATCCGGGGGGACCGTAAGTACGGGCTATCTAAAAAAAGCGATAGAAATTGCTGATGCCTACGGTGCGGGACAAATTCATGTTACCACCCGTCAGCAGCTAGAAATCCCCTATATCGCCGCAGAAAACCTGGATGCCCTGCAGACCTTATTGTCGGACGCCAACATCAGAACTTTCATTGGAGGTCCCCGGGTCAGAACCGTCGTGGCATGTCTTGGCGCTGCGGTTTGTAAATTCGGTCAAATAGAAACGGGTGAACTGGTAAAAGCAATTCACGATACCTATTTTGGGCGGGAACTTCCTGCAAAATTAAAAATTGCCCTTACCGGCTGCAAAAATAACTGCGCTAAAGTAGAGGCCAATGACATAGGCATCAGAGGAGTAAACCAGGGTTACGTGATGTATTTTGGCGGCTGTTTTGGGCATGAAACACGAGTGGGTAAGCCTTTGTTGCCAGTGCTTAAAGAAAAAGACACCGTGTTACGAGTGATTGACTATACGGTGCGTTTTTTTGAGCGTAACGCGGCAAAAGGGGAACGGCTTGGGAAGCTGATTGACCGTATTGGTAGTGATGCCTTTAAAAAGGCGATAGAGGCCGCAGTGTAATCACCCAAAAATCTGATGGCGATCCGTGGGTATGCGGGAAGATGCCCTATCCACTATACCAAGGCCCCTGTATCTACATGACCGGTGAACAGGACGTTCATCCGCGGGAGGTTATACAAAACAAAGATACCCCCCCTTGTTCGCGGGAATAAGGGGGGGTATCCTCAATTCAAGAGACGCACCTCCCTAACGGGTAAGCCGTGCGATGAGATCCATTACCTGCTGGCCCGCTTCCGCGCTGGAGATCTTACCATAGGCCACATTCTGGGCAATCAGGAAGAAGCTGCTGTTCCATTCGGTATCCCCAGGCATATTGGGGTCCCGAGGCCGGGTGTGGGCGCCGGCCTTGTCTAAGTAGGCCGCGATCTTCTTGGCCGCGGGAGTGACGGCCACGGTGGCCCGGCAATCGGAGTTGACCGGCGTACCCGGATCTGCGCCCATGATCTGCCATACCGAGGGATAATTCACCCGGTAATTGATGAATTGGGCCGCGGCTTCAGCGTTCTTGGAGTTTTTATTGATCGCCATCATCTGGCTCATCTGTCCCCACAGGGCGTTGGTTACTGCTGCATTGGGGAGTTCAATGAGGTCCAGTTCATCTGCGGTGGCGTTTTGGTAATTGAGCAACTGATTCGACCAGATGACGCAGACCGCTACCTTTCCAGCGATGAGGGAGGAAGAAGACTCGTTGGCTTCTGAATAATCCGCTGCCGCCTCTGCAGGTGGAATAAGCCCGGCGCTACGGTAATCCGCCCAGAGATCGAAGTATTTCTTAGCATCCGCCGTAGTGAGGCGGGTTTGCTTGCCGTCCCACATGACGGTCCCGTTCTGGCCGCACCAATACCCGAAGAAGAAGGACTGGTCGGAGTTGGCGCTGTTATCGGCCAGGGGATATACTCCCTGAGGGAGCCTTTCCTTTACTGCGGTAAGCCAGGAACGGAATTCATCCCAGTTCATGGAAACCTTGGGCAGGGGAGCGCCTGCCCTTTCCAGCAAGGACTTGTTGTACAGCAGCGCGGGCATATTGGCCGCCAGGGGAAGCGCGTAGAGTACGCCGTTCACGGTCCCCGCGGTAATTGCCGAGGCGTCCACCTTAGTGGTGTCGATGATCCCGCTCTTCACGAAGGAGTCCAGCGGAAGGAGGACGGACCCCACATTGTCGCCGACTTGCAAATTAGAAAAGTCGCCCCCCAGTTGGATGATGTCCGCTGCATTGCCTCCTGCAAACTGGGTCTTGAATTTGTTGAAGTGATCCCCGGTTCCAGGAGCAGGCTCTGCCGCCACGATGATCCCCGTGCTTTCAGTGAACTTGTCAATCGCGAGCTGGGTGTTCTTGATGCGGGCCTCCCCGCCCCAGAAAGACCAGCGGACGGTCCCTGGACCTGCAGCAGCCCCTCCCTTAGACTGCGAAGCGCCGCTGGCAAAGACCATTGCGCTGGATACTCCAAGCGCAACCAAAACAAACACGCCTTTTTTCATGGTTACCTCCAAAATATTTTAAAGGGTAGGCTACCCTTTGATACCCGTCGTAGCGACTCCCTGTACAAAATACTTCTGAAGGGAGAAGAACAGGATAAAACAGGGAATCAGCGACAAAACCGACATGGCGAACATGGAACCCCAGGAGGAGACCCCGGAAGAATCCAAAAAGAGCCGCAAGCCCATAGGTACGGTGTATTTTTCCGGTGAATTGAGATAGAGCATCTGGTTGAAGAAGTCATCCCAGGTCCACAAGAAGGTAAAAAGCACCGTGGTAATAAGGGCAGGCACGCTCAAAGGTACGATAATGCTGATGTAAATGCCGAGCTTTCCGCAACCGTCCATACGGGCCGATTCATCCATATCTTTAGGCAAGCTGCGGATGAACTGCACCAGGAGAAACACAAAAAACGCATCTGTAGCAAAGAGCTTAGGGATGATAAAGGGCAGAAACGTATTGATCCAGCCAAAGGACCGGAAGATGATGTACCGCGGAATGGTGGTTACGTGTCCCGGCAGCATCATGGTCAGGATCATCACGGCGAACCAGAAATTCCGTCCCTTAAAACGCAGCCGGGCAAAGGCATAGGCCGTAACAGAACAGAAGATTGCATTGGCCCCAATGCACAGACTGCAAATGATAAACGAATTGATAAAGAAGGTACTGAAAGGAACAATGCCGATACCTCCCCAGCCATTGCGGTAGTTTTGCAGGGTCCAGGTCTTGGGCAACAAACTGGGATCGCTGAATATCTGAGAGCCTTCCTTAAACGAAGCCATAATGAGCCAGATCACCGGATAGAGCATCGCAAAACCAAGCACGATAATGATAAGATTTGAAACACCGGATCTGAGGACCTGCTGGGTTTGCTTGTTCATTCTCCCCCTCCGTAGCTTACCAAGGAATTGGAACCCCTAAAGGTCAAGGCCGTCAAAACCGCAATGATGAGGAGCAGTACCCAGGCCATAGCTGCTGCGTACCCCATCTGGGAATGGGCAAAGCCCCGTAAATACAGGTACAGGCTGTAGAACATGGTGGAGTCCACTGGGCCGCCGTTACCTCCTGAGATGATATATGCCTGGGTAAAGGATTGAAAGGCGCTTATCATCTGCATTACCAAATTGAAGAAAATAATAGGTGAAAGGCTTGGCAGGGTGATGGAAAAAAACTGAGTAACCTTCCCCGCGCCGTCCACGCTGGCGGCTTCGTAGTATTCCTGGGGTATCTGTTTGAGCCCTGCAAGGAAAATGATCATAGGCGAACCAAACTGCCACACAGCGAGGAGTATCAGGGTGTAGATGGCGAAGATGGGGCTTGAAATCCAGGATGGCGGGTTTATCGCTCCCCCGCTGAGCATTCTGATGAGGGTATTGATGGCGCCATCCCCGGCAAAGAGTCGGCGCCACAACACCGCAATGGCCACGGAACCTCCCAAAAGGGTGGGGATGTAATAGATGGTCCGGTAGAATGGAATAAGGCGAAGCTTTTGGTTCATCAGCATAGCCACTGCCAAGGCAAAAGCCAGCTTGAGGGGTACGGAAATAAACACAAAGCGCAGGGTTACAAAAAGAGCGTTGAGAAACCGCTCGTCCCGGGGATACTCCGGGTTACCTGCAAACATGATAAACAGGTTCCGCATTCCTACCCATTTGGGGGGCTGTAAAATCGTGTATTCGGTAAAAGCAAGATAAAACGAATAGATCATAGGGTACAGGGTAAGCACAAAAAAACCTAGAAGCCAAGGCACAAGGAACAGGTAAGACGATACCTGTTCCTTGATAACCATACTCTTTCTTGTATTCATACTTCCTCCTCAGGTTAGTAATTGCCGGACAATCAGCCGAGTAATTGCCCGGCGGACTTTTTTTATCGATTTCAGGTTACTGCTATACATAGGCCCCCTTTATCCGGGGCTTCTCGTACTGCTATAAAGAGGGTACGCTCGAAAGGGGTCTGGTTTGGAGTGTGGATCGCCAAGTACAGGGTTCCTTCGACACTGCGGAAAAGCATCCCATGCCCGCCATCCCCCTGGTATAAGGGTTCCTGCTCCTGTATCCAAGGCCCGGCGAGGGCCCCATCTTTTGAACGGGCTACTCCGGTAGAGTAGTTCCCTGCTTTATCAAAGGACGACCAGAGCATAAGTAAATCCCCCCTTTGCGTAGGGTACATAAAGGGGCCATCGGTAACGTAAGATCCCGGCGCGCGGCCTGCCAGTTCAGATGACCAGGGAGCTTCACTTGCATGAAAAAGCAGTACCGGATCCCCGGCGGCTTGGCGTAAGTCCCTGGTTAAGGGCAGGGCGCAGATTTCGCCGTCCCCTGCCTGCTGCCATTCATGGCAAAACACCAGGTAGGGGATTCCATTTTCGATAAAAAAAGTGCCATCCAAACATTCCCAATCTCCGGGGCTTACCGGCCCTGAAATACCTGGGGCAGAACAGCTCCAGGGGGTATAAGGACCCAGAACGCTCCCTTCACTTTTTAGAATCGCTGTCCCTCGTATTCCCTGCTTTGGCTTGAAGGTGGCGAACATATACCAGTCTCCTTGGTAAGGGTGTACTTCAGGGGCCCAAAAATTCGTCGCGGACCAGAAATCCTTGGAAGGACGAAAGACCGGAAAAGGCCCTTCAAAATCGGTTAAACTCCCCTCAACGGAACTTACATACCCGTCAAAGCCGGTTCCTGGTCCTCTCCAGATGTCTTTATCGGTAGAGCCGAAGAGATAATACTTCCCCCCTTCCAGCGCTACAAAGGGGTCACGGATTTGTATATCAGAGATACGCATAGAGTCCCTCTGCTTGCACCCTAAACCCTTGGGGGAAACCCTGCTTACCAGTAGCCATCATCGCAGCGGCAAGCAACAAGCCCCCGTTCCCAGGCAGGTACAGAGGCAGGTCATTACTGCCGGTTTGCCGGTTATGCCCGTTGGGAAGATAGGTATTTTTTGGACTATCCCGCAACAAAAGATCCATGGCATCCTCCAGTCGTCCCAAACGGTACGCGGTCATAGCCATCATGGGGAAGTCCCAGCCCCAGAGGGATTTCCAATCCCATGCGGCAAGCACCTGATCCAGGGTAGCGGACATCCGGGGAGGATCGACTTTTTCGCTTTTGAGTACCCCGTACATGGCAAGCATGGAAGGATGGTCGGTATAAAAGGGCAATGCGCTAAACGTGTCCGGGCAGTTTTCCTGAGCCAGATAGCAGCCGTCTTTTTGCGGCGGCAGGGCGAGCTGCTCCGCGGTATCCCCAAAGCGGGGCGCTTCTCCCAGCCGGGCAAGCCACTGATCCGCCTGCTGCAAACCCCAGCGGAAATACTCAAGCTCATAGGGGGCGTTCAACACGGTTTTGGGATCGTGCCGCTCTTGGGCAGGAATATAGGGCGCTCCCAACACCCCGCAGGTGTCCGTCCAATGTACAAAACTTTTCATAAACTCAGCGGTTTCTACGATGATGTCCCGGTATTCCCGTAAAAAACCCTCATTTGGCGCAGCGCGATAGCAGAGTTCCGCCAGCATAATCGGATGAGGCTGCTGCCACAGTAAAAGCACTGCAATGGATGAAGGCGAATTGAACCCGCTGGGATCGCACATCTTAGGCCAGCGGGCTCCCTGATAACCCTGAGACGCGGCAATGCTCCGGGCAACGGGCAGTATTTTTTGGTAATAGGCAAGGCTTTTCTTAAGAACCTCGACTCTGCCCCAGAGGGCAAAATGCGCTGAATGCCAAAAGTGCATCTCCAGATGGAACTTGCCGTACCAACTGTTGCAGCTCAGTCCGGTTTCTGCGGGAGGGAGCCTTCCCCGGCTTTGAATCGCGGTGAGATACTGGGAAAGGACCAGCCGTCTTTCCAAGTCCCCTGCCCGGACATCGGTAGCGCCTGAAAAATCCATAGCCCCGCCGCTCATCCAGTAGGTTTTCCAAAACGTGCTGCAGGACTCCCGGGCTTGGGTAAAAGATGGGGGATTGTGTTCCCCTCCTGGTTCCACGAAGTCCCCCAGCCTATCCAGCGCTGGTATGTGGAGCGGTTCAAAACGAAAAGCCAGTTCCCACGTATCAGTCCCCCGGGCTTTTCCACCCAATGCCAGGGTATGGGCAGGAAGCAAACCAGTATCAGGCAGGGTATCCCCGGATATACCGGTAAAACCTACCGTAACCCGGTACTTTGTACTGTCCATCCTTCGCTCAAGATGTATACTCTGGCTGGTTTTATGAGTCAATCTGGTCTGATGCATTGAGGAAGCGGTAAAATCCGCACCTGATTTTTTATGGCTGCCGTAGGGGAAACTCAAGAACACCTGGAGTTTTCCCGCTGCTGCAAGCCGCGAGACAACCCGTACATACAGGGTATCTTCCCAAGGATGGACAAAGGTTTCTGTGAGTACCGGCGTACCCAGCACCGTCCATTCCGAACATAAGGATCCTTCCCAAAGATTGAGAGTCTGTTTTTGCACCCTGCAGGCATCCAAGGTAAGAGGCTTCCCTTCAAGGGTAAAACCGATTTTCCCCAGGTGAAACTTGTGAGGGTTCTGCCTCAAGCCCCTAAAAAGCGCTTCTTGTCCGGTTTCATCTACCCCATAACCCACTGCTCTGCCAAAGGTATCAAAGGGGGTGAGGCGAAGCTGGGAATCACCCTGAGGCGCATCGGGGTAGCTATGCCAGCCCCATTCCGCCATGGTACACAGGGGAAATCCATCCGCCGACGCGTTATAGGCATCAAAGAAGGTCTGCAATCCGGTAAAGTCTGCGGTAAAACAAAACTTCCCGTTACCGACTGAAAGGGGAGCGGATGTGTCCAGTGTAAGGTATCTTGGATTATGCCGGGTTACCAATCCATGCCGATCCACCATCCTCCCCTCCGCTTCTTATACCATTAGGGTTTGAGCGTTTTTGAACACATCTGGTCAAAAAGCGCTCGGCCATCTTTCAAGGGCAAGGTCTGTACCGCAAGATCCTGGGAAAACACCCGAAATGCTTTTTCATGGTCCTGCTCAAACACCGCTTCGATGATCCCTTCTTGGGCTAAGACATGATGCATCACCACATCTCGCAGGTCTATGGGGAGTTCTCCGCTGACCAGCGGTTGAATCGTGTCCCGTGAAAAGGCCGCGTTGGTTTCCACGACCGCGTCCCGGGGCATATCCGGCATCTGCCCCTGATTCGGCATATTCACGTTACTTATCAACTCGCCCTGCCCTATGAGGGCCTTCACGATCTTAATCCCTTCTTCCCCGGACATAACAGGAATCATGGTTTTTGTACCTTCCCGGTAGGCTTGTGCCTGGGCTATCAAGGAGTCCCGGTTCGCCATACGCCAGGACACCGGGGTCAAGGCGAATCCCCAGCTTGCTACCTGTTCCGGGCTTGCAAGATACCAGGAACGGGGGCAAAACTCCGCAAGGTGCCGGTCTCCTGCAGCTGCAATGAGTCCATAGCGGCGAAAGAGATCCATCTTGACCCGTTCCGCGCTGGAAAAGAACCGCCGCCGGACCGCTTCTTCAGGATCTTCCCCGGAAGCGCTTCCTGCCGCAAAGGTGGTAGCCGCTTCTGCTCCTCGAAAACCTGAGTCCCCATAACGGTCTACGAATTGTGCATAGTAGGGAAAGATATTGATGTTTTTCCATGAAGCTTTATCAATCCATGTAAAATGATTGATTCCCAAAACCCGGGTGTAGATTTCCTCCCGTTTAATGCTGCCTTTGGGGGCGCATCCCCCCATTTCCAGCACTGTAGCGAGCAGTTTCTGGGTATTGAATACCTCATGGCAACACCCCGCCGCTTTAATTTGGGGAAAGGCTTTATACAAGGTACGGGTACAGATAGCCATAGGGTTGGTGTAGTTAATCACCCATGCGTCGGGGGCGTATTTTTTTACCGCCTGCGCAATCACCCGAAACTGGGGAATGGTCCGCAGCGCCCGGATGATACCCCCTGGCCCTGCGGTGTCCCCCACGGACTGGCAGATGCCGTATGCTTCAGGCGCGTGGACATCCACTGCCATTTCTTCAAAATCCCCAGGAAGAATCGAGACAAACACCACATCGCTTCCGGTAAGGGCATCTTCCAGGGCAGGGTTAGCGTGAAACCTCCAGTGTCCTGGGTTGTGCTGCGACAAAAGGGCGTTGCCGATGATTTCATTGGTTTGTGCATCTTCCAGCTTGGTATCGTATAGTTCGATCTGTCCTGAGATTTCTTGTTCAAACGCCAAGTCCTGCATTAACACCCAGGCCCAGTTGCGGGAACCTCCGCCAATGTAACATACTTTTATTGTTTTCACTGCCATCCCATGCATCAGTTTTCTCTTTAATTAAACGGTAAAAGGACTTTACCAAATCTGACCTTTTTGAAAAGCCTCTCATAGAGCCATAAGAAAGCCCGGACTTTTCGCTGCTCCCTGCAAAAGAAAACCCTACACCCCCTTCGGTTATGACTTTTTTACCACAGCTTAACCATAGTACCATCAACTCCGCGGAGTTGTAAAGCACACGCATTGCCTCACTTCAATTCGGAATATGAAATATTGCATAGGGCATCAGACCAGAGAGAGAATCCCGTCAAGCTGTAGCCTGATGTTGGCCGGAAGCGTGGCATACAGGCGAATGAACTCAACAAAGGC
>JAISOX010000142.1 GCA_031275325.1 Treponema sp.
GCGTCTTTTGAAGACCCGAATCGATATTTTCAAGGACTATACGGAGGAATGTTTTGAAAGGGCTTTCAGCGTCCATTTTGAAGTGCTGTGCAAAAAACAGATAGCAACTACTGAACGGACGCTGTATCTATTCCGTAAGATTCAGAAATAGGGGCAATGGCGTGAACCCTCCGCCTTTATTCTGACAGTTGGGAGCCACCTTGCAAAGGCTTGAAAACCGGTTCTATATCACGGAGCAAGGCTTCGGTACGCCGCTGCCGGCCTTCCTTGTTGAGGTGATAGACCGAATCGTAAAACCAGGCCCGGGGAAAGCAATAGGTTTCAGGCCGGGAAATCACTGAAATGCGTTCCCTGAGGGTCTGATCTAAAGTACGGATAAGCTCGGCTGAAGCGGTAAAAGAGGCTTCCTCATAGCTGGGATAGGAGAGGATCACCTGGATCCCCCTTTCCTCACAGGCCCTCACAAACCGAAAGAACCGGTTCAACGCCGTCTGGTTGAGCCTGCCCAGGGCCGGAGTTGATTCAAAAGCCTGGTTCTCAAGTTCCAGGTGGCCGATGTAATCCCCGGATTGATTAAACCTATCCCGTCTATACGCCAGGGGATTCCCCGGGCGAAACCCTGCGATGAACCCTTGGAGGTGGGTAGTAAGGTAGGATGATAATGCTCCCGGAAACCCGTATAGACCAGGGTGCAGCAAAAGCCGGTACTGCCGGGCAGCAAAGATAAGGTCATAAGCCGCCTCACTGCCATTCCAGGCATCCGTAAAATGGCTGTATTCCGGGATGATGAGCAGTACATCCCCGGCATGAAGAAAAGACCCCGCGTCATCCAGGATGCGGCCCAGCCCAAACCCCGCCTGCATTCCCAGGTTAAACACTGGAATACCAAGGGCTTCAGTAAGGGCCAGGCTGTCGATGCCAAAAGCGCAGTTTGATCCCCCGGCAATCACCAGCTTGGGGCTTTCCATAGCTTCAAGGATCCGGTGTTTATCCAGGATTGCCAGGTTATACGCATGGGAGGGCAACGGCAGCAGCAGGATGACCGTAAGCCCCAGCAGGAAAAGAACGCAGAAGACCAAGAGTTTGCCCAAAAACCGTTGCATCATGCCTCCTAAAAGGTAAAGTAGATAAACAGAGAGGCTCCCCTGTCCCAGCTTAGGAACACCGTAAAAACCAGGGTGTAATACAAGGCCCACCGGGGAACCAGGGACAGCCGGCTCACCCGGACCCTGCCAGTGTGGATAAACCAATCCGCTCCAAGCAGCGCCGCTATGCAGATCAGGGAAAGTCCGGCCTGGGTAATGCCGAACTGGGGAATAGGGCTGGTAACCCCCTGCAGGGACCCGCCTAACTGAAAGGCCTGGCGTACCATGTTCACCAGTCCAGTCTGGGGGAGTTGTTTGATATAACCTGCCAGTTCGAGGGGAAGCGCTGCCAGCCTGGAGCTTATAAACAGCGCATCCGAGAGGGTATGAGCCCGGAAGAAAATCCAGGCGAAACTTACCAGCGCAAAGGTAAGCCCTCCTTGCAGGTATTTCCCCAGTCCCCGGCCCTCCGGTATGCCTAAGGCCCGTTCAGCCGTCTGCAACAGACCGTGCAGCAGCCCCCAGGCCGCGAAATGCCAGGCTGCGCCATGCCACAGGCCGCTGACGAGGAAGGTTATGAGTAAATTCGCCGCAGCCCAGCCGTTCCTGCTGCCTCCCAGGGGGAAGTAGAGGTAGTCTTTGAACCATCGGGAAAGGCTTATATGCCAGCGCCGCCAAAAATCCCGGAGGGACCTGCTGAAATAGGGGGCACGGAAGTTTACCGACAGGTCAAAACCGAGGATCCGGGCGGTTCCCACCGCAATATCCGAATACCCGGAAAAGTCCCCGTAAATCTGGAAGGTAAAGAACAGCGCTCCCAGGGCCAGCGCGGGCGCAGGATACGCGGCAGGAGCGTCAAAGACCGCGTTCACATACACCGCAAGCCGGTCCGCTACGGCTACCTTCTTGAACATCCCCCACGCCGCCTGCCGGAGCCCTGAAGTTACCCGGTCATAATCAAAGCCCTGAGGACCCTTGAACTGGGGCAAGAGATGCCCGGTCCGCTCAATAGGGCCTGCCACGAGCTGCGGGAAAAACGTAACAAACAGCGCGTAGTGCAGCAGGTTCCTCTCAGCCGGTACCGCACCCCGGTACACGTCAATCGCATACCCCAGCGCCTGAAAGGTATAAAAGGAAATCCCCACCGGCAGCAGTACTTCCAGGGGTTTCTTCCATGCTGTTTCCCTGACCCCTCCTAAAAGCCCTGCCAGGGTATACCAGGTTTCCGCAAAGAAGTCAAAATACTTGAACCAGAAAAGCACCCCCAGGTTCAGCGTCAGCGCCAGCCCAAGGACGAGCTTTTTTCCGGCCCCTGTCTTGGCTGTTCCTTTTTCTATTTTTTCTCCCTTTTCTATCCTTTCTATAAGGAGCGCCCCAGCCCAGGTGATGACCACGGAAAAGAGGATAAGCCCCAGGTACCAGGGGTTCCAGTATCCATAGAAGAAGAGCGAGGCGGCCAGTAAAAAGACCTGAGACCCCAGGGGCTTGTGCAGCTTCAGGGTCAGCATGAAGTACAAGGCGGTTACTCCCGGAAAGAACACCAGAAACTGCCACGAGTTAAAGACCATACCTTATTCCATCCCATAATAAGAGCTATTAGCTCATATTATGGGACAACAATAAGAGCGTCAAGCTCCTGTTATTCCGTAAATTAGAGCTATTAGAATAGCATTATGGAGCTTCAGCATACTTTTATTAAAAATATGAAAAAATACCGGAAACAAGCCGGCATCACCCAGGAAAAATTAGCGGAACTCTGCGATACAGACCCTTGTTACATTGGACAAATCGAAACAGGCCGCCGCTTTCCCTCAGTTCTGTATATAGAAAGAATTGCCGCGGCCCTATGCATCGCTCCCTATCTTCTGTTTTATGATCAAGAGGACATCCCCGGGGTCAGCGGGGAACA
>JAISOX010000065.1 GCA_031275325.1 Treponema sp.
CGATAGGTCTTCTCATGGTCGCTGATGAACTGCCGTCCGCACTCTGTGCACAGATAATTTTGTTTCCCATTGCCTTTTTTCCCGTTCCGGGTTATGGTAGGACCATAGCAAGGGGGGCACCTGATGTCTATGGTTATTAGCATTATTCCATTATATTTCTTTGTGTCCCTGTTGTCTTTACCCCTCCATCATACTTTGTGGATCACCACCAATTTTACATTTACCGGGGTTACAGGCTATACACCGTCTACCGATGAATCAAAAGCGAAACAATGGCTTATGGCTCCCGATGCAGCAGCGTGGCAGGTAAACAGTGAATATGACGTAGGCGGCGCGACCAATACACAGACCGAGAAGCGTTCCGCAATTATTTATCTGGTATTGGATTCCAGCAAATCCTTAAATATAACGCAAATTGCGACAGTGCGGAGTACGATAACCGATTTTATCAATTCTCTTTATAATCAGCTCAATAGCGCAAGCAGCGGCGGATATATCGACGATGATTATAGCGACGACAAGGGCGGCGGATATATCGACGATGATTATAGCGACGACAAGGGCGACAACGGCAGCAGCGGCGGCGGGTATACCGAACCCAGCTTACCTCCCTCTAATGCATTCACCCTTTCAAGTAGGGGCTCATGGAGAACAGGCGATAGTATAAGTTCCAGTTTCCCTGAAATGTGGTATTATGTTTCCGTACCCTATAGCAGCGGTTATCATTTATCAGCAAGAGACCGCGCTTATAATTCCTACTCCTATACGGCCGATATTGTTTTTGAAATCTACCAAAGCTCCGGTTCAGGGTTCACGAAACTAGGGCCCTTTGATGCGGGCAACGGCAGCACATCGTACTACCAATTTCCATCAAGCGGAACCTATTACATAAGAGTTCTTCCCAAGGACGGGAATACCAGTAATTACGGTTCATACCAGATTTATTACTACTAACCCGCGGCTCTAAGCTACAGGGGGCGCTCCGTTCTGGGGCACCCCCACTTTTGGACAAACCGGCGCATGACCCAGGAGAAGCCCCCCCCCAGCCTCGGTGAAACCTCCCACCCAGCCCAGGTGAAGCCCCCCACCTAGCCTTAGTGAAACCTCCCACCTAGCCTTGGTGAAACCTCTCACCCAGCCTCGGTGAAGCCTCCTACCCAGCCCAGGTTAATGGCCGCCGGTTTCATCTTGATACCCCAAGTTTGCGAAGCCATGACGTTACATCCCTGTTCGGCGTGGTTACCTTCGTGTTGTCCTTAGGATTAGGGTCAAACGTGCTGATGGAAAGCCCCTCACCGAGAACACCCCTCGGATACAGTAGGAGACACTGGGCGGCTGCGCGGTAAAGGGGCGTTTTGTGTATAATGATCATATCTATATGAAAAGGATTCAAATTGTTTTACAAAACATGAATGTTTTGTATCAGCTTTAAAACGATTTGAGGGTCAGATACATCATAAACCCAGTTATTATCGAATTCCTGCATTGCACTTTTGTTGCCGCTGTTACCGATAACCAAACTGTGAAATTTAGTTTTGTTATCTTGCGCTGCTTTGATTTGTCTCTGCGTTTGATCATCAAAGGTAGGCATAACGAAGTCTGACACTACAATCACATCGGCTTTTTTATAATCTTTTGTTTCCAGCATTCGCAAAGCTTCTTTCATGGCAGGTGATGCATCGGTACCGCCGTGGAAACTCATGGAAAGAAATGCAATCAATTTATCAAGATTATTTTTTATATCTGTCAAATTAAGAGTTTCTATCCCGGTAGAAAAAGAAATCAAATAACATTTCCGGTTATCCTTGACAGCCGTTTTGAGCAGTGCGAAACACAACGTCTTTGCGACAGTTTCCGGAGTTCCATGCATGGAACCGCTGGTATCAATACAAATGATGAAAGGCCCTTTTTTTTCTTCTTTTTCCTTTTGCCGCTTATTTTGTACTTCTTCTTCTCTATAGGAAATGATTTTAGCCTGATACTGAAAAGTTTGCAATTTTTTCTCGGCAAATTTTTTATAAAACAAGAGTTCAGTAGTCCTATCTCTAAGGAGTACAGCCTCAGCGGGCAGCATATTGCTGATGTCGTCACTCTCATGGATACCAACCAAATCCGCCTTGCCTGCATGCGTAACCTTCCATTCCGGTTTGATAATTATATCACGAAAAAGCTCCTCTTCAAATTCTTTTTCTGCGCTGTGCATCCGCCCCAGCATTTCCGCAAGTTCCTGCAATGAGGCGTCCCTTTGCAAAAGATCCGCATATTTTTTCAGGACATCAAAATTGATATTTTGCCACCGCCCCCTACTCATATCCCAAAGCCGTCCCAGTTCGCCTGTAAAAGGCGCAAGCAGTTCCTGTAATTTTTTAAGTTCCTCTATCCGCCGGTACAGTTCTTCGCAAAACTTTTTGCGCTGTTCATCAATAAATGCAAGCTCCCGGTCTATTTGCTTCCGGGTAAGCAAGCCGCTCCATTTGTCCATAAAATGTTCTTTTACACTTTCAAAATGTATTAAATCTTTGTTTTTTTGCGGATCCACTGCTAAACTTTCCTGAAATTGCTGCGCGTAAAAATCCGTATCAAGCGTCTGGGTTTCGTATGTTTCCTGCAGGAAGGCGGCGGTCTCTTCCCAGGCATTTACAAAATCGATCTTCTCTATTTGCTGAAATTTGGTTAAAAGGCTTTGCTCTTTGTCAAAGGGGTTTTCAGTTTTGGCAAACTGCCGCTTTGTCTTGTTGATAAAATCAAGCGTTTCCTGTGTAACCTCTTCGGCAAGGCCTGCGTCTTTGGCGCATAAATCCCGCATAGTTTCGGAAGAACAAAGTATGTTTTCCAGCGCATCGGCAAAGTTTCCGGTATCGGTATTTGCAAAAGCATCGTCGTCTTTTCCGCTCTGCAACCGATCGTAGAGAATTTTAGCAAGCCGCTCGCGCTCACTTTTACTGGCGATGGAACCGAAGTTAATAAAACGGGAAAAATTCGGTTCAGTCATTTATAGCAACTTCTTCGTTTTTGAGCCGTTTGTAACCATTCTGAATTTCCCGTATACTCACTTTGAACTTTTCGATTTCTTTTGTGGTTTTGGTAATATGGGATTCGACCATATTCGCCAATTCCGGTTTTACAAAAACATTGGTACGAAGATGTTCCATATCCTTGTTCCTGTAAGACTCTATTTGCTCTATCCACTCTTCGGTCTGCAGCAAGTATTGGTTTACCCGATCATCCCAATCTTTCTCTACCGATGGATGCGGTTTTCTGGTTGTCTGCCGTTTGTCTCCTTGAACAACCATTTTAAGCTGATGTTCAGTATTGTTAATAAAAATACTGAATTCTGTATTGCCCTTTCTCAGACTGTATGAAGAATATTGTCGTACTTGATTCCTGTTTCTCTCCCAATAATGTAAGTATTTTGATACATCACTATTGGTCAAACTATTAAAATCACTCTGATTTATCAGATTTTGATTGGCAGGCATTCCAATTATTTCATAATAACCATCATGAACACTTTCCAACACCTCTTTTCTAGTATCCTTCACAAATTTGGTTTCTTCGTTAATCTCAGTTATGAATTCCGTGAGTTCCTGATTCATACCTGCAAAATCCAACGACACCGTATACCCATACTCTTCAATCGCGTCGCTGACATACTGAAATACCGCATCCCGCTGGCTGTCTTCATCCCAGATGCAGTCTTTTATCAGGAAGCAGTCCATTAAATCCACTTCCTGCCGGTCATTCAGAAACGCGGATGTCCGCAAAAGCCGTATAATTTTGCGCCATCGTCTGTCTGAAATATAAATTGGATGTTTTGCATCATCGTTTTCATCATCCACTTTTTCTTTTTCATTATCCGCTGATATTTTTTTACGGATAACGCCAATCACCTTAAATACATTATCCGGTATTTTGATACCATCAATCTGCTTGCTCCATTCTTTGTATTCCCTATCGCTTATTTTTATATCTTCCGAAACCGTATCCTCGTAAAGATTCAAGTCTTCAGAAATCATCTTGTTAAAGTTATCTGTGTCCTTAATGCCGTCGACATACAACCGAATCAAAAATCTGTCCCAGAGCGCTTCAAGCCCCTCATCTTTTGCGGGTAGCTCATTGGAAGCGGAGATAAGCGCCTTCATCGGTACTTCAATTTCCGTATCTCCATTGCGGAATTTCTTTTCGTTTATGACAGTCAGAAAGGCGTTTTGAATAGAAGGTCCTGCTTTCCATATTTCATCAAGAAACACCACATCGGCAGAAGGCAGGTAGCCCTCTGCAATCCGTTCATATTTGTCTTCTTCTTTAAGTTTGGAAATTGAAACGGGACCAAAGATTTCATCGGGCGTACTGAACCGGCTCATAAGGTATTCAAAGACTTTAGGTCCTTTACCTTCGTCTTTACCTTTATAAGCAAATTTCAACCTCCGGGCAATCAAACTTTTGGCAACTCCGGGCGGTCCCAAGAGGAAAATACTTTCCCTGGCAATTGAAGAGAGCAGCGCCAGCGCCATTACCTCTTCTTTTTCATATATACCCTTGTTCAATTCTGCGAGCAGGGCGTTTATTTTTTCTTTTGCGGCCATATTGAGAAGCATATCATAGCTATTTCTGTGTGTCTATATGAAATATACCAATGTCAACGAGTTAAAGAGATTTGGCTGGATTATTCATGAGGCGATACGGCTTTGATTTTCGCTGGTTTCATCCAATACCGGGGAAGTAATCTATTACCAAACCTGCGGCTAAGGCGGAGAGTATGGTAAAGGCCAGATAAAACAGAAAGTGCTTTGCGCCCAATACAATTTTCACCGCGCCCAGATTGGTGATTTTTGTGGCAGGCCCGGTTATCATAAAAGCCGCAGCAGCACCCATAGTCATGCCGGATGTGAGCCATTGCTGTAGCAGCGGTATGGTCCCGCCGCCGCACATATAGAGCGGAACCCCGATTGTGGCGGCCATCAGGAGACCAAACCCCCGGTTGCCCCGTCCAAAAAGAACAGCCATCGCCTCTTCCGGGACATACCGCTGAAAAAGCACGGAAAGAACAATACCGATAAAAAAGTAGAGCCCCGTGGCTTTAACGTTTCGTCCCAGGTTTTTAATGAAACGCAAAACCAGGTTCGGATCCGTGTCATGATTTTCCGGGCGTGTGAACCCGGCAAAACTAAAGTATTTCCGCTTTTTAAAAAGAATCCGTACCCCGAATCCCGCGGCAATACCGCAGAGAAAACAACTGGCAAAACGGATAAGCAACGCAGCAGGGCCGAGCGCGGCGCTGTAAAAAAGAAGCTGCGGATTGAGGAGGATGGAACTCATCATAAAAGCGGCGATCCAATCTTCCTCCATTCCTTTTTCCGCAAAAGACGCGGCAACCGGAATGGTTCCGTACATACACAGGGGAGAGGCAATGCCGATAAGGGACGCGGGGATCAGTCCCAAAGCCCCCAGCTTCTTCCCGTGCAGTGCGGTAAACACGCGGTGTATCTTTTCCTTGCCGAAAACGGAAATCACCGAACCCAGTACCATGCCTAACATCCAGTATCCGGCAATGTGCCGGAATTGGATGTCAAAGTAATACCAGAAATAAATACCTTCCCGCGCCAGTATTTCAGCCATGTAATGTAACCAGTTCATACGCCTTGCTGCCAAGTCCGATTGCCGCGGCGTGATCTATGGTCAAAAGGCCGTTTCGGGACTCGATACGTTCAATGAGGTCTTTCCCATCGGGGGCGGCATACACCAGGTCAACACAGGCTTGATCCAAGGCCACCGGGTCAAGGGACGCAAGAATGCCGATGTCCGCAGTAGTCGGGGCCGCGGGCCTGCCGTTGCAGTCGCAGTCAACGGACAGATGGTTCATCACGTTGATATAGAGGATTTTTCCATCCGCTGCATCGGAAACCGCTTTCGCAGCTTCCGCCATGGATTCCAGAAATGCGTTTTGAGCGCCTCCCCAGGGGTTGGTGAAACTTTTACCCGCGCTGTGTATCCACGCTTTTCCCCGGGCGGAACCGTAGCCAATGGACATATTTTTTAAAGCCCCTCCAAAACCTCCCATTTGGTGGCCTTTGAAATGGGAAAGGACGATGTGGAAGTCATATTCGGAAAAGCGGGCGCCCACATAGTCCTGTTTAAGGTGTTTGCCCCCGGTAACCGGAAGGGGAAGGTCCCCCTTTTCGTCCAGGATGACCACCGGCGCAATCGCGGTAAAGCCGTGATCTTTGGCGACCTGATAGTGCAGCGCGGTACTGGCCCGCCTCCCGCCATAAGCGGTGTTACACTCAACAATAGTGCCTTTTACCTGCTGGACAAGCCCCTTGATAAGATCCGGCGACAGGTAGTGGGTATTACCGGGCTCGCCGGTACTGAGTTTGACCGCTACCTTACCGCTGGGCTGCTGTTCCAGGGCCTGGTAAACCGCGGTCAACCCCGACGGGCTGATGTCCGTGGTCATGTAGACCTTGGGCTTATTATTGGTTTGCCCCGGGGGTAGCAGCGGCATGGATGATACCCCGGGACCGCTTGTCTGGGCCTCTGCTTTTTGTACGACGCAGCCTTGAAAAGGCAATAGCCCAAAGCCTATACAGGGGATGCTAAAAACCAGTAACCATGTCTTTTTCATGTACCTCATGGTTTGCTCCTTATAAAAGGTTTCCCAGAACCTGCAGTTCGGGGAAACCAGGTTTACTTTGGTGAGGCAGGTTCAAAACGTGGGGTTTTAAACCTGCAACCTTAGATGTAAGGGAAAAAGCCGGCATCAGGCCGCTTTTTCCAAGAGCCCTCTGCGATATACAGGGCATCGCTGGCAATCCACGACGCATCGCTGGCAATCCACGACGCATCGCTGGCAATCCACGACGCATCGCTGGCAATCCACGACGCATCGCCGGCAATCCACGACGCATCGCCGGCAATCCACGGCGCACCGCCGGCAATCCACGACGTATCGCCGGCAATCCACGACGCATCGCTGGCAATCCACGACGCATCGCCGGCAATCCACGGCGCACCGCCGGCAATCCACGACGTATCGCCGGCAATCCACGGCGCATCGCCGGCAATCCACGACGCATCGCTGGCAATCCACGATGAATCGCCGGCAATCCGCGGCGCATCGCCGGCAAGACCATCACAGACAGCCGAGGCGGGGCAGCGCTTTTCATAGGGGCAGGCGCGGTTAATTCGCCTTCAAACATTGTTGGTGAAGTTCGGTTATCCCGCGTATCCAGCGGGGAATGTCGATGCCCTGAGGGCAGCGGGTCTTGCAGTCCCCGCAACTGACACAATTTGACGCCTGTTCAGACTCCTTAAAAAGGCGGTATTCCATTTCAAACAAGAAATTCGCCATAGGGTTAGATTGGGAAACCGCCCGTTGGTAGTTGTTGTAGATCCCAAGATTTTTGGGGATTTCCACACCCTGGGGGCAGTCCATGCAGTACCGGCAGCTCGTACAGGGAATCGTTGCAGCTTTACGGTAGGCGGTCAGGGCCTTTTCAATCACCACCCGTTCATCTTGGGTGAGGGGTTTGAAGGGGCTCATGGTTTTGACGTTATCCTGTACCTGTTCCAGGGTGCTCATGCCGCTCAACACCACCTGCACCCCGGGGAGGGATGCGGCGTACCGGAGCGACCAGGACGCAGGGCTTGCCTTTGGATCTGCGGCCTTAAAAATCAAGGCTGCCTCTTCCGGTAGATTTGCCAGAGAACCGCCCCGAACCGGTTCCATGATGTGGACCGGAATAGATTTCCGCTCCAGGATCCGGTACAGTGTTTCCGCCTGCTGGAGTTCCCAATCCACATAGTTAAGCTGGATTTGGACAAAATCCCAGTCATAGCGATCTACCACTGCTTGCAGCAGTTCCGGCCGGTCATGGAAAGAAAAGCCCAGATACTTAATAAGCCCTTGCTTTTGTTTTTCTTTAAGCTTTTCATAGACCTTGAAGGATTCTACGGTTTTTATATGAGCCTGATTGATGTTGTGCAGGAGATAAAAGTCAAAATAGGGGGTCCGGCATTTTTTGAGCTGCTCCTTAAAGATACGCTCCACCTCCTCTTCTGCGGTAAGGGACATAAGGGGCATCTTGTCGGCAAGATAAAAACCGCTTCTATTTTGCCGGGACAGGGCTTCCCCGGCAAAATATTCCGAATTACCGTTGTGGTACATCCATGCGGTATCAAAATAATTCACCCCTTTTGAAAGGGCATAATCCACCATAGTAATGCCCTGGGCAAAGTCCACCTCACCGTACTCCCCTTTAACGGGCAAACGCATAAGACCAAATCCCAGGAGGGACAGGTTTCCGTTTTTAAGATTTCTTGTTTCCATAATATGATGCTCCTACCGTAAGTTACTTTCCACTGGAAAAATGACGCCGTCATAGCGCAGGGTATGGGGGGCCCGCCCAAAGCGTTTGCTCACTTCCGCAATCATCATGGTTTTCCAGCATCCTTGAAGGTTGTTTATACCAAGGTACTCATTGAAGTTCACGTTAAGTCAAGGTTTTTTTGGTTTTTTATGGAAAAAAGCGCTTTTTTTGCCCGGGATGCGTTAGACAGCGGCTCACTCGACAAATAGAGAACATTTCTATATAAAGGTACATAAGGTCCGCGACTTGCGGACTAGTAAAGGAGCACGCCATGGTTACCGACGAAAAGTGGGAACACCTCCAGACCCTGGCCCAGGATTACCCCCTGATCCCGGTCTTCAAAATCCTCCCGGCACATATCCGTTCTGCTCTGGATACCTTCAGGATCCTCAAAACCTTAAGCCGTCAGTGTTTCATCCTGGAAAGCCTGGAAGATACGGAACACTGGGGACGTTATACCTTCCTGGGGTATGATCCAAAGCTGGAAATCACCTGTACCAACGGCATGGTACGCATTAAAAACGGTACGTGCCTTCAATTCGAGACCCAAGATCCGGGATCCTACATCAAGCATATCCTGGAAGAGAACCGAAGCCCCTGCTTGCCGGAATTGCCCCCGTTTTCAGGAGGGCTTGTGGGTTACTTCTCCTATGACTACATCAAGTACCGGGAACCGGTCTTAAACCTGGACGCAGCAGATGAGGAAGGCTTTAAAGACCTGGACCTCATGCTCTTTGATAAGCTTATTGCCTATGATCATACCCAGGGAAGGCTTATCCTCATAAACCACATCAAGACCAATGCCCTTGAGGAGAACTACAACCGGGCCTTGGGGGAACTCGATCACTTAGCCGGGCTTATTCAAACCGGAACCTCGGTGGAGCCTCTGCCGCTTCGTATCGGTTCTCCTTTTAGACGGCTCTTTGATAAAGAACAGTACTGTACCTTGGTGCAGCGGGCCCAAAGGTATATCCGTGAAGGGGATATCTTCCAGGTGGTCTTGTCCAACCGGCTTGAAGCTGAAGCGGAAGGGAGCCTCTTTACTACCTACCAGATTTTGCGGCGCCTCAATCCTTCCCCCTATATGTTTTATTTCTCCAGCGATGACCTGGAGATTGCCGGTTCTTCCCCGGAAACTATGGTGAAACTGGTAGGGAACCAGGTCTTTACCTTTCCGCTCGCAGGCACCCGTCCCCGGGGAAAGACCCCCGCGGAAGACGCTGCCTTGGAGCAGGACCTCTTGGGGGATCCTAAGGAATTGGCGGAACATACCATGCTGGTGGACCTGGGCCGTAACGATCTAGGGAAGATCGCTGCCTTTGGCTCGGTACAGGTGGAAAAATACCGGTCTGTGGAGAAGTTTTCCCATGTGATGCACATAGGTTCCACGGTACAGGGGGTTTTAAGGGAAGGCAGGACCGCTCTGGATGCCATAGACGCGGTACTCCCTGCAGGAACCCTTTCAGGCGCGCCTAAAATCCGGGCCTGCCAGATCATCAATGAACTGGAAAACAACAAGCGGGGTATCTACGGCGGGGCCATAGGCTACCTGGGCTTTTCAGGGGCTATGGATACCTGTATTGCCATCCGGCTGGTCTTCAAGAAAAACGGCAAGGTTTTCATCCGTTCCGGCGCGGGTATTGTAGCGGACAGCGTACCTGAGCGGGAGTTTGAGGAATGCAGCAACAAGCTCAAGGCGGTAATGCTGGCCCTGGAAGAAGCGGGAGCCCCAGGTACAGTGCAGAGAACCGGGGAGGTATGGGCATGATCCTGCTTATCGACAATTACGACAGCTTTTCCTATAACCTCTATCAGCTTATAGGCGCGCTCAATCCAGATGTCCAGGTGGTTCGTAACGATCAGCTATCCCTGGCGGATATCGTGGTGCTCCGGCCAAGCCACCTGGTGCTGTCTCCGGGACCGGGAAAACCAGGAGACGCAGGGGTCTGCGAGGCGGTGATTGCCCAATTCAGCGGGCAGATCCCGATTTTGGGGGTATGCCTGGGGCACCAGGCAATCTGCGAGGTGTACGGCGGGGTGATAGGGTACGCGGAAACCCTGATGCACGGCAAGGCATCGGAGATCAGCCTGGATGAGCGCTGCCCCCTGTTTGCCGGGCTTCCCCCCCGTATCCAGGCAGGCCGGTATCATTCCCTGGCAGCGGATCCTAAGACCATTCCAGAGACCCTGGCGGTTACCGCCTGGACAGACCAAGGGGAGGTGATGGCAGTCCAGCACCGGGAGTATCCGGTATACGGCGTGCAGTTTCATCCCGAGTCGGTATTGACCCCTCTGGGGCCGCAGATGGTGCAGAACTTTTTAGCCCTGCGCCCTTGGTAAAAGGTCAGATGCAGCAGGAAGGTACCTGGAATTGAAAACGAAGCATGAAAAGCAAGCAGTTCCCCTGTGAGGTTTCCAAAACCAGCAGTGGAGGCGGTAAGGGGTCCTCTTGGATACGCGTGCTTTCCCCAACCGAGTTTTTTCAGCATACCCTTGTCCGGAAACTGCAGTATCCGGACAACCACTGGTAATTGCATGACTTGAGTCGAACTAATGTCTGAGACAACCAACCGGGTTGTCGAATACGTCTATTTAAGGAGTAAGGTATGATTAAAGAAGCTATTATTCAGGCTGCAAACCGGGAAAATTTAAGCTATGCCCTGGTGGAAGCGGTCATGGACGAAATCATGAGCGGCGCTGCCAGCGATATTCAGATGGCCGCGTTCTTGACCGCTATGGCGGTGAAAGGTGAAACCATCGAAGAAATCACCGCGGCCGCTGCTGGAATGAGGAAGCACTGTATCCGCATCCTCCACGACCAGGACGTTCTGGAGATCGTGGGGACCGGCGGGGACAAGTCCAATTCTTTCAACATTTCTACCACTGCCGCGCTGGTGGTCTCCGCAGCAGGGGTCCCGGTGGCAAAACACGGTAACCGGGCGGCTTCCAGCAAGTCCGGGGCTGCGGATGTGCTGGAGGCTTTGGGGGTGAACATCAGCGTTCCCCCGGAACAGAGCCTGCATCTGTTGCAAACCTTAGGGTTTTGTTTTCTTTTTGCCCAAAACTACCATATTTCCATGAAATACGTGGCGCCAGTGCGGAAGGAGCTGGGGATTCGGACCATCTTTAACATACTAGGCCCCCTGGTTAATCCAGCAGGGGCCAATATGGAATTGCTGGGGGTCTACGATGCGGAACTCATCGAACCTATGGCCCAGGTGCTGGTTAATCTGGGGGTGAAAAACGCCCTGGTGGTATACGGCCTGGACGGTCTGGACGAATTGTCCATGAGCGCCGCGACCCAGGTCTGCGAAGTTCGGGAGGGCTGCTTGAAATCCTACGTGATTGAGCCGGAAGACCTGGGGCTGCGGCGCTGCAAGAAAGAGGATCTCCTGGGAGGAAGTCCCCAAGAAAACGCCCGGATTACCAGGGATATTCTTTCAGGCGGCCTGGGACCCAAACGGGATGCGGTGATCCTCAACGCGGCTGCGGCCCTGTACGTGGCCCGGTCTACCCGGTCCATACAGGAGGGCCTGGGGATTGCTGCGGAGATCATTGACAGCGGGAAAGCCTTGGCCCAGCTTGAAGCCCTCATCTCCTATGCACCGGGTAAGACTTCTGAGGGGTCTTCGTGATCCTGGATACCCTTGCCGCCAGTACCCGGAAGCGGGTTGCTGCGGCCAAAGCGCAGCGTCCCCTCCCGTTCCTCATGGAAGCGGCTATGCGCTGTGCGGCAGCGGATCCCCCGGAAGCATCCTTCAGCTTTGAAAAGGCCCTTGCCCAGGAGGGCTTTTCTTTCATCTGTGAAGTCAAACGGGGTTCCCCTTCCAAGGGCCTCATTGCCCCGGACTTTCCTTATCTCCAGATTGGGAAGGACTACGAAGCTGCCGGGGCTGCGGCGATTTCGGTACTCACCGAACCGGACTATTTCTTTGGCAGCGACCGCTACCTTACCGGGATTGCCCAGGCGGTTTCGGTGCCGGTATTGCGCAAAGACTTCATCCTTGATCCCTACCAGGTGTACGAAGCCAAACTGCTGGGGGCTCAGGCCGCGCTGCTGATCGTGGCGCTGCTGGACCGGTCCGCCTTGGCAGCATATATCCAGATTGCTGATACCCTGGGGCTTTCCTGCCTTGTGGAAGCCCATACAGCGGATGAGGTGCAGGCTGCAGCCGATGCAGGAGCGCGGGTCATTGGCATCAACAACCGGGACTTGCACACCTTCTCGGTTGACCTGGATACCACGAAGCGGCTGAGGCATTGTATACCTCCGGGGGTACTAGCGGTTTCCGAGAGCGGCATCCAATCTCCCGAGGACATTCGTACCTTGGCCGCGTACCGCCTTGACGCCTTCCTCATCGGTGAGTCCCTCATGCGCGCTGCCTCCAAGCAGGCCTATCTCCAGGCCCTCCGTTCCCTATGAAGTACGGGGGGAATTGGGGAGCGGTTTACCCTTCCATTCGGGGGTCGAGGCCCCGCCCCAGGAGCAGGTATGGTGAAGATTAAAATCTGCGGCTTATGCCGGGAAGATGACGTTTCCTTCGCTAACGAGGCTATGCCTGACTTTGCAGGCTTTGTGTTTGCCCCAAGCCGCAGGCAGGTATCCCCCTCCCAAGCAGTCCGGTTCCGGGATAGGCTTGAGGAGCCTATCATCCCTGTGGGGGTCTTTGTCAACGCCCCGATTGCCGAAATAAAGGCCCTTTTTGCAGACGGGGTAATCGCCCTTGCCCAGCTTCATGGCAGGGAAGATTCCGCCTACCTGAGCGCGCTCAAAGCCTGCTGCGCGGCGCCGGTGATCCGGGCCATCCGGGTTGAAAGGCATGAGGACCTGGTTCCGTGGCAACGCAAAGACCCGCTGGTGGATTACCTGCTGCTGGATAGCGGTCCTGGAGGGACGGGCCGGTCTTTTCAGTGGGACCTTTTAGGGACAGGGAGGCCCGCTTCGCCCTATTTTCTGGCCGGAGGCATTACCCTGGATAACCTGGGAGAAGCCCTTGCCTATAGGCCCTACGGGATTGACGTGTCCAGCGGTGCAGAGACCCAAGGGTTCAAAGACCGGACTAAAATGGTCCGCCTGGTTCAGCGGGTTCGGGAAGACCAGTCCTGAGACAGCGCCAATAAGAGACAAACTATGGAGCGGGAATAAAATTACGCAAATCACGCATCGGTAGGTAACAAATATTAATAGATTCTTTAAATCCACTACCGATGTATAAAAAATGAAGACTGGAGGGACGAATGAACACTGATAAATACCTTAACAAGTATAAGGCGCAAATCAAGGACAAGGCTTCGTTTGACCGGAACCAGCAAAAAGTCTCGGGCAAGCTCAACGGCATGAAGCGCGGCCCGGTTGCAAAAATCTGGGACCAGGTACTCATGCTCTGGGATTATGTCCGCGACCCGAAAAGGCCCTGGACGGCAAAGATCCTGCCTCTTGCGGGGCTTGTGTATCTTATCAGCCCGGTTGACGCCATTCCCGACGTGATTCCTGGCCTCGGCTTGACCGATGATGTGGGGGTACTAGTTCTTATCATTAGAACCATTACCGATGCCGCCTTTTCCGCCGCTTCCGCGTTTGCCCTGAAGAAATTCCTTGCGGGACTCAACGCCAAGGCATATAAGAACTTTATTATTTCCGCAGCCCTGAACGTCTCAATGCTGCTTTGTCTGGTATTTGTAGTGGTTTTTATGCGGGAACTGAAAGATTGGGGTATTCTCGCCGCAGCACTTATCAATTATATTATGCTGGGTCGGGCATTGTTCAATGCCGCAAGATTTTTTCGCACCGTACTGGTTCCACATCACAGGATCATTGCCATTGCGCTTCCGGTATTTTTTAGCCGCTTGGTACTGTTAAAGTCTCTTAGGCGCGCAATACAAGATACTATTGTCGCGGTTTACGAGGAAAAACTCCCGTCCGTTTTCAAAATCGGCCACCAGATTGCTTCGAAATTTGGCTTGATTAAAAATCGAGATGAAATGATAACCAATTTATACCCCCTGGTCTGCCGTTTCCTCAGCGTGGTGATCTACAACGTACTTCTCTTTACCGTCTGCTACGGTCTCTTGATCTCTATCGTCAAACGTTTTGTCATTGGAACCATGCTCAATATGAGTTTGAGTTTTGTTGATTTTATCGTATATCCTGTTGTATACATAGCGGGGATAATCTTAAAATGACGATGATATATGAAGATACCCAGGAACTTGCTCCTGGGTATCTTTGCCGAATAAGGACCTGTTACGGCTAAGTCCCGCAAGAATATCCCCTGGACCAAACCGCTGATCCCATCAAGCTATGCCACAGCCAGGTCTTGAGAGGAAACCCATCCAACCCAGGCTACTTAATCAAGATAAACTCCACCCGCCGGTTCTTCCACCAATTATCCCGGTCTTCCAACTGAACCACCGGCTTGGTACTGCCCATACCTATGGCGGTTAAGCGGTTGCGGCTTACCCCGAATTCAACCAACTGGTTCACCACTGCCCGTGCCCGGGATTCGCTCAAGGGCTGGAGTTCTTGCCGTTCTTCCTCGTCCGCGTCCACCTGGGTGCGATTAGCATGGCCTTCTACCCGGACCCTGTAATCCCGGAATTTATTGAGGATCTCCGCGATACGCCGTAAAACCCGGACGTTATTGGCCATAATGTCCGGGGAGAGTTCCAGAAAATCCGCATAGCCTGCCCGGAATATAATCGAGGGCACCTGTATACGCAGTCCATCATCCTCTCGAATGATCAGCACATCTACCCCGATGGCGCCGTTCATGGAACCCTCCCTCCCTTGGCTATCTGTGGCCTTAAAAGTAAAGGGATAATCCGTAGCTGCCTGGACCAATTCACCTTTGTTGCTCCTGCCATTCCAGGTAATGCGCTCAGGCGGACTGCCTTCCCCTTCGATCTGGTAAAATACCTGAAAGGGGGGTTGAGGTTCCCGGATTTGAAAACTCCAGGATACGATGGGTACTGCTGCGGTTGCGGTAAGGGATATGAAAAGCTCATCATCAACCCCGTCGTTGTCTGGGCTGAAATACTGGGGCGTGGAGCTGAATCTCAGCGCCGGCACCGGTTCATCTTCGGTAACGGGCGCCTCTTGCACAATCATCGGAGGATTTTCCTTCAGCGGTTCGTAGGCTACGAGAAAAAGCGCTGTTTCATGGAGTTTCTGTATACCCTTAGTGCCAAGCCGGACCGGAAAAAGGGTGAGGTTTCCCTGGCTGTTCCCTGTTTCCGGGTTTGGGGCATATTCTACCAGGTAGGTCTCCCGGGAAGCCTGTCCTGAAACCGCAGTATGGGCGCCCTTGAGGGAATATTCCGGGCGCAGTTCCAGCAATTTCTGATCCCCGATAAGAAAAAACGCATAGAGACCCCTGCGGCTGCTTCCCCTGGAACTTAATTCATAGACCCCATTGGGAAAAAATTGGAGCTTCCCCAGGGAACCGGTATACACCGCATCAACCACGGAAGGTACAGCGAGGAGGGTTTCTGGATCGGACTTTTCTAAAATACCGGCTTTCCGGTAAGAACCATCCCAGGAAGTATTGACCCCAATCTTGAGACGGACATCTTCAGAAACTCTAACCCGTATGCTTTCCAGGGATTCCAGTTCTATATCCAGGAAACGCCGGAGGGTAGTAACCGATATGTTCTGACTTGCAATATACAGTCCATACCGGGTCGCACTGGAATTTTGCCAGGTAAACACCTGTTGGGCTTCTTCGCCAAAGAAAATCAGTTCCCGGTTCTGGGGATCAAAATAAATATACTGACGGCTATCCAAGGTTCCCTGGGGACTCACATAGTACCACAGGCCATCAATAAAGGCTTCAAAGGACTTTGAGCCGCCGCTGGCCACTTCCCGGAGGCGGCGCTGTTCTATCTGGCTTCCTGGGGTGATGGCCACGGCGCTTTGTTCATAGTACCCGGTTCTTGGATTATAGGTATAGGTAATTTCCGTCTGATCCGCCATGTTGAAGGATGTACTGTCATGGCCGTAGGCCACAATGGAAAAACTCTGTCCTTGGGCAATACCGTTTTGGTATGCTTGGCTGCGCGGGACTTCCCGGATGGAAATGGTTCCGCTGATCCGCAGTTCCGCTATCTTATTAAAAGGCACTGCTTCCGGGGGGTTCTTTCTAAAAACCGTGAGGATTTGTTCTCCCAAGCTGTTCATACCTGCCAGGATCACACAGACACTACGGTCTCCGATTAAATCCTTGGTATACAGGGAGAGGGTTCCCGGTTGGGTTATAGCAGTTGGAGCGCTCCAGACCCGTTTATACTCCTGGGTTTCCTCATCACAATCCACATAGGTGATATAAATAGAACTTTCCGCTCCGGTTTTTTCTCTAAAATTCCGGTAGGCGATGATTTGTTCTTCTCCGGGCGCTCCATCAAAATCATCGGTCAGGAGGCTTACCAGAATTTCTCCCACATCCAAGGCCACCTTGGTCTGGATATAGGCTTCATAGGGGAGGCGTTCCTCTACAATACCTGAACCGGATGAACCGAGGCTTACTTCTTGAGGGATGATTACCTGGGTTTGTCGCTGCTCTTTACGCTTGCTAGGGCTTGAAAAATGGCGGGGAAACAGAATCAGGCCGCCTATACCCAGACTCAGGGTAATGAAAATGATACTAGTCAAGATCCTAAAAAATTGCCGGTTCATGCGTTACCTTCATTGCCTTTAATATCATGGAACATTCCGTGAAACCTTGCCGCTCTAGCAAGGGATACTGAGCTTTGAAAACCGCTTGCCTTCTTCGTTCAGCGATCTCCCCGCATATAGGCTGCTGCAGCCTGCTGGACCCGGCCCGTCAGCCCCAAGCCTATGACCATGGCCCTCCACCCGGAAAATTCTTCCACTCTGGTGAAACGCAGGAGCCCCACCGCATCCCCTCCAAGGGAAGGGGAACGGCCGGTGGCGGAACCGCTTATCAAGAGGGTATACACCATGGAACGGGACTGCTGGACCCGGGCAGTAGCTTCCCGGATGGGAACCGCAAAATTCGCTGTTCCCTCCTGAAATTGCAGGGATTGGAACACCCGTTTAATCCGCGCCTTATCCCCCGCTCCTTTGAGGGCATCTGAAAAGATCACCCCTCCCTTTTCATCTGCGAGCCAGATGGTGAGCCGATCCCCTTCCTGCAGTATTCTATCCACCACTTGCTCATTTAACCACCGGACTACTGCAAGTTGTACATTGTTAAGGGCGGAAGAACCATCAATAATCAAAAACAGCTCAAGCGGAACATTCCGTTTATCCCCGGCCCCTAAAACCGCGGGAAATAAGAGGCTTATCACGAATATAAACCGGTATTTTTTTTGCATACCTATCACGCTCCTCTAAATATACCCGTACCTGGGGCATAAAAACAAGGGATATCCGCCATAGACGGCAGCATAAACCCCTCGAAAAGGGTTTTCGCAAGCAGACGTAGGGCTTTCTCTCATAGGCATTCTTTCATGGACTGATGAGACAAGCCGGTTGGTTGTCTCATCAGTCTTGCAAAATATCCTGTATTTTGCGGTTTTTCATCAGTTATTGTTTAGAAACGTCAGGTTCCCTAATATATGAGGCCAAATCTATCCGTTCCGCATAAAACTGACGGTTCAAACTGGTTTCACCGACTTCAAGCGCGTGATTCGAGTTGGTCCTGGAGATGAACTTCCTCCCCCACAGGCATTCACCCCGTTTTTCCGCATCAATCGAGCTACTTTGTTAAGACTCACCCGCTTGCACTAGTCCCTCCGCTGTGTTTCCCTCACCCGGGAACTGCCATACCGAACATGATGGGGCACCATCATTTCCCGAATAAGCCGCACCATCTGGGCATCGCCTGTACTCCGCCTCTCGGATACTCCGTGCGTTACCCATCGGGAATCGTTGCATCGTACCCCAACCTCAGGCCATCCCCGGATGGGGTTCGGTTCCTGGTTCTCGTACCTAATCCGATACACCATCAATGGGGGTCTCGCTCTCCCTGCACGAAGATCACCGTCGTTTTTTTGAGGAGGTCATTCGCACTCCGCAACGTCTTGACTTCCTTCCGCAGAGACACCATAGAAAGCACCGGTAAAAACGCCTACAGAGCCACATGGGTTGACCGGAAGACCAAATTGCTCCGGGCTCAAATCATGCCGGACAAGACGGCGACGACTTTGAACAAGGCTGCCGGCCGCGCCTTCAAGCCAATTCCCGCGCCGAGGAGGAACACCCTGCCGCTGGACAACGGCAAGGAATTCGCAGCCCATAAAAGCCTGTCGCAAGTTCTTGGGGTGGACCTCTCTTTCGCCCATCCCTATCACTCATGGGAACGGGGGCTTAATGAACATACCACGGACTTGGCTGTTCGTTTCGGAGCAAGCAGCAGGCGCTGGTGGCGGTTGATGAAGCGGTATTCCTGTACAACACCAGGCGGCCTCATCTGTCCCTTAACTATGAAACGCCTGAAAAAATGTACCGGAGGGTTGCATAATAATCTGTCAACCTATTTCAGGACTTGACACTATGCTCCCTAAGCGAAGAGCAGTTCATAGAAGTGGTGTTACCCATTTATAAAGGCGAGATATCGGGGGAAAGGCCGTCCGCCTGAAGTTTCCCCTTATAAAGCGTTTCGGAGTATGCTCTATATGCTGAGGACGGTTGCCCGTGGCGGGATTTACATGAGGAGTAGGGTTACAGGCATATGGTCTATGACCGGTTTTCCCGGGGCCGTGAAGGAGGATTATGGGCGAACATCCTGTTGGAGTTACAAGAAGCGGAGGGGCTAAGGTTTCCGGAAGGGATTATCGACAGCACCACGATGAAAGTACATCGGCATGGGGGAGGGGAAAAAATGGGCGACAGAGCAAAGGGGGTATCGAGGGCAGGGATGAGTAGGAAATTCCATCGGACGATAACGACTGGTGGACAGGTGGTGGAAGGATTTCTCAGGAGTGGGAAGGTGAATGACATTGAGGAGACGCTGGACTTAGTACGGGAGAGGGTTGGATGTGAGGTGATGGCAGATCGGGGCTATGACCGCGATGAGTTCTGTCGGCTCTTGAAGGGAAACCACAATGTCCCGGTGATACCGGGACGGAAGAACCGGAAGGAAGGCGATAGGGTATGACGAACAGAAGTACCAGAAACGGTTTTTTATAGAACGGATATTCGGAAAGATCAAAGAGAACCGTCGGCTTACCGTAGGGTATGAAAAATCCGATATAACCTTCTTGGGATTTATTCTAATCGCTTTTCTTAAAATCCTCATTTGCTAACAGTGCCTGGCAATTCCAGCAGGGCATGTGTTTCTCAAAGAACGAAAACGGCAGCGGGGTAAGGTTCAATACCAGCCGTTCCGTAATCAGGAAAACCGGTATTTTATACAGGATGTCCATGAAG
>JAISOX010000174.1 GCA_031275325.1 Treponema sp.
CCCGCGTTGTCGACAACCTGAGCCGCGTTGTCGACAACCTGACCCGCGTTGTCGACAACCTGACCCGCGTTGTCGACAACCTGACCCGCGTTGTCGACAACCTGACCCGCGTTGTCGACAACCTGACCCGCGTTGTCGACAACCTGAGCCGCGTTGTCGACAACCCAACCCGCGTTGTCGACAACCCAACCCGCGTTGTCGACAACCTGAGCCGCGTTGTCGATAACCTGACCCCCGTTGTCGACTCCCCGCCTCGCGTTGCCGGCAACCTGACCCGCGCTGTCAACTCCCTGCCTTGTGTTGTCGATAACCTGACCCCCGTTGTCGACTCCCCGCCTAGCGTTGTCGCCAACCTGACCAGCGTTGTCAACTCGCTGCCACGCGTTTTATATACCCTGACCCGAGTTGTCGACTCCCGGACTCGCGTTGACGTCAACCTGACCCGCGTTGTCAACTCCCTGCCTCGCGTTGTCGACTCCCCGCCTCGCGTTGCCGGCAGCCTGACCCGCATTGTCAACTCCCCGCCCCGCGTTGCCGGCAGCCTGACCCCTGATCCTGGGGATCCGCTAATACATGGGGCTTCGGCTCTGATTTTCCTGTACCATAAACCCAGCGTTACTTTTTCTTATCTCCTCCCACCCAAGGAGGGTTTTCTCGATACGGCCATCTAATTCGGCAATCTGCTTTCTCATCTCCTGGCTCTTGTCCCGCAGGAGCTGCAGCAACCAGGAGAAGCCCTGCCCAGAGGTTTCGGGATGCTCCTCCCGCTTCTGGGATAGGAGCGCCCTTTCCCAGGGGGCTATCTGGGCAATAGCATCATCTAAGACGTCAATAATGCGTATAAAATCCGTAACCTTCGCTTTTATGTCCAGACTTAATGTTTCTGCCAGGCTCAAATAGGACTCCTGCATCCTGATATGGGTAAAGGCTTCCCGGTTACGAAGCAGCGCCCGGATCCGGGCAAACACCTCAGAAAAATTGAAGGGTTTGGTGATATAATCATCCACCCCTAGTTCAAAACCTTCGACCTTATCTTTCACATCATCCAAAGCAGAAAGCATAATAATAGGAATTTCCCGGAATTGGGGATCCGCTTTTAAGGTTTTAGTACACTCCCAGCCGGACATCCGAGGCATGATATTATCCAGTATGATAAGATCCGGATTAAACCGCCCTGCTTTTTCCAGCGCCTCCACCCCGTCTGTCGCTTTTTCTACAATGAACCCAAGTTTGGTAAGCATCACTTCAAAGAACTCAAGATTGATAATCTCATCATCCACAATAAGTATTTTTTTATGGGAGTTCATATCTTCCTTTCTTGTCGAACATACCTGCAGCGCCTTATTTCGTTTATTTTCCTATGATGTTCATTCTGTTGTCAATCCACAAGGGTCTCTTTTTTTGATATGGTTTAGTATACTCCCTCCTATACCAAGTATCAACAGGATAACTGCGGCAGCAACACATCCACGGGGTAAAAAATCCCCGTATTGGGTATACCACGAATTCAGCGTAACCACCGGAACCTGGACCGTCAACTGGGTTTCAGCGAAAGGTTCCGCCATGGCTATAATCGCGCCGTTGGGATCTATGGCGCAGGTTTGGCCCGATGCAGTGGATCGGACCATGGATCTCCGGTTTTCCACTGCCCGAAACAGGGCCATGGAAAGATGCTGCATCTGAGCCGGAAGACTGTTCGACCACGCATCATTGGAAAGGTTGACGATAAGTTCCGCTCCATTCCGTACAAAATCCCGGGACAGGTAGCCAAAGGTATCCTCAAAACAGATGGGGCTGGAAAAGCGCAACCCATTAACGGTAAACACCGTGGCCTCATCCCCCTGCTCCCAGAAATGGGTATCTGCGTTCAGGAGCGCCTCATAGATCAGGGGAAGCTGTTTTTTATAAGGGAAATGCTCCGTAAAAGGTACGAGACGCACCTTACGATACACCCCGGTAATGGCCCCCCCCTCGAAAACCATGACCCCGTTATAATCAACCCGGTGATCCGCTTGGGGGTTCTTGGCCGGTTCCTTGCGGGCATCATCGTTTCCAATTACAAAGGGTACGTCCTGAGCGGATAAGTAATCCATAAGTTCCTTCACTAAACTATAGGACGGCTGATCATCTCGATAGGTGATATGCCAGTAAATGCGAGGAACAAAAGCCGTCTCAGACCATACGACCATATCCGGTTTGGGATCTGCCTCAAGGGCTTCATCCGAGAGCCGTTTTAAGACCTCATAATTTTTCCGGTATTCCTTAATACCTCCCCGCCAGGGATCCGTATTATGCTGAATCAAGGCTATTCGCACCAAGGGAGCGTCAGCATAATCTACCCGGGCAGTATACCCATAAACCAGCGTACCGATTAAGGCCCCAAGCCACAGGATCCCCCATACCCTTTCCTGCCTCCAGAAACGCTTAATCCGATCCCCCCAGGGCATCCCTTCCGCGTTTTCTATGCGGGCTATAGCCGCGGCTATCCACGCCGAGGGAAACACCACTAACAGGGAAACTCCCCAAACCCCGAATATATCAGCAATCTGGATAAGCGGAATCAAACGCCACTGGGAATATCCTGTGATACCATAGGGATACCCTAAAAAACCCTGCGTACGAAGGTATTCAAAACTCATCCATAGCAGCACTTGCAGCAGATACCCCCGCCGGGGAAAAAGGACCGCCGCTAATTTCAGAAGGGGAAAAAGGACCATAAAAAACACCAGGTAAATGATCCCTACGATTACCCCTGCGAGAGGATGAAAAACACTTAACCAGTAATTAAAAAGGCCGTATGCACTATACCCGTAAAACGCGCCCCAGAAACAGGAACTACCCCACCCGCCTCGATAGCTCAACCAAAAGACCGGCGCATAGGCAATCCATGCTAATAAGGGCAAACCCTCTTGCCATATAAGGTTAGGAAACCCACCGGCAAATAACACTGCCCCCAGCAGGACCGCGCCCAAAGGAACAAGCCCCTTGGGTAGTATCCATTTCCACGCTTGAGTCCCAATCATGTAACCCTAGTCAGGATATTCTTCATAAACTTCTGTATCCTTAGAAGCAGCTACCACACCTAAGTTCCATAGATCCTGCTTTAATTTTCTCCCCGGTCTGAAGGTAACTGCCCCGTGAGCCTGAACCGACAAGATTGCTCCGGTTCTGGGATTTCTTGCCTTTTCCCTGCCCTTTCTTATTTTGAATTCAAAAGTCCCAAATCCCCGTAATTCCAGGGTCGCCTCTTCTATGAGGGCAGACTGTATCGCATCCAGGAAACACTCAACAACCGTCTGTACCTCTTTACGATCAACCCCGGTCTTATGATGCACCGAATCGATCAGATCAGCTTTGGTATACTTTTTCTCTGCCATGATACCCTTATTCCATTTCCCGCTCACCAATCATACCACTTGATATGCACACTTGGCCATTGTGTAGTCCCTGCTTACTGTGCTGCTGCAGCTTGGTTAATAGTATTAAAGAACCGCTGCATCCTGGATTTTTTACGGGCCGCAGTATTTTTCTTGATGATCCCCTTTCGGGCAGCGGTATCAATTTTCTTGATCATCTCTTTGAGCGCCGCCTTCGCTTCACCAAGCTCTTTTTTTTGAGCGAGAACCACAAATTTCTTTGTGCTCGTCCTGACGGAACTTTTTACCGCCTTATTCTTGATACGCCGTTCTTCGCTCTGCCGATGCCGCTTGAACGCGGAACTGTTTTTGCCTGTCAAAGGAAAATCCTCCTTCCATCAATTTTTTCTCTTTTCCTCATACCTGTTTGGCTACAAAAAGCAACCTGGGTTATGGGAAAATCCCTGGAAATACCTTATTTGAAATCCGAAGGCCGCCGTTCCAAACGCTTGCATTTCTCACATTCGGCCACATTCTTGACCTTACCCTTCTCAAAGAGGGTCTTCATCTTAACTTCCCCACCGCAGGAAGAACAAAAAAATTTTTGCGTAGCGCTGGATGTACGAGAATTCTTACTCTGAGCCATAGAAGCATCTCCTCGCCATTATATGACGTTTTTGCTTTAATAAAATGAGGCTTTTTCAAAATTGTTGATTTTGAAAAAGGCTTAAACGTATTTATAAAAAATACTATAAAGACGCGCTGCTTGTCAATTGACCAATTGGTACAGATAGGACAGGAGTGTTTCTTTCCATGTTCCTGACTTGAGGATATGAGCTTTGATTCCCAAAGCCTTCAAACCGTACTGCTCGGCTTCTGAGGTATTGGAGGTAAGAACAATAACCGGAACATTAGAAGTAATGATAATCTTTTTAATAAATTTCCAACCATTCATATCGGAAAGGACCATACCGGTAATGACCACGGCAACATCCCCTTGAGCAATAGCTTCAAGCGCTTCGGATCCTTGAGAAAAACTTTCACCCAGAAAGCCATGCTCCGCAAGAAAACTTTTCAGTATTTTTCTGAAGAACAAGCTATTATCCACATGAACAATCGTTTTCATTAACTACTCCTCCATGACAGGCATTTTTTCTAAGATCAAGTCCCCCTCGTCGTTATCTCACCCATAGGCACCATGTAATGCTGTTTCAAACCTAAGCAAGTTTTGAGACAAGCTCACATACAAAAAATATCAGGGCATTTCTACCATCTGCTCTACAAAGGGACTCCGTAACTGAGTGTTCGCCCTGCCGCCCCATTCGCCTGCATCAAAACGGCCGCTTAAAAAGGTCCAAAAACGTCTCGCAGGAACCAACTTGCCATCCCCATACAAAGCCGCTCCCAAATAATAGAGGGTCTTATAGTATTCAGCATCTTCCACATAGTCCGCTAAAACCGGACGTCTCATAACCTCAACCAGCAAGTTTTCCAGACTGGTAAAGGTAAAATCATATTGATTACGGATTACTTCCTCAATCATAACGGTATTCTGAATCAAAAAAGCAAACATCAGATGTTCCACTGCCCGGTTATGCCGTCCCGAAATGTAGTAATATAAGCCCAAAACCCGATGGGCCCGCTCTACCAGTGCGTTATTATACCGATACACGGTTAAAAAACGGCTGATTCCATCATTTTCCAGTATCCTGAGCATGACGCTTTTCGTATTTTTATTTATTTCGCCGGACCATAAGGTATCCTGTTCCAGGATCTCCAAAAGCCGCTTTTCCATCTCCGTATAATTTTGTCTGATTTTAAGAATATCAACGATTTTATATAAAATTTCTATATCAAACCCAGGGTTTTCCAAAAAGGCCCGCTGTTCATGGGCCTTTTGGTACTGCCGCAAAGCCACCGTCAATTCTCCCTCGACCCGATAACTTTCCCCTATCCAATATTCCGCCTCAGGGTAATTCTTGAGACGCCCCAAGGCTTCCAATGCCTTGGTAGCAGATCCTTCTAAAGATGCCCGGGGCACCCGAAAATACACTTCCCGCAGGGCGGCCCCTGCATTCACCTGATACCGTTCAGCAATGTACGGCTCTATTTGAGCCAGAGAATCCCCTAATAAACGGACTTCCGGGATAGAGAGCAGATCAATGAGATCCTGTTCCATCCGGGTATATATGTCCCTCCGATCCCGCCGGGCATCTTCAAAGGCCAAAAGGGCATTCCCATAGTCCCCTTTTCTAAATAAGGATTTTCCCCGTTCCAAGCTAAACCAATAAGGACGCTCCGCTTGTCTTTGCCCCCACCCCAAGACCTCGCAGAGAAAAAACACCAAGCATCCTAACATCCGCGCTTTTTTCATTTTTTCACTTCCCTTCCCCAGGGTACAACCTTTCCAGTTCTTCCCCAAAGGCGGCATCCGCTGCATCAGCTGCAATGGTCCTCACCACCTTCCCTTGCCGGAATAGAAATACCTTGTCTCCGAGGCCCGTGATACCTATATCCGCGTGCCGCGCTTCTTCTGGTCCATTGACCGCACAACCCATAACTGCGATGGTAAGATTCTGGTCTATGGCATACAGGCGATGCTGCCAACGCTCAGTAAAATCGTGGGTATCGAAACTGTTTCTGCCGCACCGGGGACAAGAGACCAGGGTTACTCCCTTCCACGCCCCCTTTTTTCTAGTACCCTCCCCTAAGTTCCCCAGGATCTCCTTCCCGGCAATGATCTCCTTCTCCATGGTATCCGACAAAGACACCCGAATCGTATCCCCGATCCCTTCCCCTAACAAGGCATGAAGGGCCAGGGTATTCCGAACCACCCCGGGGATAAGGGGCCCTGCTTCAGTAACCCCGATATGGAGAGGCGCATCGGTCCGGTCCGCCAGAATCTGGTTGGCTTTTATAGTATCGGCTACAGAAGAGGCTTTCATTGACACGAGGACCTGCTGAAAATCAAATTCCCGACAAAACTCCAGTTCCCGTTCCGCTGCCTCCACTAAAGCCCCTGCCCGCTCAAGCCGGCCTTCTGCCACAGCACACCGCAGATCCCGGGGGAGGCTTCCCCCATTCACCCCTATCCGTATGGGCACTCCCTGAGAAGCGGCTTTAGTAAGCACCTGTTTGACCTTCTCACGATTGCCAATATTACCAGGATTGATACGAATTTTAGCAATAGGAAAATCAAGGCATCGCAGGGCCAGGGTATGATCAAAATGGATATCCGCCACCAAAGGCATGGAAGTCATGGATGCCAGATTTCCCAGCGCCTCTGCCGATTCCTTATCCGGTACTGCAAACCGGAGCAGACCGCACCCCATATCTCCCAAAGCCTTAATACGGGAAAGGATCGCATCTCCTGTAGATCCAGTGAGATCTGAAAAAGAAAGGCGGTCTTTCCACATGGTCTGTATAAGCACCGGAAAAGTACCGCCTATCATGACCGGTTTAACTGCACCAAACCCGCCAATCTTGATTATCCGTGTAGTATGACCCATCCCTTTAAGCGCCCTAAAGCCCGATAGAGGGTATACCCCGATACACCTTTACAAGTTACCTGCAAGACCCAAGGAGAATACCATTACGAACAGAGCCACCGTTTCAATAAGACCAACCACCAAGATATAGTTACCAAAGCCCTGACCGGTTTCTCCATAGGCATCCGAAGCGCAGGCGCTGCATTTGCCTTGGTATAGAGCCGAAGCGCCCATGGCCAATCCGGCAAATACCCCAATACCTAATTGCGCGCCCGGGTTATTTAGCCCCGCCAAGGTATTCATCAAAATGAACCCGTAAATGGTTTGCGTCAAAGGCGCACCTGCAAAAGCTACCAGGATGAAAGGCACCGGTTTATTCTGGATAAAACATTTTTTCCATGCCCCGATGGCGGACATACCCGCAGCGCCTGCTCCTAGGGCAGAACCCAAGGCGGCAAGACCAAGACAGGCAGCAACTCCAATCAATCCAATATTCATATATACTCCTTAATTTTGGTTTGTTAAATAAATGGATTTATTTAACAAAAAATTAACCATCGGAACATCCGGATTTTTTAAACTCTTTAACCATTGGACCGGTTCAAAACGTGAGGTTTTGAACCAGCCTCCCTTCGTTTAAAATTTCCGAATCGCTTCTCCTTTGGACCATATAAAAATTTCCGAAACCGGTTTAAGCATCTATATGAGCTGTTTCAACCCTCATGGCCCAGCAGCTCACCACCCCTTAAACCCTAGTCCGGCCGCGCTTTATGTTTGAGCGCAAAAGGTGAATATGTATAACCGGACCACTCCATACCAAGATGGCCGGCATATTCCAATAAATTAAGCCGTACCCCATGAACCACCACCGAAAGCGCGTTCATAGCAAGGTTAAGCCCATGACCAAACAGGAGAATAAGTCCCCCTGCAATGATCCGGACCGGACCTGCGGGAAGCCCCCCCGCCATGCCGTTAAAACTGCTTGCTATGGCAGCTCCTGCAAGGCCCACCGCAAAAAGACGGATATAACTGATAATATCCGAGAAACTCGATACTGCACTCAAGAAGGTAGGCAGGAAGTTTGCAAAACCCTTCCCTATATTTTTGAAAAAATTTCCTCCTTTCTGCTCAACAAAAATAAAGAAGGTCCCCAATCCGCCTCCAATAAGATACAGGGCAAAAGGGGGAACGGGGAATTCGGTTTTGGACAACACCAGGTTTAATACTAGAAAATAAAGACCCACCACCATACAGAGCCAGCCAAGCTGGGCTAGAGCAGTAAGGGAAGGCAGGGCCTTCTTGATGTTCTTGAGATGGGCCAGCACGATCTGTCCCGCCCCAACCACGAAACAAATGTGCTTAATATTCTGCTCCGAAGCGAGAAAAGGAACCTTGAAGGCCGCTAAAAACTCAGGAATATGCTGCATGGCAAACCACGAACCCGTAAGGGTTCCCCACAGGATAGTGGTCAGAGAAAGCAAGCCTAAAAGCAGTACCCCATCGGGAACTTTCCCGGTTTGCTTTACTGATTTTATCCCAAAAATAAGCGCCCCCAGGAACAAGATAGAACCGTATCCTGCATCCCCGAAGATCATAGCAAAAAAGAAGCTAAAAAAGAGCAGATACGATAGGCTAATATCATATTCCCGATACCCTGGAGTGGTTCCCAAGAGCTTAAACAGCGGCTGAATCAGCCGGGTAAAAACATTGCTCTTGACCAAGGTCGGGGGATTATCCGTTTCATCGGGATCCCGCAAGGCCAAGGCCCAACCGTTTTCCGCTGCAGCCCGTTTTAAGGTCCCCACCGCGTCATCAGGCACATACCCGGTAAGCCATGAAACCGTAAGGTCCACCGGAACCGATTCTACCCGATCCATACCAGCCCGGGCAGTCTCAAAGGCAATACGCTGATTAAGCTCCTCAATTTCCGCTTCAACACCCGCTTGCCCGCGGGCAAACTCTGAAAAACGGGTCTCTATATCCTGCAGCTTTCCCTGGATCCCTTGGATGATCCCTCCCAGCTCCTCAAGGGAATGTTCCGGCAGGACAAAGGGCATTTCCCCGGCAATCTCTTTGCCTACACTAAGTCCATACACCACCGCTTTATCTTCCGCAAGCCGGATAAATAGATCCTCTTTTCCCAAGGAGGCATATACCTTACGGGGGAGTTTATAGGGGATAAGCAGGACCCCTTGGGAAGCCAAGTCTTTAAACGACCCAGGGTTGAAATTGCCCCAGCTTTCAATACGGCTTCGTTCTTTAATGGTAACCAGCAACCGTTCCTGGAGGGCCTTACGTTCATCCCCCAGGGCCAAAATTTGCTTCACTAGGTCCGCTTCACCCGGTTCCTGTATCGGCGCGACCTGAGCCGCTCCTTGATAAGGCCGCAACAAACCCAAAGCCTTTTCCGCATCGGCCTTCCGATCCAGCAACGCAGAAAGGGTGTCTGAAACAACAGTCCGCTTCTCCAAGTGGACCACTCCCAGTTCCCGGAGCTTTTCCAGGGATACTTCCCGGGTCTTATCCATGACCACAAGGGACACTTTTTTCATCGGTACGATCATTGTACAGCCTTCTCCATTCCCCGTTTAGCGATCTTTCCCCGGACCACTGCAGAGGTCTGTTGATCCCCCAAGTAGACCCGGATCTTCTTGATGTTACTCTTGGTTTCTGGGATCATGATCTTTTCAAACAGATTGACCCGCTGGGTGGTTACCCGTAATTCGTGATCCAGCCGTTTCCGCTGCTCCTCCAAAACCTGGGCCTCCAAATCCAACAACAAGACCTGCTGCATCTTCACCACTGCCTTATCAAGCCACAGGGGACTGCGAGCCAAATCATAGGGGGCAGTGTAAAATTCCGCCCCATGAAAGAGGGGAATAGATACGCCTGCAATATTTCCCTGACTCGTGGTAATGCTCCGTATCTGCAGAAGTTCAGGGGTAAAGAACCCGGTTTCACAAAACACCCCTATCCACGGCTTAAAAGATTCATCTACCCCTTCTTTTGCAGCTAACAATTCTTTAATGCGTAACTCAGTGGTCCTGATTTCGGCCTGAAGCTGCTGCTTCTTAAGCATCAAAGTCGGAAGGTATCGCTGATACATTTTAAGGGCGTCCTTCTGCTTCTTGAGCTCATTTTTGGTCAGCTTGATCTTTGCCATGCCTGATTATTCCTTCTTGGGCCAGAACTTCGCAATCAGTTCAGAACGAAGCCCCGTTTCTTCAGGACTGAAACAATCCGCCAGGATCTCCCAGCCCAAATCCAGCGCCCGTTCCAAAGGAATGTTGACCGACAAATCCATCATCCCCTTTTCAAAACGATCCCCGTACTTGAGCAGCTTATCATCCCATAGGGTCATAATAAAGCCCATAGCTTTCTTTTCCAGAGTATCCTTATAGGCTGAGTAGAGCTTGATCATACCATCCATCAGGGCCCGGTGGTCCGGCCGGGTTTTGCCGTTGATCTGCTGTTTCAACCGGGACAGGGAGCCGAAGGGCTCGATGCGGCCGTTTTTCAGGTAGTACTGGCCCTCGGTGATATAGCCCGTGTTGTCCGGTACCGGGTGGGTTACGTCATCTCCCGGCATGGTGGTAACTCCCAAGATGGTAATGGACCCTGCGGTATCGAAATCCACGGCCTTTTCATAACGGCTTGCCAACTGGCTATAGAGGTCTCCGGGATACCCCCGGTTAGAGGGGACCTGCTCTTGAATGATGGAGATTTCCTTCATGGCGTCGGCAAAGTTAGTCATATCCGTGAGCAGTACCAGTACATCCTTACCTTGCAAGGCAAACTGTTCCGCCACTGCCAGGGACATATCGGGAATCATAAGGCACTCTACCGTAGGGTCTGAGGCGGTATGCACAAACATCACGGTACGGGAAAGGGCGCCCCCTTCTTCCAAGGCGTCTTTAAAAAACAGGTAGTCGTCGTATTTAAGCCCCATGCCCCCCAAAACAATCACATCCACCTCGGCCTGCATCGCAATCCGGGCCAAGAGATCGTTATAGGGTTCCCCGGAAACCGAAAAAATAGGCAACTTCTGAGAAACCACCAGGGTATTAAACAGATCGATCATGGGAATACCGGTCCGGATCATCCTCCGGGGGATGATCCGCTGCGCGGGATTTACCGAAGGCCCTCCAATGGGGATGAGGTTCTCATGGAGCGCCGGCCCTCGATCCCGGGGATCCCCGGAACCGGAAAAAACCCGGCCCATGAGATTTTCCGAAAAAGACACCTGCATGGGATGTCCCAGAAACCGCACCGTATCCCCGGTAGAAATACCCCGGCCCCCGGCAAATACCTGGAGAGAAACCAAATTACCTTCCAGGCGGTTTACCTCCGCCAAGGAGGTTCCAAATACCGTATCCACCTCCGCCAGATCTCCATACCGGATATCTTCGGCCTTGACGGTGATAACGCTCCCCGTGATGGATTCAATCTTACTATATACCTTGTTCATTGCTGATTCTCCCTCTGTACCCTACGCCAGGAATTGCTCCGCAGCCTTATCCACCCCTTGGGACCGTTCAGCCACCACGGCATCCAGTTCCTTTTGCAATGCCTTGAACTGCTCACTTTTCCACTCCGTACCATTGTAATCCAGGAACCGCTGTCTAAGCCGGTTGAACCAGGTCCGGGCCTCATTCTTATCCGTAAAAGTAAACTTAGAGGCCAAGATCTTGAGGATAATGGTGAAGATATACTGCTGTCTCTCAGGAATCGCAGCACAATCCACAGGATTGAAGGAGTCCTGCTGGAAATACACCGCATCCAGGAAATCCCCCTTGAGGTAAACCACATAGTCATCAAGGCTGGTTCCTTCCTCACCCACCACCTTCATCATCTGCTCCACTTCACTGCCCCGGAACATGAACCTATGGGCATAGGCAACCTTATCTCCCGGGATAATCCCCTTGTATTTAGACCAGGACTCCAGAGGATGAATGGCAGGGTACTTACGGGCATCTGAACGTTCCCGGGAAAGCCCATGAAACGCCCCCACCACCTTGAGGGTCGCCTGGGTTACCGGCTCTTCAAAGTTACCTCCTGCAGGGCTTACGGTTCCGCCTATGGTAACCGAGCCCATAGAACCATCCCGGAGCCGCACCAAGCCCGCTCGTTCATAGAAACTGGCAATGGTAGATTCCAAGTATGCAGGGAAAGCCTCTTCCCCAGGGATCTCCTCCAAACGGCCAGACATCTCACGCATGGCTTGGGCCCACCGGCTCGTAGAGTCCGCCAAAAGCAGGATGTTCAGCCCCATCTGGCGGTAGTATTCCGCCAGGGTTACCGCTGTATACACCGAAGCCTCCCGGGCCGCTACAGGCATGGAAGAGGTATTACAGATGATTACGGTCCGTTCCATAAGGGATCGGCCGGTTTTCGGGTCGGTGAGTTCTGGAAATTCCTTGAGGGTCTCCACTACTTCCCCTGCCCGTTCACCGCAGGCCGCAAGGACCACAATATCCACATCCGCATTACGGCTGGTGATCTGCTGGAGTACGGTTTTACCCGCGCCAAAAGGTCCAGGAATACAATACGTCCCCCCCCGGGCTACCGGGAAGAAGGTGTCAATCAGCCTGACCTTGGTAACCATAGGATCTTCCGGCTTGAGCCGTTCTTCATAGCAATCCACCGGACGTTTTACCGGCCACCGGAAGGACATAGCCACCGGAAAACGGTTGCCTTTCTCATCCTTTAATTCCGCAATAGTCTCCCGGATGGTATAGGACCCCGCTTCCCTGATGGACGCCACAGTATAGGAACCGTACAGGTTAAAAGGGACCATGATACGATGGGTAAAAGAACCTTCCGGCACGGTTCCCAGGGTATCAGCCCGTTCCACCGGATCCCCTACCTTTACCGCGGGGGTAAAGGCCCAAGGCACATCCAAGGGAAGGGGATCCAGGTACACCCCCCGTTCCAAGAAATAACCCGCCTCTTGAGCCAGTTTAGGGAGGGGGTTCTGGAGCCCGTCAAAGACCTGCCCTAAAAGGCCGGGCCCCACTTCTACGGCCAACATATCCCCCGAATATTCCACCGTATCTCCTACGGCGATCCCTTTGGTGATCTCAAACACCTGGAGCTGGGATATATCCCCCCGGATGCGGATCACCTCACTCTTGAGCCGTTTATCTCCCACCTTAACATAGCCGACTTCGTTCATGGAAACCGCGCCTTCAAAACGGACGCTCACCATATTGCCGTTAACCGCGACTACTGTTCCTTTTGTTCCGGTCATTTCGGTTCTCCCGATTCAATACTGATTTCAGATACTCCTCCGCCTGCTGACGCACGTCCACCGGCAGCCGCCATGATAGCGGTATAAAGCCCCTTATACGCCACAAACCCTTCCTCTGCGCTGAATGAAGCGCGCCGTTCCATGAGGAGCAGCCGCAGAAGATAGGCGTAGATAGTAGTAACTCCAAAATAATCAAGCCCCTGCATGGCCTCAATGGCGTTCCACCGGGCCTGGTCAAGGAAAAGTTCCGCTTCCAAAGGCGATTCTATCCCTAAAGCAGCCTTAGCAAGGGCCCCTGCCTCCACCGGATCTTCCGGCGGGTCCACTGGCGCAACCCCTTCCTGCCCCAAAACCTGGGCCCGGTACCGGGCAAGGTTCAGCCGCAAAGCCCGCTCCCAATGCCGCCACGTATTGATGAAGGGGGACGGGGTAGCCCTAGACGCGTCCCGGTACGAACCAGGCTTCCCTTCCTCCAGCGGCAGGGCTTCCGGATCCGGGTCTAAGGTACACCAATCCAACAGGGCCGCATCCTGGGGACGCAACGCGGTTTTACAGAGCGCCTTGAACTGCACCGAAGATAAAGGGACCGCCTGGCCGTAGATGAGATAGGGAAGCTGGGACACTAAATAATAATAAGCCACCGCCTAGCTTCCTTTTACCGCTTGTTTCAGAATTGCCCCCAGCCGGGGGTTAAGATATGCGGAAAGCAGCGCCCCTACGGATTCAGCGGAAAAATCATAATACGCGGAACCGTCCTTATGGGCAATACGAAAACCGGCAGCCAGATTCCGGCTGGATTTGAGCTCAAGCCCCTGGGCCAATACCGCGGCAAGCTGATCGTTAAAATAGGCCTCCAGGTTTTTGAGCGCCCCTTCGCTGAGGATAAGATCCAGCTTATCCCCTCCTTTGGCGGCCCAGGCCTGTATCAATTCAGGGAGGACCGCCTTGAGGGTATCCTCGGTATAGGATTCCTTCAACCGTTGGGCAATAATGGTATCCAAAAGCGCCTGAATTTCACCCTTAAAGGCCAAGACGAGATTCCGGGACGCTTGCTCAAGCGCGACGACACCCGCCTTTTCCAGCCGTTCCGCATCTCCTTTTCCCTTGGCGATGATAGCCGCCGCGTCTCGCTGGGCAGCTTCGACAATACCCTTGGCCTGTTCCTCAGCCTGAGATTTCAACCGCGCCGCCTCTTCCGCAGCGGATTCGATTCCATCCTTTTTTATCTTATCAATAAGTTCCTGAAGTTGGATGTCCATAATCTCCTCTTTCAAATAGTTCCCTTTATTTCCTCTATTTACCCACAGCATCCGGCGGTTCCACCGGGAAGTTCATACCCTTACCCGCTTGCGTTCACCCCAGACCGGTTACATTGAACCCTAAATTACCTATTACTATAGCATACCATGTTTTTTTCTACAAGGGACATCCGGCGTTTTTTCATTGTAATTTTGCCGTTTTCGCGTATTTTTTTCGGGTATCCCCTGAGGCGCCTGCATGGAGCCGCGCGGCCCGGCGCTGCCTCCGGGCATTATAGGCAGGGGCGTACATGAAGTATCCTGAGGATAGAACGGAGTATCCGCTGGACAGAACGGAGTATCCGCTGGACAGAATGAAGTATCCGCTGGACAGAATGAAGTATCCGCTGGACAGAATGAAGTATCCGCTGGACAGAATAGAGTATCCGCTGGACAGAACGGAGTATCCGCTGGACAGAACGGAGTATCCGCTGGACAGAACGGAGTATCCGCTGGACAGAATAGAGTATCCTGAGGACAGAATAGAGTATCCTGAAGCCAGAATGGAGTATCCGGTGGACAGAACGGACTATCCGGACGGCAAAATAAAGCGTCCGGACGCGCCCATGAAACAGGCCCGGTTTTGCAAAGCCCGGCTACCGTTCCGCGCTATCACCAATCAAAGGCAAAAAGCGCTTTCTCATGGTAATCCCGGTCAGGGCCGTAGATCGATGAGGGAAACTGGGGCTTGTTGGGCGCGTCTGGAAAGTGCTGGGTTTCAAGGCAGAAACCGCTGTGTTTGACGTACACTGAACCGGCTTTCCCCGGAACCGTACCGATCTGGTTCCCTGTATAAAACTGCACCCCCGGCTGGGTGGTGAAGACCCGCAAAGATCTGCCGGAGCTCCTTTCATAGACTTCTGCGCAGGGCCGCAGTTTCCCTGCCTCCCCTTGCAGTACAAAGCAATGATCATAGCCTCCGGGGAGGGCGGCAAAATCCTGTTTGATCGGTTTTGGGGTCCTAAAATCCCAAGGGCCGCCTGCCACCGGTACTAATTCGCCTGTGGGAATCAGGGATGCATCCACGTGCACATAAGCATCCGCATAAATGACCGCTTCATGGGAAAGAATATCCCCATTCCCTTCCCCGGCAAGGTTGAAGTAGGCGTGGTTGGTTAAATTCACCGGACAGGGGGCGTCTACCCGGGCCTGGTAATCGGCAATCACTTCGTTAGTCTTGGTAAGGCCGTAACTCACCGCCGCCTTACAGGTCCCGGGAAACCCTTCATCCCCGTCAGGGCTGGTCAGTTCAAAACGCACAAAGACCCCATCCCGATCTTCATAGGCGTCGGCTTTCCACAGCGCTTTATCAAAGCCCCGGCGGCCCCCATGCAGGGTATGGGCTCCATCGTTCTGGTACAAGACATATTCCGCGTCCTGGAGGGAAAATCGCCCGCGGCTGATCCGGTTGCCAAAGCGGCCGATGGTAACCCCGAAATAGGGGGTATTATGGGTGTAGCCTTCTAAGCAGGAATACCCCAAAAGCACATCCCCCTTCCCCTGGTTACGGGAAGGGACCGCCAGGGAGGTGAGGCTTGCCCCAAAATCCGAGAGGGACAAGGAGAGATCCCCTGCCTTCAGGGTATACAGGTATACCTTCTTTCCCGATGAAAGAAGGCCGAAGGTTTTTTTGCTGATTTTCATAGGACCCCCAGGATACAATCAGACGGTATGGCCATACCAGTACGGCATGGTTTCAATACGAGGTGTTCAATCACCCCGCGGGAGGATTATACCCATACTCCTCAAGAAGCGGCTAGGGGCGCATGAGCCCCCAGGGTTTCCAAGCCGAAAAAGGAACCCCCGGAGGTCCGGCCTCATGATCCCCCGGGGAACCGCGTAAGGGGGATTTTGCATACCCCAGCCGTGCTACATCTCCCCGGACCAATTTTGACCTGCTCCCGTCCGCGGGGATCCCGCTTTTCCGTTGACTTCTTATCCTTAAATGTAGTATACCTTATAAAAATATGATTAATAGACATTTTCGGTCTGCTTATGGCATGTATCTGCACCGAAAACAGACCTTATACACTGTTTTCGTGACTGTTTTTGTGGTAATAATCATTGGACTCTTAGCGGTATTTCTGATACCTTGGAATAATAAGGCGGGAAACGAAAAAAACGAATTGGTACAGTTATGGGAAGCCGGATCCTATGATGAAGCCTTTAAGGTAAGCGGTGAAATGCTTCAAGAGAAACCCCTGGATTATTTTCTCTTAACCCTTCATGGATTCTCATCGTATCAGCTTGCCATCGCCCAGATCAACAATTTTGATACGCTGGCCTATATAGATACGTGTATATGGTCTCTGCGGAAAGCCCTCTTAGCCAAAGAAGGAGCAGGGGATGGCCGTGTGCAGTATGTGTTGGGAAAGGCCTATTATTATAAAGGGTTCGGTTTTGCGGATTTAGCGGTTAAATTTCTTGAGGAGGCCCGGCGGGCGTCCTATCCTGCTCAGGATATTCCTGAGTACTTGGGGCTCTCCTATGCGGCATTACAGGATTACCGGAATAGCGTGGCTTCTTTTACCCTGGCTTTGGATCCAGGGGATGAGGCAGGAGCAGGAGTAGGGGAGGCAATAAAGGATATGCCCTACCCTTCAGACCTGCTGCTCCTCTCCATTGCCCGATCCTATCTGGCCCTGGAAGATGGGGATACTGCCCGTGCCTATCTGCAGCGTTGTGTGGATATATCCAAGGATTCCCGGACCATGGCGGTGGCCCGGCTGCTCTTGGGTTCCCTGCTGGGTAAAAATGGCGATGTCAAGGGAGCGGAAGCCCAGTATATGGCCATCCTGGCCGAAGGCGGTGAAAATGCGGATGCCCATTATCAATTAGGCGAACTGTATGCCGGAGGAGGAGACCCAATCCGGGCCCGGGCAGAATGGCGGAAAGCCTATAGTATCGATCCAAGTCATAAGCCGACCAGAGTACGGCTCAATATGTAAGCGGGTTGTGCGGGAACTGAAGTTGCCGCCGAACCAAAGGTTCGCCGGCAACCGCGTAAAAACGGCAAAATGCGGAGTATTTTGCAAGACTTGTGAGACAACCAACCGGGTTCTCGAACAAGTCCAATAAAGGGCTTTGGCCTATGGAGGGAATATGTTTGGGAATAATTCTTCAGATATCGGCATTGATTTAGGGACCTGTAATACCCTTGTCTATATCCATGGAAAAGGCATTGTGCTTAACGAGCCTTCGGTAGTGGCCGTGGAGCGGGGTACTAAGCGGGTGGTCGCGGTGGGGACCGATGCGAAACGGATGCTCTGGAAGACTCCGGGAAATATCATCGCTATCAGGCCCATGCGGGACGGGGTGATTGCGGACCTGGAATCCACCGAGAAGATGATCCGGTTTTTCATCTCCAAGGTGCTTCCCCGTTACCGTTTTGTCAAACCTCGGATGGTTATCGGCATTCCTTCCTGTATTACCGAGGTGGAACGCCGGGCGGTAGAGGAATGCGCCTATAAAGCAGGAGCCCGGGAAGTGATTGTCATTGAAGAAAGCCTGGCCGCAGCGATTGGCGCGGATATTTCCATCTTTGAACCTATGGGGCACATGATCTGTGATATAGGAGGAGGGACCACGGAGATTTCCGTTATTTCCCTGGGGGGCATGGTGGTTACCAATGCCATACGCTTAGGGGGAGATGAATTTGACGAGGCCATCATCAAGCAGGTCCGCAGCGTCCACAACCTCATCATTGGGGAACAGACCGCGGAGCGGCTTAAGATCGAAATTGGCAATGCTGCGCCGGATAAAACCATTGAAAAGGTGGAAATCAAGGGTACGGATGCCATCACGGGGCTTCCCCGAAGGCTGGAGATCGATTCCGTGGAAGTCCGGGAGGCCCTCAAGGATCCCATCACCCAGATCATTGATGAGATTAAGGCCACCCTGGGGAAGACCCCGCCGGAATTAGCTGCGGATATTGTGGAGCGGGGGATCGTTATGACCGGCGGAGGCTCGCTCCTCAAGGGATTGTCCAAGCTCGTTTCCAAAGAGACCGGGGTGCCGGTTATTGTGGCGGAAGCTCCTCTGGATTGTGTGGCCCTGGGAGCGGGAAAATATTTTGAATACGCAAGGAATTTCGATAACAGCCGTCAGATTTACGATACCTTAAACAACTAGGACCGGGAAATGGAGGAGGGTAAAAAGCAAAAGGGCCGTTTTTTTGCCGAGGTGTACGTGTTTGCGGTCCTTACCCTGATTTCTTTTTTGATACTGTATTTCTCAAATACCGGTTTTATTCTTAACTTTAAAGATCTGGGTTTGTCCTTGTTTTCCGGCATCCGTATTGGTATCTATGAAGTTACCTCTTTCGTCTCCCGGACGATTCTGTCAGTGGGGGAATTGGCTACCTTGCGGGAGGAATACGCGGAATTGACCAGCCGCATGAGCCGGTATGAGCAGCTTGAACGGAGCGCTGCAGAGATCCGCCAGGAAAACCGGCGTTTGCGGGAACAGTTGGGATTTTCCGAATCCCTCGGGTACAAGCATATTCCTGCGGAGATCTCAGGCCGGGATCCGGATAACCTGTTTTCCGCTTTTGTGATCAACAAGGGAAAACTCGCGGGGGTTGCTAAGGACATGCCGGTTATTGCCTATCAGAACGGGGTACAGGGCCTGGTGGGGCAGGTCCTGCAGGCAGGGCAGCTTGAAAGTTTGGTGATGCCCCTGTATGCAACCACTTCTTTTGTGGCTTCCCGGTTTGCGGAACTCCGGTACGAAGGTATTGTAGAAGGTCAAGGAAGTCCGGAACTCCCCCTGCTCATGCGGTTTATACAGAAACGGGCCCGGAATGAAATCAGTCAAGGGGATCTGATCATCTCAAGCGGTATGGGTTTAAGCAGCGGCCGGGGGGGCGTGTATCCTCCAGGAATCACCCTGGGCCGGGTGAGCAAGGTCCTCTATCAGGAATACGAAATTTCCATGGAGGTAGAAGTGGAACCGGCCATTGATTTCTCCCGGCTTGAATATGTTTTTGTCATTGATGCCGAGATCCGGGAACAGCCTCTGGAACAAGAAGCGCTCGAAAAAACAGATGCCCTGGAGGAAGGGGATGGGTAAGCACGTGGTATGGGCCACGGTATTTGCCCTGGTAGCAGCCATGCTGCAATCCACGCTCCTGGCCCGGTTGGCAGTGTACCGGGCGGTTCCGGATATCGTGCTGGGTATCATTGTCTACATGGCCTATACCCACGGTACCATGACCGGACAAGTAACCGGTTTTTTTTCCGGCCTGATCCTGGATTTTCTGTCTGCAGCTCCCCTGGGGCTTAACGCCTTAATCCGAACCATGATTGGGGCTGCTGCAGGACTCATGAAGGGAACCTTTTTCCTGGATCCCCTGTTTCTTCCCATGGCTTTATGTGCCGGAGCGACCTTGCTTAAGGCCCTGCTGCTTGCAGGGCTGCACCTGCTCTTTACGCAGGGGGTTCCTATGTATGACTTAAAAGAACCTGCCCTCTGGGTTGAGCTCCTGAGTAATAGCATTTCCGCTCCCCTGTTATTTGCCTTTCTCAAACGCTTTAAAAACCTGCTGGCTGATCGGAGGAAATCCCCATGACTTCTCGACAGTTTCCTTCTGGAGACCCCCGGCCTCAAGGCCGGGTGAGTATAATCACCCTGTTCTTTGTCGCTATTTTTATCATCTATACGATCAAACTGTTCACTATGCAGATTGTGAACGGCGAGGTGTACCGGCTCCGGGCTGAAAGTATCGCCCGGCGGGTTACGGTCATTCCCGCACAGCGGGGGGAGATCTTTGACCGGAACTTTACCCAGCCGCTGGTGTTTAATACCGATTCATTTGCGGTGAGTATTACCCCTGCGGAAGTGCCGGAAGGAACCATCCCGGACCTGATCGGTAAGATGGCCCATATCCTGGGGATAGCCCGGGATCAAATCGACAAGAGAATACCGGTCCAGTACTATTACCTCTATCAGCCGGTGGAAGTGGCGGTGAATGTACCCTTTAGTACGATTGCCGCTTTAGCGGAACAGGCGGATTCCCTGCCGGGAGTCTCCTGGCAATCCAAGCCCATGCGGACCTATGGGGACATCGGAAGCCTCTCCCATATCCTGGGGTATGTGGGGGATATTACCCGGGATGAACTCACCATGCTGTACAACAAGGGCTATCAGTCGGGGGATAAGATCGGCAAGGCCGGTATAGAACGGCAGTATGACGACCTCCTCCGGGGTAAAGAGGGAAAAGAGATCCGTACCGTGGATGTCCGGGGAAGGCGGGTGGCCTCGGAACGGACCAGCCGGGAAGCGCCGGTAACCGGCAAAAACCTGGTGCTTTCCATAGATCAGCGGATTCAATTATTGGCAGAACAAGCCTTGGGTAAACGAATCGGCGCAGCAGTGGTCCTGCGGCCTGCGACCGGTGAAATCCTGGCCATGGTTTCCTATCCATGGTACGATCCGAATATTTTTAACCAGAATGATAACGGCACCGTATACCAGGCCATGATCAACGATCCGAATAAACCTTTCATCAACCGGGCCATACAGTCCAGTTATCCTCCTGCATCGACCTTTAAGATCGTGATGACCACCGGGATCCTCAGGGAACGGGTCTTTTCAACAGAACAGACCGTGGACTGCCTGGGGGAATTGACCTATGGGGACAGGCTCTGGCGTTGCCATATCCGAAAGCCTGGACACGGGCGGCTTAATCTGCAGCAGGCCATGGCCCAATCCTGCGATATTTATTACTGGGTGGTGGGGCGAGATTACCTGGGAGTGGAACGCATTGTCTCCTATGCCCGGGAATATGGATATGGAGAGATCACCGGTATTGACCTGCCTGGGGAGATTGGGGGCTTCATTCCTACCCCGCAATGGAAGGATCGCCGTTTTCATGAACGGTGGCTAGGAGGGGACACCATGAATATGTCCATTGGTCAAGGGTATACCCTCGTTACCCCTATCCAAATGGCCAATATGGTGGCTATGACCGTGAATGAGGGGATCATCTACCAACCCCACCTCCTCAAGGAAGTGCGGAATCCCCTTACCGGGGCAGTGGAAGAAACCATAAGCCCCAAGGTACTCCATGAAAGCGATATTGAGCGGAATATTTTCAGGACGGTCCGCCGGGATATGCGGCAGGTTATCAGTGAGGGGACTGCCCGGTTCCCCCTGAATATCAAGGCCGTAGAGATTGCGGGAAAGACCGGTACCGGTGAAATAGGGTATCAAGATCGGTGGCACTCCTGGTTTGCCGCGTATGCGCCATACCAAACGGACAATCCTGAAGAACAGGTGGTGGTTTCCGTGATTGTTGAAGCCGCGAATAAGTGGGAATGGTGGGCCACCTATGCATCAGCCATTATTTTTCAGGGCATTTTCGCAGATCAAAGTTATGAGGAGGCAGTTGCTGCCTTGGGGTTCCAGTATCTCATGCCTATCCAGGTCCGCCGGGAATAAGCAGGGGAAGGGCTTGGGTAGTAGGAACTTCTGCCGCGGCTTAGTTCGTACCCTGCCTGCGTAGTAAGGGAAAAAATGAAAGTTCAGGATATATGGGAGATTGATTTTTTGCTGTTATGTGCAGCTATCACGCTCACGGTATTCGGGGTGCTCTTTATCTATTCATCAGGGCTCAGTTCCTCTGGAACCCAGAGTTCCACTGAGTATATCCGGCAGATCATTTGGGGGGCCAGCGGCTTGTCCCTTGCCTTAACCCTTGCCGTGATCGATTACCGGCGTTTGTATAACCTGTCCCCCTATTTGTATCTGGGAACCCTGGGACTGCTGGGCTATACCTGTATTTTTGGTCATACGGTAAATGGGGCCAAGGCATGGATCGGCATCGGCAGCTTCGGCATACAGCCCTCGGAATTTACCAAGATTACCACCATCCTGTTTCTTGCCCGGTATTTGGAGGCTTCAAAACGAAACGCCAATTCGTTTATCCGATTTTTACTGGCTTGTCTTATTGTATTTACCCCCATGGCAGTAGTGCTCATCCAGCCGGATTTTGGGACATCCCTGGTATTCATTCCCATACTCCTGGTGATGACCTTTATCGCAGGGATTTCCATAAGGTATATTATTTTTTTAATAGCCTTTATTGGTTTAACCGCGGTCTTTATGGTTTTACCCCTGTGGCAGGATTATATTTTCAAAAATGCCTTACCCTCCCTTATGATCATTACCAATCTCCGGTTTATCGGGATTACCACCCTTGCCTTGTTCCTCATTGGGATCCTCGCCTTGGTGGGATTCCTCCTTTATAAAAAAGGGTATTTTTTCTGGATAGTATACGGCGTCGGAATCCTTATCTTCTCCCTGGGAGCCTCCTATATGTCCCATAAGGTGCTCAAGGATTATCAGCTCATGCGGCTCATCGTATTTCTTAATCCTGATGTGGATCCTCGCGGGGCAGGGTGGAACATCATTCAATCCATTACCGCGATTGGTTCTGGAGGACTCTGGGGCAAGGGATATCTGGCAGGAACCCATAGCCATTACCGTTTTTTGCCCCAGCAAAGCACGGATTTTATCTTCTCCATTTTTTCCGCGGAGTGGGGGCTTATGGGGGGGATTCTGGTGTTTGCCTTGTTCCTCCTTATTTCCTTACGGCTTGTACGGATCATGAAAACTGCAGCGGATCCCTTTGGAACCTATATCGCCGCGGGCTTATCCGCTATGTACAGCTTCCATTTCCTTATCAATGTGGGGATGACCATGGGGATCATGCCGATTACCGGTATTCCCTTGTTGTTTATGTCCTACGGGGGTTCCGCCATCATTTCCGCGATGACCGGCATAGGCTTAGGCTTGAGTATTTATATCAGAAGGTTTATCCGTTGAATTGGATCATGTTTCAGGAGGAGAACCGCGCTATTACCCCTTGACGCCGCCCGATCAAAGTCTTGACAAAAGCCCCTCCCTAATGGAAAGTTAAATAATGTCTATACGAGGGGTGCCGCTAAAAAGTTTTTTTGAAAATCTCATTTTTTTATCTTCTATTTCAAGCTGGTTTTTTGCACAGCTTATCAAAACGATGATTGTATTGCTTAATGCCCGTAAAAAAAGTACCCGGGAAATACTCGCGATTATGGTCTGGCGTACCGGGGGGATGCCCTCAAGCCATGCGGCCTTAGTTTCATCTTTAACCACATCGGTCGCTTTTAAAGAAGGGATCGGGTCGAATTTGTTTGCCGTATCTTTTTGGTTTGCCCTCCTTGTTATGCGAGACGCCATGGGGGTACGTCGCTCTTCAGGAATCCAAGCCAGGGTGCTCAATCTGCTCGGGCGGAATGTGGCGGATCGCCTGGATGTGGAATATCATCCGGTCAAAGAAGTCCATGGACATGCGCCGCTGGAAGTAGTGGTAGGGGCATTTCTGGGTATCTTCATTGCTGCGGCATACGCTAGTTTATAGGGTCGCGGCGCATGTCCTCTGGGAAGTCCCTGCTCTTAGCGTCCCTGCTCTCCCTTGGCCTTGGGGCTTTCATGGTTTTTCTCGTCCTTACTCTTATGCCGTTGGCAAGTAACCGGGGTTATGCGGTACTTACAGTGGATGCCTCCTATCCAGATCAGCTTATTGGAGACCTGCTTGCATCGGAAGCCTTTACCCAAGGGTTTCTATCCGAGTCTAATCAATGGGTGTTTTTGGATGATTTTGGAACCTTGCAGCGGATACCCTTGGATGCGTACCGGGATCGGGTTGAACCTTTTGATCTTCGGGATGACGGCTACGCGGAAAAGCTGAGGGCTTTTTTTGTGCATGAGGGAAAACGGCTTTTCTTTATCCCCTTTTCAGGAGGCTCCCGCTTCTCCGATCCCTGGCTTAATAAGCCCGGAATCAGGGCTTTTGAAGCGTCCCTGGCCGCAGTTTTGAAAACCATTCCTTTTTCTCTTACCTTTCTCGGTTCTGAGAAGCCTATGTTGTTTTATTTCCTCCTCTTTGCAGCGGCTGCCGGGGCAACCCTGGTTCTTTCTGGAGATCCCCTGATCATCTTGGCGCTTCTGCCGATCCTGGGATCTTTGGTATTTGCCGGGCCTCCGGGTTTTGCCCTTTGTGCGGCTCTCGTGGTTCTGGCCGGAATAGCTGCTGAACCCCTCAGGAAACGCTGGGCCGCCTACCGGTACGGCCAGGATTGTACCCAAGGCAGGGACCCTGCTAAGAACCGTGCTAAGGTATACCCTGCATTGGCAGTCCTCTTGACAGGGGCGCTGCTCTTTTTAGGGATATTTGGTATCTTGTATGGTATGGCTGTACCTGCCGGGAGCATGACCAGAACCTCAGGAAAAAGCCTAATAAAGGTAGGAATCGCGGTCTTGGTATGTTCTGGGTTTATGCTCTGGGTGGCCCTCTGGCTCGAAGCAAACCAAGGGAAAGCTCAGAATCATGTACGGTTTATGCCGGTACGGATCATGGAATCTGCCAAGTGGGGACCGATTAACCGGACCATCCTTCCCTTTGCCCTGGTTTCCCTGGTTGCCCTCTATGGACCCTGGTTGTATGAGGGCCTGCATGCCTATGATGATCCGGAGTTTATCGTTGACCCTCGGTATCTCATTGATGCAGGGGCCTATGAAAACCATGCATGGTATCAGGCTTCTTTTTCCTTGATTCCTCTGGGAAGCAGTCAGGACCTGGATTATCCCCATAAGGGCGATCCACCAGGATTGACCTATCGACAGTACCGCTTAGGGGAAGATGGGCTCATCGCAGGCATGGGAGGGTATGAACAGACCCTTTCCCCTGATGACAACCAGGTGATTCCCCCCTTCCCCTTGGAAGACCTCATAGCATTTCTTGAAGGTTTCCGGCATACTGGAGGAGGGTCGCCAAGCCGTATGAAGATGTTTACGGCTACGTTGCTTAATATGATAGGATTGCTATTACTATGTATGGCTTCGGGTTTGTATAGTACGGTTCTAAGCTGGTTTAAGCAGGCTGGAAAAAAGAGAAATAGCGTGGTATATAATGAGAAACGGATAGCCGCATGAAAGTATATACATTTCCTCAGGGGGGGATACATTTCACAGACCCTACCGCTCCTCCTGCATCGGAGAGTGTGGTGGCGTTTCTTCCGGTCCTTTCGGTCATACCCCTGGTACAGCATCCAGGAGCCAAGGCCCTTCCCCTTGTTTCAGGGGGTTCTTCTGTTCGAGAGGGTATGCTCATAGGTCGTGCTCAAGGTCCTGGATCCGCGCATATTCATGCCACGGTTCCCGGCCAGGTGGTCCGGATAGTTTCCTGGGAAATGGCCGAGGGGCTTACCAATGAGGGCCTTGTGGTGCGCCTGAAGGGGAGTTTCGAGCAACTGGGAAAACCTGAGGAGCGGTTTGCTTGGGAACAATTAGAACCTGGGGAACTACAACAGCACATAGTGGAATATGGTATTGTGGAAATGGAAGGTTCCGGTCGTCCCTTAGCGGATCTGTTTGCTTCATTAGATAAAACGCCTGAACCCATCACCCTGGTGGTCCGTTGTGTGTTTGACGACCCCTGGCTGGTAGCGGACTATGTACTATGCCAGGAACGGGCCGCAGCAGTGGTGGAAGGAAGCATCATTCTAGGACGGGCCTGTAGGGTCAGCCGTATCGTGTATGCGGTCTCTGCCAAAGAGAAGGATCTGGGGACTATGCTGTTGGCAGAGGCCCAGTCCTATGCTATACCGGCATCCTTGGTTTTGGTCAGTTCCCGGTATCCCCAGCGAAACCCCCGGGAATTGGAACTGGCCTTACGGGCTTATGAAAAGTCTGAGAAAAGTGAAGTCCCTGCAGAGCCCGCCTTAGGGTCCCTTCTCATCCAAGGCCCTGCTACCTTGGCTGCGGTTCGAGACGCCCTGGTCTTGCACCGGCCTATTCTGGATCGATATGTGGCGGTAGGAGGTTCGGCAGTAAAGAAACCCCAAGTTATGAAAGCAAGGATAGGTACCCGGATAGGGGATATCTTCGCTGAATGTGGAGGGTTTACCGGCGAACCGCAGCGGATCATCCTGGGGTCTCCCCTGTCAGGCCGGAGGGTCTTTGAGAAAAATATGGACGAACCGGTGATTAAAACCAGTTATGCCCTGAGCGCGCTCTTGGCCAAACAGACCGGCGGTAAGGTTGTGCGGAACTGTATCGGCTGTGGGGCATGCAGGACCGTGTGTCCTGTTGGTTTGGATCCAGAAGCCTTATTCAAGGGCCTTGTTTTTTTTAAAAAAAAGCAGAAACAAAATAACGGAAGGGGCGTGGAATGTCACGGCTGCGGCTGCTGCGATCTGGTGTGTCCTTCACGGTTTTCCTTGAGTACCGCCATCGTAAACGCCGCCCTGGGGGAACGCTGAATGCCGGAAAAAGACGTCTTATGGTATCAACGGGCCCAGATACATCTTTCCTGTCCTAGTGCAGAACGGATGTGGCTGGTCAGTTTATGCGCAGGCTTGGCTATCTTCCAGTCTTCCCTGAGCGACTCCTTTGCTTCGTTGTTCATCGCCCTCAGCACGGTGCTTGCAGCGGTACTTACCGAATTTCTGTTCTATTTCAGAACCGAAAAAGCGGGCATGGTCCGGGATGGGAGTTCTGTGGCATCCGCCTTGGTCCTGGCGCTCCTCTTGCCGAATAACCTCCATCCCATATACGCGGTCATGGGCGGGGTATTTGCTATGGCAGTGGTGAAGCACAGTTTTGGCGGCCTGGGATCCAACTGGATGAATCCTGCCATAGGAGGCTGGCTTTTTATCCGCTGTTCCTGGCCTGACACCTTTAATAAAGCCTTGGAAATGTCCCCCTTGGCCATAGTATCAGCGGGGATGGGGCAGGGTCTTTTGGATCCGAGCGGTTCTCCTTTGGAGATCCTCCACCTGGCGGAGGCCGGTTATTTTTCTTCTCCTGCCGGTTCTTTGGAGTGGATGGTCCAGTCCTTCCTGAACAGCCGTCTTTTTTCCATCATCGGCATTGAATTACCTGACGGGTATATCGAGTTTTTCAATTCATCAGGGATAGGTATTATTGCAGACCGGGGTGTTTTTGCCTTGCTTCTGGGAACTATCATCATTACCGCTTCCCAGATAAGCCGGTCCTGGGTTCCTGCGGTCTACTTGGGGGTGTATGGCTTGCTCATTAGACTGTTTGGGGCCCTGCCTTTTGGAGGCGCCCTGGGGAATGGGGATATATTCTTCGGATTCTTTTCAGGGGGTACCATGGTAGCAGCTTTTTTATTGATTGCCGATCCCGCGACCGGGCCAAAGTCGAATTGGGGAGCCTTGCTTATGGCAGCAGGAGCAGGAGGGTTGACGTTTATATTCCGCTATCACGGCTTAGAGGCCTATGGCGCTTTTGTCGCCGTAGGCATGATCAACGCCTTAGTTCCCTTGATGCGAGATATGGAAAGCCGGAGGTTTTATGAAACGGGGAGCACGGTATGAGGCATGGGGATAGCGAACCGGTAGGCGCTTGGGATAGGGCAAAAGCAGCAGGTTATTCGTTCAGAACCCAGGATACCCTTAAAGAGCGGGGTATCTACATTGGATGGATTGCCGGGATCCTCCTCGTGGGAGGGGGGCTCTGGTTTTTTACCCAGTCTCTGCGGACCACCCTGTTGTTGCAAACCGTAAACCAGGTCTTAGAAACCCTGCAAGACTCCCGGCGTTTGGAAAGGCGTATCCCCGGGCAGGTATTTTGGGGCCGCCTCCCCTGGGGAAACTGGTATACCCTGGCGGATTCGGAAGACCGGGTCCTGGTATTTTCCCTGATGAGTAATGGTATCTTCATTCCCTGTATGGCAGTGGTTTCTTCAGGTACGGGTAAGGTGGTGGATGATAAGATCCTGCCCTTAACCAGCCACCCGGAACAGACCCTCAAACAGATTCCCCGGGGACTCATTAAAACCTATATCCGGCGTATAGAAAGCCCCTCATTCTCACAGACAGGAGCGGCAAGGCAATGAATCGACGGCTTCAAACCTATGTGCTGGGGAATTCCCATACCCCCCTTTCCACCTTGGCAGGGGGAGGGCTTTTGATCATCGCCTCAAGCCGATTTGCCTTTGCCTTGGTTGCCTGTGTTGCCCTCTTGTGGGTCTACGGATTGACCGGGCTTACCGCTTTTGTGGCAAAGCCGATTCTGCCGAAACAAGGGGTCAGGGTGATTCTCCTCTTTTTATCAAGCCTCATAGGAAGCCTTTTCCTGTTACTCCTCTGGTTGATGAGCCCCCTCCTTGCTCTGGGAAGCGCGTTTATCATCCTGCTCTGTCCGGTGTACTGCATGGGTTCTGAGATTTTTGCCCATCTTGCTTCTGAGACCTTGGAAAAGGTCTTGGTTAAAACCCTGATAGACGCTGCGATACTGGGGTTTCTTATCATCGTCTTTGCCCTAATCCGGGAACCCCTGGGTTTTATGACCCTCTCGCTCCCTGTAGGAAAGGGTCAAGGGATGGTGGAACTCTTCAAGGATGAAGATGGGACGTCTTTGTTCCCGATTCGGATCCTGGCAAGCGCCGGAGGGGCCTTACTGCTGTTGGGATACGGGGCGGCCTTGTTTCGTTACCTGAGAAAGCCCTACAGCAAAGAGGAGTTGTGATATGCTGGGCTTGCTTGTTTTTTCAGGTTTTACCTTAAACCTGGTACTACACGGCGCCTTGGGAATAGGCAGCATCGCGGAAGGGCAGGAGCAGTCCCATCCTATTCCCCTGTTTCAATTAGGGATCCTCTTTGTATCGGTATTCCTCCTCTGGATGCTTGCATCCTATGGCCTGGTTTTTCTTGCGTTTGGTTTCTTGGAATATGCGCTGCTGTTTCCCCTGAGCGCCTTGGTTTGTATGGGCCTTGAGGGTCTCTGTACCCGTTTGCTCCCCTCCCTGGCGCCGGAATACAAAGTGTTTAACCCTGCTACTGCTTACGACGGTCTGGTCTTAGGTTCTCTGATGATGAGCCTTCATATCGCCCGGACCATTATGGAAGCCCTTATCCTGTCTTTGGGGTTTTCTTTGGGCGCCTTGCTTTCCATGGCGCTGCTCAACGAAATCCGTAAGCGTTCTTCCCTGGAGCTGGTTCCTCCCTTTATGCAAGGCCGCCCCCTGATGCTCATATCCGGGGGACTCTTATCTTTGCTTTTTACCGCGCTGGGGCTTATCTTCTTCAGCGCCTTGGGGATATTCTGAGGGAAGGGCCTATTTCTTTGGAAAGGTATAGGGGGAGCGCTTGCCTAGACCCCCGCAAGGGACTCGTCGGGACTGGTCTGAAAAGCAGGATCAGTCAAAAATACCTGTGTACAGTCGAGGTTGTTTCAAAGCCTTTAGTTTTGAAACTGGCTCAGATAGCTATAGAAAATAATAGGAAATCTAAATAAAAAACATGGATCATATATTACGGTTTATCTTGGGCTCCCATTATCATATCCCCTATGGAGTGGGGGATGATGAATTTGAAGCAGCCTATAAAACGAACTTGAAACCTTTTGTCTCAACATTATACAAATACCCCACAATTCAGGCGACCCTGCATTATTCCGGCGTCTTGCTGTATTGGCTTGAGAAAGCCCATCCTGAATTTTTCATGCTCCTTGAAGACCTGGTTTCCCGAAAACAGATCGAATTGCTGGGAGGCGGTTTCTATGAACCCATGATGCCCCTCATACCCCTCTCCGATAAGATAGGGCAGATCGAGATGCTGACCACCTACCTGCGCAAGCACTTTGGGAAGCGGCCCCAGGGTTGCAGGCTGCCGGCCCTGGCCTGGGAACCGCATATTGTGGGGCCTTTGAGTACCTGCGGGATGAGCTATACCTTCTTGGAAGAGCGGCAATTCACCCTGGCAGGGGCTGAGGTAACAGAACCCTGCATCACCGAGGATCAGGGCAAGCTCCTCACCATTTTTCCGGTTTCAAACCGGTTTAAGGAAGCCTTTGCCCAAAGAAGGGCGGCTCAGGTATTAGAGGAATGGGTACACGAACAGGACTATGGTGATGAGTCTGTGCAGAACCCCGCAGGAGGCGGGAATAAGCTCATCTGTGTTTTTCCAGAACAGCTCTTTGCCGAAAACCGCGCTTCCGAGTCAGTGGAAATGCGGTTCCACCGGTTTTTTGAAGACCTTTCCAGTTTTGAGTCCCGCATTGAGTTTACCAGTCCAGGAAAACTGTTTAAGGGGCTGCGGGGCTTAAAAAAAATATACTTTCCCGTTTCCCAGGAAGCAGGGGCCTTATCCGAAGACAGGGCCTCTAATCCTGCGGTCCGGCAATTTTTAATCGACTACCCGGAGGCAAACCATATCTATGCCAAGATGATGTTTACCCACGTATTGATCAACCAGCTTAGAGGGGATAAATCCCGGAAACGTATTGCCCGGGAGGAACTGTGGAAGGCTCAAGGGTTTGACGCGTTTTGCCCCGGAGCCTATGGAGGGGTATGCCGGCACTCCATCAGGAAGGCGGCCTACAAAGCCCTTTTGCAGGCGGAGAAGATAAGCCGGGAACAGAGCGGTTTTATCCCTTCGGTATTGCATTTTGATTTTGATCTGGACGGTGAAGGGGAGTATCTGTTTAGGAATGGGTATATCAACTGCTATATACAGCTTGAAGGCGCAGCGGTCTTTGAGTTAGATTATCTTCCCAAGGTCTGGAATTATCTGGATACCTTTGCACCGGGATTCAGGCGGACTAGTTTTGCGGATTATCTGGTTTCCCCGGAACTCACCTTTCAGGATGCCTTGGAAGGAGTTTTACAAAGTCCCCAGGCCCGGTTTACCCACCGGTATTGCGGAGGGGAACCTTTTGAGCTGGTCAGCATGGATAAGGAGCATGAGCAGGTTCATTTTCGGCTTCCGGTACATCCAGGGCTGCCTTATGGGAATATAGAACTGGAGAAGCGTTATCAGATAAGAAAAGATACCCTCAAGGTAACCTATGTGCTTATCAACCGAGGAACCGGCACGGAAACCGGCAGGTTTATCCCCAGCTTGGACCTTTCTTTTCCTGGAGAGGGGGAATCGTTTGTACGCCTGGTGAAGTTCCCGGCAGCGCCTAGTACTACGCCTGCATCTGAAGAACCAGAAACAGCCAGCTTGGCTCTGGAAGGGACGGTTATTACCGATGCAGAAGGTATTACCTTGGAAGACCTCAAGAACGAGGTCTTCATTACGCTAAAATCGGACCTCAATTTTGACGCCTGGATTGTGCCTATCCGTACTCCCTGCCGTATCCAGGGAGCGCTGCACCCGATGTACCAATCCACCTGTATCATGCCCATAAGACCCTTCGTGCTTGAACCGGGGGATTGCCTTGCCGCTGAGTTTAGTTTAAGGATTTATTGATACCATAGGGGAATTGGGCTTACTGCTCCTATGGAATTTCCTGCCCGGAGCATGAAACTTCCTGCCCGGAACGAGAAACTTCCTGTTCAGAACTTGGAACTTGCTGCTCGGAGCATGGAACTTGCTGTTCAGAGCATGAAACTTCCTGCCCGGAACGAGAAACTTCCTGCTCTGAGCATGAAACTTGCTACTTGGAGCATGAAACTTCCTGTTCAGAACATAAAACTTGCTGCTTGGAACATGGAACTTCCTGTTCAGAACTTGGAACTTGCTGCTTGGAACATGAAACTTCCTGTTCGGAACATAAAACTTCCTGCTCAGAACTTGGAACTTCATGATTGGAGCATGGAACTTCCTGCTCTAAGCATGAAACTTGCTGCTTGGAGCATAAAACTTCCTGTTCAGAACTTGGAACTTCCTGCTCGGAACGAGAAACTTCCTGTTAAGAGCATAGAACTTCCTGCTCAGAGCATAGAACTTGCTGCTTGGAGCATGAAACTTCCTGTTCGGAACATAAAACTTCCTGCTCAGAGCTTGAAACTTCCTGCTCCGAGTACGGAGCTTGCCGTTCATAAAGAAGAACATGCTGTTCGGAACCTGGGGGACACTTTACCGAAACGACTCCGGGGAACCCGTCTCGGTTGATGATTTTAAAGGGCTATATAACCGCTCGTTCCAGGAAGGCCGGAAGCAGGGTTCCTGAATAGGCGCTGAACTTCAAGGTTCCCGTCCCCGCGCCGGCTCTGATTATTACCAGGGCTTTTCCTCCAGAGGTAATGGTTTTCGGCAGGGCATACCCCCAATGGCCTCTTATGTCCGGGGAGCAGGAACCCAGGATGATCCCGTCCCCGGCCAAGGCGAATTCCACCAGCCTTTCCTCGTTGGGACAGAGAACGCCCGTTTCATCGGTGATGGCAACTTCCACATGAGCAATATCGCCGGCGGCAAGAACATCTTTGTCCGGACGCAGCAGTATCCGCCGGGGAGGGCCGGCGGTCCTGAGTATATGTGAACAGACTTCTTTCCCTTTCCGGTATCCGATGGTTTTTACTTCTCCCGGAGCATATTCAAAGGTCCATTCGATG
>JAISOX010000092.1 GCA_031275325.1 Treponema sp.
GGCCCGGATAAAGAGCGGTAATGCTCCTGAGAACTGGGCATATTTCCGAAAGATAGCGCTGACGGCAGCGCGTGCCGATGAAGAATCAAAGGACAGCATGAAAAGCCGGGTGAAACAGATGGCGTGGTCCGATGAGTATTTTGAGCGGTTGCTCTTTTACACCTCGTTTGCTTCGGAAGCCCTCCCGTCGGAGGGGACTTCCTCATAATTTATATGCGCTGGCCCTGGCTTGGCTCCAAAGCAACAAAGGCCCGAAGTAAGGGGCGCACCTGCGGTGGGCGTTATGGGGGGCGGAGGAGTGCGGGGAAACGGCTTACGTCCCTTCGTTCCTACATCGGGGGGAGCGTTCTCAGCTCTACCGTGGCCAAGTACTGTAGGCTTGGCTCCAAAGCAACAAAGGCTCGAAGTAAGGGGCGCACCTGCGGTGGGCGTTATAGGGGCGGAGGAGTGCGGGGGAGCGGCTTACGTCCCTTCGTTCCTGCCTCCTGCGGCAAAGGCGGGAAGCAAGGGGCTACCCATTCTCTTCCCGCCGCGGCCATACAGGGGGCATTAAGTCCGCTGAGGGGTTGCAGCCTTGGCCTCTTCGTACAGGGCGAGGTATTGCCCCGCGGATTTTTTCCAGGAAAAATCTTGCTTCATCCCCGCGGCGCGCATGGCTTCCACCTGGGCCCGGCAGTTATAGTAGGCCCAAACCGCCCAGCCTACGGTGTTGTATATCGCCGAAGGGGTAAGATCGTTGAACATGAATCCCGTGCCGGTTCCCGTATCCTGGTTGAAATTCTCCACCGTGTCCGCCAGTCCTCCGGTATTCCGCACAATCGGCGGGGTTCCGTAGGCCAGAGAATACATCTGGTTGAGACCGCAGGGTTCGTAACGGCTGGGCATGAGGAAGAAATCGCTCCCCGCCTCGATCAGGTGGCTGTCCGCTTCAGAGTAGCCGATGCGGGCCTTAAAATTGGCAAGCCGGTGGGAGAGGCTCTTGATCTCATTTTCACACCAGGGATCCCCAGACCCGATGAGGACCAGCTGCAGCTTCATGTCCTGACAGATGGACCACGCGGAACCATAGGCCGGGCCAAAGAGTTCTCCCACCCCTTTTTGTTCGGTAAGGCGGGTTACCATGCCGATGACCGGTACATCCGGTTCCAGGGGGAGGTTAAACTCTTTCTGAAGGGCTTCTTTGGCCTTGACCTTGCCCCGCATGTCTTTGACGCTGTAGGTCTGGGGAATATACCGGTCGATTGCAGGATTCCAGACCTCCGTATCAATACCGTTCAGGATGCCCCGGTAATCCGCAGCCCGGTAACGGAGCGCGGCGTCCAAGCGGAAGCCATAGGCCGGGGTTTGGGTTTCCGCGGCATAATTAGGAGAAACCGTGTTGAGCTTGTCCGCGGTATTGATCCCGGCCTTGAGCAGGTTCATCATGTTCCAGTCGTCGAACCCCGCGTCAAAAAACACCTGCCAGTCCAGATTGGAATAATAGTAATTGTCTTTATGGTAAATCCCCTGGTATCCCAGATTATGGATGGTCAATACCGAGACGGTGTTGGCCAGCCCGCCGGTCCGTTCCCCGTATTTGAGGAATACCGGGACCAGGGCAGCGGGCCAGTCATGGGCATGAACCACATCCGGGTACCACCCGAGTTTACGGCAAAGCTGAAAAACCGCCCGGCAGAAAAAGGTAAACCGCCGGGGGTTATCCGAAAAATCCGGCTCCGCAGGGACCCCGTAGATGCCGTCCCGGCCAAAAAATTGTTCGTGATCAATGAAATACACCGGGACCGGGTTCTTTGCGGGCGCGCCCGGGAGATCCGCGGTATAGACCGCGCTCCATTCTTCCTGCCCGCCCATGTGAACCCCCATAGCCCCTTCAAGATGGCGCAAAGCGTTCCGGTTAATGCTGTAATACCGGGGTATAATAATACGAATCTCATGCCCTTCCTGGGCCAGGGCAATGGACAAGGCGGAAACCGCATCAGCCAGCCCTCCGGTTTTAGCGAATGGGACGGCCTCACTGGCGGCCATTAATATTTTCATAGTACCTCAATATAGCCTGTTTCCTTGATTGCCCGCGCTCCACAGGAGCGCAACCCAATCTCCCTAGAATAGTTCCACCGTGGAAAGGCCGTTTTCTTTAAGGATCTGCAGCCCTTTTTCATGGTCCTCAAGTTTAAAAATAACCACCGCTTTCCCGGATTTACTGGACAAAGACGCATAGAGGTATTCGATGTTTACCTTGGATGTCTGGAATAGCTCCATCACCTGGGCGAGGCTTCCCGGGCTGTCTTGAATTTCCACCGCGGCCACATCGGTTGCCCGGACAGCGAAGCCTTCTGAACTCAGGGCCTTCATGGCAGTCTCAGGGTTGTCCACAATGAGCCGTAAGATGCCGAAATCCGCGGTATCCGCAATGCTTATGGCCCGTATATTGACGCCTGCCCGTGCCAGAACCCCCGTAACTTCTCCCAGCCGGCCCGCGTTGTTCTCCAAAAATACCGATATTTGCTTGATCTGCATGGTTACTCCTTATTGACCATTATAAAGGCACGCCTTTTATATTTCACGGGTATCTATTACCCGCTTTGACTTACCCATGGATCGCTCTATGGTTTTCGGCTCTACCAATTTTACCTTCACCGAGAGCATGAGTTTTGATTTTATCACTGCTTCGATTTTGGCCCGCAGTCCCTCCAGGTCTTTGGTTTCATCACTGAAAAAGGCGTGATTCACCTCCACCTGGAGTTCCACTTCGTCCAGGTGAGAGGGACCCCGGGTAAGGATGATGAGGTAGTGGGGATCCGTCCCTTCGATTTCAATGAGGGCCTGCTCGATTTGGCTGGGGAACACGTTGACCCCCCGGATGATGAGCATATCGTCGGTGCGGCCAAAGAGCCGGTTCATCTTAACCGTGGTACGCCCGCAGGCGCAGCGCTCCCGGCGGAGGAACGTAATATCCCGGGTCCGGTAACGGAGGAGAGGCGTACCTTCCTTGGTCAAGGTGGTGAAAACCAGTTCCCCTTTCTCCCCATCCGGGAGGGTCCTGCCCGTAAGGGGATCAATGATCTCCGGATAAAAGAGATCCTCGTTAATATGGAGGCCGTCCTGAACTTCACATTCAAACGCCACTCCAGGGCCGATGATTTCAGTTAAGCCGTAGATGTCATAGGCGTTCATCCCGTAACGGCTTTCGATTTCCCGGCGCATATTTTCACTCCAGGGTTCAGCGCCGAAACAGCCTTTGTTGAGAGGCAGTTTTCTGAGATCCATACCCGCTTCCGCGGCTTCTTCAGCCATAAAAAGGGCATACGAGGGGGTACAGGTTAAGATAGTGGAACCAAAGGACTGCATCACCATGAGCTGCCGCTGGGTGTTCCCCGAAGACATGGGGATAACGTTGGCTCCCAAGGTCTTTGCCCCGTAATGGACGCCCAGCCCTCCGGTAAAAAGACCGTAGCCATAACAGTTTTGTACCGTGTCGTTTCTGGTACCGCCGGCTCCCGCCAGGGTACGGGCCATGGATTCCCCCCAGATCTGGAGATCTTTCTTGGTGTAGGCGTCCACCACAGGAATCCCTGTGGTACCTGAAGACATGTGGACCTCCTCTATTTCTGCGAGGGGACAGGCGAGAAGTCCGTAAGGATAGGTTTCCCGGAGATCCGTTTTAATGGTAAAAGGTAGCTTGGAAATATCCGCCAGGGAACGTATATCCCGGGGTTTAACATCCATATCATTCAGTTTCCCCCGGTAGAACGGGACATCAGCGTAGAGTTTTTCCACCAGGTTTTTGAGACGGGCAAATTGCAGCTTTTTCCGTGCATCCTCGTCCATAGCTTCGTATTCAGGGTTAAAGATCATGTTTTTCTTTCCTTTCCGCTAAAAATACTGCAATTCCGCTGCTGGGAACCAAAGGTTCAGCGAACCAGCGGTTCGGCAAGGTTCGCGGGCGAAATTGCATGACCGGCGTCAGACAAACCTCTGCGGCAACCCACCGGGCTGCCGAGCCAGTCTCATGTAATGACCAGAACAACATCAAGAACGGGATCAGTATACCCCTTCATATAAAAAATTTATAGTCTTTCGTAATTATTTTAAGGTAAGTTCGACAAAGACTTTTTTCTACTAAAAGGCCGCCGGACTGAAAGTCCGCATTTACGCGAATATATCCGCATAATTCGTGGAAAGGAGCGTTCATTCCCGGACATCCAGGATGCCGTCAGCGCGGCCGATAAAAACCCGGGGACGCAGCCGGGTAAAAAAACCGTTTTCTACTACCCCAGGTATCTGGTTCAGCTCTGTTTCCAGCGCCGCAGGATCCACCGGGCTTTTAAACCGTATATCCAAGATGAAGTTGCCATGTTCGGTGATCACCGGCCCTGCTTTACGCACTGCTTCCCGGAGCTGCACCTCCGCCCCTAAGGTTTCCAGGGTTTTTATGACCGGCAGCCGGCCTTCAGGGATCACCTCCAGAGGTACGGGAAACTGTAAGCCCAGGTTTTCGACTTGTTTGGTTTCATCCACCACAATGGCGTATGAAGCAGAGGCATAGGCGATGATTTTTTCTAAAAGCAACGCTCCTCCGCCGCCTTTGATGCAGTAATGCCGGGGGTCCACCTCATCCGCACCGTCTATGGTGAGGTCTAAGGCCCCGCCTATTTCCTGAGAATTCAGCGTAAAGAGGGGGATCCCCCACCGTTCACTTTCAATAAGGGTCTGATAACTCGTGGGAACCGCCCGAATGCCTTGCAAGGTTCCTGCCCGTATTAAAGCGCCGATATGTCTAACCGCATGAATAGCAGTGGAACCTGTACCGAGTCCGAGTTTCATACCGCTTTTGACCAGGGCTTCCACTGCCCTTTTACCGGTCATTTCTTTTATACGCTGTTGATCCATCATGGTACTACCTCCATTCCACCCCTTTCCCCTACCTCCTTGAGGGTGCATCTGATCTTACCGTATGCCAAAACCGCTCCATAACTCAGGAGCAGCCTAAAAGCGCATACGGTCCATGAGATGCTGGGGAAATTCACGGCCCATAAAATGGCCGTATTGTAATTGGGCTTGCCGTATGAGCATGGCATAGCCATTTAGAACCCGGCAGCCTGCTGCCTCGGCCCGCTGCAAACACACGGTCCGTTCCGGTTTATAGATAAGATCCATGACCACTTCCTTACCGGAAAAGGCATACAATTTCAGGGGATCTACCGCGGCGTGTCCTTCCATGCCTGCAGAAGTGGTTTGGATGATAATATCCCCATACTTATCCATACACGCGATGCCCTGGCTATCCAAAGGCCCCCAGGCAAACCGGTAGGGGGCAGCCACATCCCGGGCCCGCAGCGCGTTACGGTTGAGGATGAGGGCCTTCCCATGCAGCCGGTATACCTCCGCAGCCACTGCCCGGGCTGCCCCGCCTGCGCCTATGATGGTGATCCGTTTGCCCTTAAAGGTTTTCTTCCCGATAAACTGTAAAAGCGTATCAGAAAACCCCGGAGCATCCGTATTGGAACCGATCCAGCCCCTGGGACTGGATACAATGGTATTACAGGCGCCGATGCTTTGTACCCCTTCAGATACCTGGGTGAGATAAGGAAGGATCCCCTCTTTATGGGGAACCGTTACCGATGCGCCGGCTATGCCCAGTTCCTCTGCCAAGGCAATGAAAGACTGAACCGCATCTGCAGGGAAAGGTACATATACGGCGTCGGTATGCTCCAGGGCGAATACGGTATTAAAAAAAGCCGGGCTGAAGGTTACGGTCAGGGGAAATCCGGTAATCCCAAAGATCCGGGTCTTGGCGGTAATATCCCGAAACCGGTAAAACTCTGCCAGTTCCTGGGGGTCTAGCTGGCCGGAACCCGCGGCATACATTCCTTTAACCGTGGTATAGGAGATATGGGAACCCAAGGGTTCCGCCAGGATCCTGGTAGGAGTACCGAAATTACCCATGCACAGGAGGATCTTATCCATATCCATGGTTTCCCGGGCCGCTTTGACTACCCGTACTACCTCCTCCAGGGAATGGGGCATAACCGCTACCTTGACCAGTTCATCCCCGGCATGGCGTAAACCCCGCATGAGGTCTACCAAATTATCATCCACCCCATGGATATTATGATAGGAACGGATAATACGGGTTCCGAAAGTACGGGCCACCTCTTCCAAACTAGGCACGGTAAGGTATTCTTCCATATCCACATAGGCGAAATTATGGCGCGGATCCGCTTCTGCAAAGGCCAGGGCCTTGGAGAAAAGGGTGATCCTGGCCCCCTCGCCTGCAGTAAACTGACCGCCGTCCCGTTCCCGCCGGATGGTTAAAATAACCGGCAGATCCACCATTTCAGGGAAACGCCGGATGAGCAGCCGCTCGTCCGCTTCCAGGCAGTCCACCCGCAGCTCCACGAGATCCGCATATTTCCGGTATTTTTCCAGGAGCGCCACATCCTGGCTTAAGGTCTTTTCGGTCAAACAAAGGCATATTTTTGCCATACCCTCTCCTTGTAACTTGAGCGTGTCCAAAACTCGGTTAGTTTTGGACACGCTTCACGTATCATGGGACCGGTTTGAGAACCTGATTGGAGCTCGAACAAGTCTCCCAAAAAACGGCTGATTACCTTGGGGATCATCAAGGGTTCTCTTAGAAATCCGGACGGTAGATAAAAATAGCGGATATGAAGCCCTCGCTGTTAAAGTTGAGGCGAAGCGTGAGAGGCCAAGGGTAGCCCCGCAGGGGTATAAGAAAATAATTGCTGTACATTTGGGTCCCCTCTCCCAAAATCCAGGATATGGACCCGAGATTATCTCCGATTCTGATGCCATAAGCGGTTTTGACCTCGATCTGCCAAACCCGATCCTTATACACATAGAAATCCCCCATTTCATAGGTAAAGACCACATCATCCTGCCATGTTTCAAGGCCCCGGACCGCATGCACCGATTGGGGAAAGCCAAATTGAGCAATAAGTCCTTCCAAGGTTAAACCGACCAGGGATGAAACATCCCCCAGGTTGATGCTGGTATCTGTCTGAACCGGCGCCTGCCACGCGGGCGAAGCATTGCCTTCGTTGGCCCATACCCCCGAAACCACCAAGCCCATAAAAAGAAACTGAATCCCCCGCCATTGGGTATACCGCATACTCCTACTGTACTGGAGGACGCCGCTTTTTGACAAGCCGCGCCTGCAGCGGGCGCACCTGCGGTGGGCGCACCTGCGATGGGCGCACCTGCGGTGGGCGCACCTGCGGTGGGCGCACCTGCGGTGGGCGCACCTGCGGTGGGCGCACCTGCGGTGGGCGTTGCGAGGTGCGGATAAGTTCGAGGATACGGCTTACGTCCCTTCGCGCCTGCGGCGGGCGTTGTGAGGTGCGGAGGAGTTCGCGGGAGCGGCGCACGTCCCTTCGTTCCTACATCCTGCGGAGCGTCCTCCCCTCTACCGTGGTCAAGTACCGTGGGCTTGGCTCCAAAGCGACAAAGGCGGGAAGCACGGGGCGGCCCGCTTGCTTACTGCCAAGGCCCGGCATTAAACCCTCTTGGGGCGGGAAGGATCGAACCTCGATCATAGGCGCCTGCGGCGGGCGTTATGGGGGATGGATAAGTTCGAGGATACGGGCATTAAGTCCCTTGGGGGAAGGTCGGAGCCTGGTGTAAGGTAAGGCAAGGGTCTTGTCCTAGGTAAGACAAGGGTCTTGTCCTAGGTAAGACAAGGTGCTTGTCCTAGGTAGGTAATGGTCTTGTCTAGGGGGAGGCAAGGCCCTGGCGTAAAGGAGGTCAGACCCTGGCCTAGGGGGAGGCAAGAGACTTGGCTCCAAAGCGGCAAAGACCAGCGGCAAGGGGCGGCCCGCTTGCTTACCACCGCGGCCATTCACGGGCAGTACCCCCCTGGCAGGGCATCGGTGTTTACTCTGAGAACAAGGCCTCGCACAGGAAACCAGAATCCAGGGCGGCGTACATCATACGCCGTTTCGCTCTCACCCGTTTCTTTTCCATCTTCATTTTCTTCAACCGGGGTAACGCCATCTTCCTCAGTATATTCACATTGAGCGCCCCATTCCCCCTCCTCACCTGGCACTCGTCTTCCCGAAATACGACATCCAGCATCCAGTGCAGTTGATTCTCTATTGACCAGTGCCCACGGATGTATTTCAGGAATTCTTCCGCGGAAAAATCTCCCCTCGAGATGTAATACCGGTTCGTTTGTACCGTCTCTTTCCCTTTGTGCCTCCGAAACGTCCGATAGTG
>JAISOX010000100.1 GCA_031275325.1 Treponema sp.
TCGTTCCTATTTCCTGCAGAGTGTTCTCCCTATACCGTGGGTTTGGCTCCAAAGCGGCAAAGACTTGAAGCAAGGGGCGGCCTGCGTTCTTATCACCACGGCCTTACAGGGGCATTAAATCCGCTGGCGGGTGTATGAGGGATCCCTTCCACATAAAGGTAATTGGCCCCACTCTTTGCAGGGCTTTACTGTTCTTCCGCCATCTCACATGTTTCTATGGACTTATCCTGTTTACAGGCATAGTAAGGATCCCGGAAGCCTGCTATGCCTGTAAATTTATACTGGTTCTTGCATAAAGACGCCTTTTTATGGCATACTAGGGCAAGCGGTAATTGCATTGTTATGAGAGGAGTTGATCATGGGTGAATACGAGGAGGCGCGAGACCAGCGCATCCCATCTTTGAACCAGGGCCTGTACCAAAAGGAAGATGAGCATGATTCCTGCGGCATAGGATTCGTCGCAGATATTAAGGGTCGTGCTTCCCACAGCATCCTGCAGCGGGGCCTAGAGGTATTGGAGCGGATGGAACACCGGGGCGCGGAGAGTGCGGACAACAAAACCGGCGACGGTTCAGGGGTCCTTATCCAGATACCCCATGATTACTATAAACAAGCGATCCCCTCGCTTCCTCCGGCAGGAACCTACGGTACGGGTTTGGCCTTCCTTTTTGGTCCTGAATCACCCAAACCTTCCGCATCACCCTGTTCCCAGGTCCTGGACTTGATAGCCCAGACCGCAGAACGCACGGGTTTTACCTCTCCCCTGTGGCGGGATGTGCCGGTTACCCCAAAGGCCCTTGGTTCCATTGCCCGAAGCGGTGCGCCCCAGGTGAAACAGCTCGTGCTGACCCCCAAGCAGGATGCAGCCCCAGACGCTCAGGGCGTTACCAGTCTGGAATTCAGCCTCTATCTTTTTAGAAAAAAACTGGAAAAAGCCATTGCCGCGCAGAAGGCGCTGCATAAGACTCCTTCTGTGGGAAACGTGTACTTCCCCTCCCTTTCTTCCCGGATTATCGTGTATAAGGGTATGCTCATGCCTACCCAGCTTAAAACCTATTACCCGGAACTCCAAGATGAAGCGGTGAAAAGCGCCGTAGCCCTGGTCCATTCCCGGTTCTCCACCAATACCTTTCCCAACTGGCCTTTGGCTCAGCCTTTCCGCTTGGTGGCCCATAACGGTGAAATTAACACGATTAAAGGAAACCGTTTCTGGATGCAGGCCCGGGAAGCTCTCTTTTCCCACCCCCGGTTTGGCCAGGATCTCCAGGACCTGCTGCCGGTGATTGAACCGGACAAGAGCGATTCCGCCAGCTTCGACAATATGCTGGAACTTTTGGTCATGTCAGGCCGGAGCCTTCCCCATGCGCTGATGATGCTGATCCCCGAATCCTGGAACCAGAAAAACCCCATCCCCCAGGGGCTCAAGGACTTTTATCAATACCACGCCTGTATGATGGAACCCTGGGATGGCCCTGCCTCAATGGTGTTCTGCGATGGCCGGTATGTGGGAGGAACCCTGGATAGGAATGGCCTGCGGCCTTCCCGGTACATCATTACTAAAGCGGATCTCATCGTGATGGCCTCTGAAACGGGCGTGCAGGATTTTAATCCTGAGGAAGTGGCCTATAAGGGGCGGCTCCTTCCAGGGAAGCTGCTCCTGGTGGACCTCAAGGAGGGCCGCATCATCCCAGATGAGGAGGCTAAACGGGAGGTGTACCAGAAAAAACCCTATTCTGCCTGGATCAAGCAGATCATCACCTTACCCCAGGCTGAAGCGCCGGAACCTTCCCAGGATGTATCCCCAGGCCAGACCCTGTTCATGGAACGTTCCGCGGGTTATACCCGGGAAGATCGGGAACGGCTTCTTATCCCGATGATCGAGACCGGTCAGGAGCCGACGAGTTCCATGGGAACCGACACCCCCTTGGCGGTCTTTTCTGACAAGAGCCAGCGGGTCTATGGGTATTTCAAGCAGGTCTTCGCCCAAGTAACGAACCCGCCTATTGACTCAATTCGGGAAGACCTGGTGATGACCTTGACGAGCTTCGTGGGCCCCCAAGAGAACCTCTTGGATGAGACTGAGACCCATTGCCGGAGGATCAAGGCGCTCAATCCCATCCTCACTCCAGCGGATCTCCAGCGGCTCAAGGCCCTGAAGCCCGAAGTGTTTAGTTCCCGGACCTTGGATGCGACGTTTTACGTTTCTTCCTTTGCCGGAGAGGGCCAGCGCGCGGGAGTCCCGTCCCTTGAACCTGCGGTGGATCGTTTGGCGGCTGAGGCAATCAGGGCGGTCCGGGAAGGGGTGTCCTTGGTGATCTTGTCTGACCGGGCGAGCCTGATTCCCGAAGCAGGGCGCTGCGCTGTGCCTGCCCTCTTGGCAGCAGGAGCGGTGCATCATGGGCTTATCCGGGAAGGCTTGCGGATGCGCGGTTCCATCATCATTGAGTCTGCAGAGCCAAGGGAGATCATGCACTTTGCCTTGCTTTTTGGGTATGGCGCGGATCTGGTAGTACCCTACGGCGCGCTTGCATCTATCGCTGCTATATGCCGGGGGCCTGACCAGAAGCGGGTGGGGGATTTCGCCCATGCAGGGAAGCAGTACCTCAAGGCGCTGCAAAAAGCCATGCTCAAGGTCATGTCCAAGATGGGAACCAGTACCCTCCGTTCTTACCGGGGGGCCCAGGTGTTTGAGGCAGTGGGCCTTGGAGAAGAAGTCATCGCCAAATGCTTCCGGGGCACGGTGAGCCGGATCAGCGGCGCAGGATTTCCCGAATTGGAAGCCGAGGCAGTGGCGGTCTACCAAGCTGCCCGGGAAGCTCAGGCCAAGACAGGGGATGCCTTGGATGAAGCGGATCCGGTTCCCTGGCTCCTTACCGGAGCAGGCCAGTACCGATGGCGCAAAAACGGCGAAAACCACGGGTGGAACCCTGAAACCATCCATCTGTTGCAGTGGGCGGTCCGTACGGGGGATGACGCCAAGTTCAGACAGTTTTCTGCTTCAGTGAATAGCCTCAATCAAAACCCCCATGTGATCCGGGGACTTCTGGACTTTGCGCGGGTGGGGACGGTCCCGGGCGGTCCTGTATCGCCGGTTCCTTTGGAAGAGGTGGAAAGCACGGAAGCCATCATGAAACGCTTCACCACCGGGGCCATGTCCTTTGGTTCCATCTCCCGGGAAGCCCACGAGACCATTGCCATAGCCATGAACTCCATCCACGGCCGGTCCAATTCCGGGGAAGGAGGGGAAAACCCGGAACGCTTCCCGGTTCGTGCAGACGGAACCTGGACCAGGAGCGCCATCAAACAGATCGCTTCAGGCCGTTTCGGAGTTACCAGTGAATACCTGGCCAATGCGGAAGAACTGCAAATCAAGATTGCCCAGGGAGCCAAGCCTGGGGAAGGGGGGCAACTGCCTGGGCATAAGGTGGACGCCCTCATTGCCAAGACCCGGTATTCCACTCCTGGAGTTACCCTCATAAGCCCCCCGCCCCACCATGATATTTATTCTATAGAAGACTTGGCGGAACTTATCTTTGACCTTAAAAACGCCAACCCCCAGGCCCGGATCAGCGTGAAGCTCGTCTCTGAAAGCGGGGTGGGTACGGTGGCTGCCGGGGTTGCCAAAGCCCACGCGGACAACATCCTCATCTCCGGGTACGATGGCGGAACCGGGGCCAGTCCTCAGAGCAGTATACGCCACGCGGGACTGCCCTGGGAAATCGGCCTGGCAGAGACCCATCAGGTCTTGGTCCGCAACGGGCTGCGAGGCCGAGTGCGGCTGCAAACCGACGGCCAGCTCAAAACCGGCAGGGATATAGTCATCGCCGGGATGCTGGGAGCCGAGGAGTTCGGCTTTGGTACTGCGGCCCTCATTGTCTTGGGCTGTGTGATGATGCGTAAGTGCCATGAGAACACCTGTCCTATGGGGCTTGCCACCCAAGACCCCGCGTTGCGGGAGCGTTTTTCCGGCAGGAGCGAATACCTGATCAATTACTTCCGGTTCATTGCCCAGGAAACCCGGGAAATCATGGCTTCCCTTGGGTTCCGGCGTTTTGATGAACTCATTGGCAGACCGGATCTTTTACGGCAGCGGCCCAGCGGTAAGTCCAAGTCTGGAGCAGTGGACCTTTCCCGGCTGCTCTACAAGGCCGAAGGACCAGAGGACCTGCCTGGGGGCAGGGAAACCCACTGCGTCCAGGATCAGATCCATCAGATTCAGGATGTCCTGGACCGTAAACTCATTGACCAATGCCTGGCGGCTCTGGACAAGAAGATCCCCACCGCCCTGCAATTCCCCATCCGCAACACCGACCGGGCAGTGGGGGCCATGCTCTCCTACGAGGTGTCCAAACGTTTTGGCGGCCAGGGGCTGCCTGAGAACTTCGTTACCGTAGATTTTTTCGGGTCTGCAGGGCAGAGTTTCGGCGCCTTCCTTGCCAAGGGCATTACCTTCCGGGTGGCGGGAGATACCAACGACTACCTAGGGAAGGGGCTTTCTGGAGGCCGGATCGTGGTGGCTCCCCCGGCTGGTTCTTCCTTCAAGACCGAGGAGAACATCATCGTGGGGAATACGGTCCTCTATGGCGCTACCTCTGGGGAGCTTTACGCTGCAGGGGTAGCGGGGGAACGGTTCTGCGTGCGGAATTCTGGGGCCGTGGCAGTGGTGGAAGGCGCAGGGGATCATTGCGCTGAGTACATGACCGGCGGCAGGCTCATTGTCCTTGGCAGGGTGGGAAGGAATTTTGCGGCAGGCATGTCCGGGGGTATCGCCTATGTCCTGGATTGGGATGGAAACTTCGAGTTCTTCTTGAACAAGGGCATGGTGGAACTATCCGGGCTGGACAACGAGGAAGATGCCGGGTTTGTCAAGGATACCATCATAAAACACATCTACTGGACCGGTTCGGTCTATGCCAAAGGTATCTTGGAGCGGTGGGCTGATTTTAGGCCCCGGTTTGTCAAGGTGCTGCCCGTGGAATACAAATGGGCGCTGCAACAGATGAAGCTGGCGGAACTGGACCGGAAGCTCTTTGAGATTCGAGAAAAGGAAGAACTTACCGAGCGGGCCTAGGGCCGGTAAAAGCTCAAACCACGGGAGGCTTCACCTGGTCTGGGTGAGAGGCTTCACTTGGTCTAGGTGTGGGGTTTCACCTGGCCTGGGTGGGAGGCTTCACCAAGACTGGTAGGGAATCTGCACGCCTATTTCCGGTAGTTTTCATAGGGGATACGCCCTCATGCAGTAGAAGAGGAGGTTCAGGTGGTACAAAAACGTATTCTGATTATTGAAGACGATTCAGATATTCAGGACATGCTTTCCTGGGCTATGCAGAAAGAAGGGTGGAAACTGCTCATGGCCTCAAGCGGCGAGGAGGGTTTCGGCCTGCTGAAACAGGAAACTGCCGCGTGTATTATCCTGGACATTATGCTTCCTGGTATGGACGGGTTTAAAGTGCTGAAAAAGCTCAAAATGGATGCCCGGTTCCAGGGCATCCCGGTTATTATGACCACTGCCCGCGGGGAAGAAGCGGACATCGTGGTGGGACTGGAACTAGGCGCGGATGATTATGTGGTAAAACCCTACAGCCCCAAGGTGCTTATTGCCCGAATCCGGGCTGCTTTGCGGAGGCTTGAGGAACCAGTGGAAAAGCCTGGGGAGAAAAACCTGTGGCGCCAGGGGAAGCTCCGGCTGGATATTGCCCGGCATGAGGCTCATTACGGTGAAACCCTCCTGGAGCTTTCTGCCACGGAATTCGCCTTGTTGCAGTATTTTCTATCCCATCCTGACCAGGTATTCTCCCGAACCCGCCTTATAGCCGCGATCCGGGGGCCTGATTATCCGGTAACCGATCGCTCTGTGGATGTGCAGATCCTGGGGCTGCGGAAAAAGCTTGGAGAAGCAGGAGACATGATTGAAACCATCCGGGGTGTGGGTTATCGCTTTAAGGGGGCGATTACCCCATGAGTCTAAGGGAGGTTCCCTAAGAACCAAGGGGACCATGAAAACCTTGTTCACTGCAACCCTCAGGGTACTCCTCATAAGCGCGGTGAGTATGGTCCTGGTCTTTATCATAGCGGTCCTGCTCTGTATGAATTCCCTGTATTATGAGACAAACCTCCATAATCTCCTGGATACCGCAAGGATTTTGCTGGCCCTGGCAGGGGAAGGGGGTGAAGATCCCCTGCCAGGAATCGCCTCCCTGGGGGATACACCTTACCGGTTTACCCTTATTCAGCAGGACGGAACGGTCATCATGGATTCTCATTTTGAGGGGATCCGGGATATGGAAAACCACCGGGATCGGCCTGAAGTCAAGACCGCCCTGGCAGGCAGGGAAGGAAGGGCCCGCCGGAATTCCAGTACCCTGGGCTTCCAGTTCCTGTACGCGGCCCTGCCGGTTTACGACCGGGAAGGGAATATCCAAGGGGCGTTTCGCGTGTCCCAGCAAGTGCCGAGCTTCTGGCAGCGCATTGCTTCTGCGGCGCTGCCCTTCCTGTGCTTCGGGATCCTGGTTATCCTCGCTGCAGGGGGCATGGTGTATCTCTTTTCCCGTTCCCTTTCCCGTCCGGTGAACCGCCTCCTGGAGATTGCCCACGCTGCCACGGATAACCCGCAAGGCTTGACCATAGATCCCTCCCCTCAGAACATCCGGGAATGGATCCTACTGGAAGGGGCCTTACGCGGTATGGCTGGGGCCTTATCCTCCCGGATAAGCCAGGCTCGGGCAGAGGGCCAGCGGCTGGAGACCATTCTCAACGGTATGGCCGAGGGGGTACTGGCTATGGATAAAAAGCTCATGCTCCACCTGGTAAACCCCAAGGCTCGTGCGGTGTTTACCCTGGATGAAACCACCCCGCTTGCTGCGCTTTCCCTGCTTGGGGCAACCCATTCTATAGAACTGGAGGCCGCGGCTCACCGGGTGCTGGCCAGTACTGCCGCAGAGGAGTTACCCCTCACCCTGCACCGCGGGGGGCCGGTTCAGCACTTTCGGGTTTTTGCCGCGCCCCTCAAGGGGGATCAGGATAAGGTGAACCCTGAAGGGGTGGTCATGGTGATGAGCGATATTACCCGGCTGGTCAAACTTGAGCAGGTACGCACGGATTTTGTGGCCAATGTTTCTCACGAACTGCGGACGCCCATTCAGTTGGTAAAAGGCTTTTCTGAAAATCTGCTGAACACGCCCCTGGATGATCCTGAGGAGATTCGCCACGGTCTTGGAATCATTGCAAAAAACGCGCATGGTATGGAGAACCTTATCAACGACCTTTTAACCCTGGTACGCCTTGAGGATGAGGGAAGCCCCCGGCCTGGTATGGAAGCGCAGGATGTGGGTTTCCTGCTGGAAGAGGCTTTTAAGGCCATCACCCTGCAGGCAAAGAAAAAAAATATAAGCCTCAGCGCGCATTGTCCTCCGGGACTTACCGCTCAAGTTTACGGTTCGTTTATTATCCAGGCCATAATCAACCTCCTGGATAATGCGGTGAAGTATTCCCCTCCTTTCTCAGAGGCCGGGGCCAGGGTGTTTACTGCCGGTACAGAACTGGTTATCCAGGTATGGGATAGGGGCATTGGAATTCCCAGGGAACATCTGGAACGGGTCTTTGAACGGTTCTACCGGGTTAACCGGGCCCGCAGCCGTGAAGCCGGCGGAACCGGCCTGGGGCTTTCCATTGTTCGCCATATCGCCTTGATGCATCAGGGCAGGGTAGAAGTGGAAAGCCATGCCGGTGAAGGGTCCGTGTTCAGCCTTATTCTGCCTCAGGAAACCCTTTCTAAGGTTCCGTTATGACCGCGGGTTTAAATGGGCAAACGAGGAACAAGGAACCGGATACGCCATGATTTGTAAAAGACCCTGTTTTTATGACCGTACAGCTCATCCATAGATACAGGGACGCCTGCGGCGGGCGTTATGGGGTGCGGCGGAGTGTGGGAATACGGCTTACGTCCCTTCGTTCCTGCCTCCGGCGGTGCGTTCTCACTTATACCGTGGTCAAGTACCGTGGGCTTGGCTCCAAAGCGGCAAAAGCCCGAAGC
>JAISOX010000127.1 GCA_031275325.1 Treponema sp.
GCCACGGCGTATGCGGTGGATGTGAGTCCCCAGGATCGGAAGGTGAAGAATCTGCTGGAGGGAAAGAAACCGCCCCAGCTCCAATTGGGGGAGGAGGAACCCCGGGTATCCCGGTGGGACGCGGCTCCGAAATTCTATGCAACTGGGGCGAGACTCAGTTTTGCCTGGGACGGGGAAGCTCTGGGAGGCGATATAGAGGCATTTGAGGTTACTTTTTCCCCCCTCCCCTATTTCGCGTTTGGCATTGAGCTCTTTGATATAAAGCTAATGTTTGATGGGAGGGACATATGGTCTGATGGTGAGATGCTTACTGCCTTACCTATCCATGCGGGGCTCTTGGTTCCAGTGCGTGAAGGGATTACCGCGGTGTGTTACGGGAAGATGCATTGGTTGGGGGTCAATTCTGAGGACTATGAACCTCTGCTTCATACTGGGTTTAGAACCAGTTCTACAGATGAGCCTGGGTACTTTGGAGTTGTTATCGCCCCTGGCATTAAGGCCGGGCTGTTATTCCGCCTAGACGATGTTTTGGGATTAGAACTGAGTTATACTGGAACCTGGTTTACCCAGCGGTATGTCAGTTCCATAGGGCTTGGACTGGTTGGTTTTAATCTGTAAAGGTCTTCGCTGCCCGCCCCCCAGCGGTCTTGCTGGGCCGTCCAGCGGTCTTGCTGGGCCGTCCAGCGGTCTTGCTGGACCATCCAGCGGTCTTGCTGGACCATCCGGTAGGGCCGCGGCGGTAAGCAAGGGGGCCGCCCCTATCTGGGGAAGGGCTGTACCCCTTCCCGGGCCCGCCGGGTATTTTCAAGATTGGTTCCGGCCTGGGGATAGTTCGGCTCTATCCGCAGCGCCGCTTCATAGTCCGCAATCGCCGGTACTCGTCCCCCTTACTCTGTGTAGGTAGAAGCAAAATCAATAACCGCCATTGTACCGTATCGGGAATGGTTCCCTGCTGCTACACCTACAACGTTATAACTTTTTCCCATAGTATTTTTACGGTGGCCTCTCGAAGGAACGCCGTCGTCAATCAATAACTGTACCACAATTTCCCTTCCCGTATTTTTCCCATAAGCAATGTTTTCCGCTGCACTGCCGCTCCATTTGCCATAGCGGTTCAACCGGGCAGAGAAGGACGCCCCGTTACTGCTGTTGTGTCCGGTTGCTCCTGTTGGCCCCTGATCCAACACATGATCTTTTACCGCAGATGACATACCCTGGGATGGTATGAGTAAAGGGGCGCTATCAGATGAACAAAGCGCATCGTAACATTCCTGAACAGCCCCTGGGCCTTCATTGGTTAGCAGGGTAGTTTTACCAGGCTCAGCATATCGGTTGCCTTCAAAATATGCCAAACGCGGCCTGATATAGCGTTCCGCATATTTACGGGGATCGCTCCGGACTTTGTTCAGTTCAAGAACAACATCCTTTTCAATCGCCGTAAGATAATGCGCCGTTCTCGCGGTGTCCAATAGGGCGATGTCCCAGTCTTCCGCTGCGCCTCCGCCAATGACCACACAGGACATCAGTAACGAGTATACTCCTCTAACAAATTGTTTACCCTTCATGTTTTTTCTCCTGAATATTTTCCAGTCGTACCTTATAGAAAACAAACCTTTTTGCGGTCATACCTCATGTCCGCCTCTGTACGGAGGCCGCATCTAATACCCCCGGGCCCGCCGGGCATTTTCAAGACCGGTTTTGGAGAGGGAATGGTTCGGATCTATCCGCAGCGCCGCTTCATAGTCTGCAACCGCCCGGTTGTAGTCTTTTTTGTGGTAATACGCAGCGCCGCGGTTGTAATACGCATTCCTGTAATCCGGGGCGAGCCTGATAGCCTGGGTGCAGTCCGCAATCGCCCGGTCATAGTCCTTTTTGTGGTAATACGCCAAGCCGCGGTTGTAATACGCATTCGTGTAATCCGGATCGAGCCTGATAGCCTGGGTGTAGTCCGCGGCCGCCCGGTCATAGTCCCCTTTGTCGTTATACGCCAAGCCGCGGCTGTAATACGCATTTCTGTAATCCGGGTTGAGCCTGATAGCCTGGGTGTAGTCCGCAATCGCCCGGTCGTAGTCTTTTTTGCCGTTATTATACGCCAAGCCGCGGCTGTAATACGCATTCGTGTAATCCGGGTTGAGCCTGATAGCCTGGGTGTAGTCCGCAATCGCCCGGTCATAGTCCTTTTTGTGGTAATACGCCAAGCCGCGGCTGTAATACGTAATCGCGTAATCCGGGTCGAGCCTGATAGCTTGGGTGTAGTCCGCAATCGCCCGGTCATAGTCCCCTTTGTTTCGATACGCATTGCCACAGCCGATATACGCATTCCTGTAATCTGGATCGAGCCTGATAGCCTGGGTGTAGTCCGCAAGCGCCCGGTCATAGTCTTTAGTATTCTCATACGCAACGCCCCGGTTGTGATACGCATTCCTGTAATTCGGGTCGAGCCTGATGGCCTGGGTGTACTCCTCTATAGCCGTTACATAGTCGCCCCGGGAACGAAATAATTCACCCCGGTCAAAGCGGCTCTTGGCGTCTTGCCCGGGAGCGGGCTGTGGGGCAGGACTTGGCTTTGGCCCAGGCTGTACCGCCCCGGGCCTGCCGCCCAGATACGCGGTTTCAAAAAACTGGGAATAGATCGCCGGTATCTGGCTGCCGCTGCTGGCCCGGCGCACGTCCGCGCCGGTTTTGTCAAAGAGGTCCCGGACCGAGAGGCCGGGGGTCTTCAGGTTGTTAAGCAGATGGGTGGTGAACAAACCGTTTCGCCCGGTCCCGTCCGCGGCAGCAGCTCCCGCGCTGGTGGCGTACACGATGATGCTGTCCGCGGGCTGGTTCGTTACCACCTGGAGGCCCCGGCTGTTGCTCCGCCGCCAGCTAAAGGGGTTGTCCCGGCACGCGTCCAGCACCACGATGTTGAGCCCGTTTCCCGCAAGGTTCAGTTCCCCCAGCACGGCCTGCATCGGCACCGCCCGGTCCTGGAGGTACGCTTCGCCGGGGATGTTCGCGTCCACAGGGATAAGGTAGTTTTCCCCGCCGGACTGTACGCCGTGGCCCGCGTAGTAAAAAAAGCCGTAGGATCCCTGGGCCGCGGTCAGGCGGTTTTTGAGCCGTGTTACCCCCTCCTCCATCTGGGCCCGGCCCGCATTGGTCAGCGTATCCACGGTAAAACCCAGTCCCCGCAGGGCCGCGGACACGTCGTTGGCGTCGTTCACCGGGTTGTTGAGCCGGGTGATGCCGGTGTAGGCGCTGTTCCCGATAACCAGGGCGAATTTCTGCTGCCCCGGGGCAGCAGCCAGGGCCAGTACAAGTAACCACAAAAACAAAGCGGTTTTTTTCATCATGGTTCTCCTCTTTTCCGTTTTGGTTTTTATCGGGCGTTACGGCCCGATCCTGGGGCTGAACGGGGACCCGGCTTTCCCGCGGCGCGGCCCAGGAAAGGCCCGTCCAGTCCCCTGACCCTTCCGCGGATTTTGACCCTCTGTCCGCGGATTTTGACCCAGTATCCGCGGATTTTGACCCGCTGTCCGCGGATTTTGAGTCAGTGTCCGCGGATTTTGACCCGCTGTCCGCGGATTTTGAGTCAGTGTCCGCGGATTTTGACCCTCTGTCCGCGGATTTTGACCCAGTGTCCGCGGACTTTGACGCGGACCTAAGCACCGGGACCTTTGCCGGGGCGTTTTGCGCCATGCACCCCTGGGGCATGGCTTGGGGGCTGGGTTTAGCCGAACCATAGCGTTATGCTACCTGGTCCCGTAAAAAATAGCAAGATTTCGTATGGGGGCAGCGCTGCATCCAGCCATAGGGGAAAGCATGGGGCGTATCGGTTCTGCTTGTCTTACGCCTGGTCTTTCGGGTAGTATGATAAAAAATCGTGGCGCCCCTGAACCCTTTCGCGGGTACCCGGTTCCCATATAAGCGGGCCTTCTTCACCTCCCTTTCTTGAACTCCACCGGAGGTTTAGGGGCCCCTTCATTGTATTTAAGGAGATATTGGAATGGAAATATCCGCTCTGCAGCAAGCCCGTTACAGGTACCAGCCGCAATTTCCCAGGGTCTTATCCCAGGAACTTACCGCGGTCGCCCTTTCCCCAGGGGCTCCCACTGAATCCCGCGCGGATCAGGGAGCTTTGAAAGCCCTATTCAAACATACCTACGGCAAATCCCTGGTAACTATAGTAGATAGTACCGGGAAACCCAATGAAACCCTGGGCCGGCCATTAAGCGTCGGGGTCATCCTTTCAGGAGGACAGGCTCCTGGCGGGCATAACGTGATTGCAGGACTCTATGACGGTCTCAAACGGGGAAACCCCCAGTCCCGGCTCTACGGCTTTCTCGGCGGCCCCAGCGGGCTCATCGAAAACAAATCCCGGGAACTGACCGGTGCGGTGATTGACGCATACCGGAATACCGGAGGCTTTGATATGATCGGCTCAGGACGGACCAAGATTGAAACCCCGGAACAGTTTGCCGCATCCCTGGAAACCGCCAAGAAGCTCCAGCTTGATGCGGCGCTTATCATCGGCGGGGATGATTCCAACACCAACGCCGCGCTTTTGGCGGAGTATTTTTTGAACCAGGGATCATCCATACAGGTCATCGGCTGTCCAAAAACTATTGACGGGGATCTCAAGAACGAACACATCCAAACATCCTTTGGGTTTGATACCGCGGTAAAGACCTATAGCGAACTCATCGGCAATATCGAACGGGATGCGAACAGTGCAAAAAAATACTGGCATTTCATCAAACTCATGGGCCGCTCCGCCAGTCACATCGCCCTGGAATGCGCGCTCCAGACCCACCCTAATGTGTGTTTCATCTCTGAAGAAGTGGCGGTAAAAAAATGGTCCTTGAGTCAAGTGGTAGACCAGATCTGCGCTTCCGTGGTTAAGCGGGGGGAGCATAAAGAACACTTTGGGGTGGTCCTCATCCCCGAAGGGCTTGTGGAATTCATCCCGGAGATGAAGCAGCTTATTCTCGAACTTAACGATACCCTAGCTGCTTATAAAGAGGAATTGGCGGCCCTTCCCAATGTGACGGATCATCTCGACTTTCTCGGTAAAAAACTTTCCCCTGCCGCCAGGGACCTCTTAGGGAGTCTTCCCGGGGATATTGCCCGGGAACTGCTCATGGATCGGGACCCTCACGGCAATGTCCAGGTTTCCCGGATCGAAACCGAGAAGCTCCTCATGGGGATGGTGGAAAAGCGGCTGAGCCGTTTAAAGCAGCAGGGTCTCTATACCGGGAAATTCAGCGCCTTGGGGCATTTCTTCGGGTATGAGGGCCGCGCTGCTTTTCCCAGCAACTTCGATGCAAATTACGGGTATTCCCTGGGATTGACCGCGTTTGTGCTCATCGCATCAGGGCTGACCGGGTATATGGCTTGCGTGAAAAACCTGACCGCGCCTGCAGAGGAATGGATTCCTGGAGGGGTCCCCCTGACCATGCTGATGCACCTGGAACAGCGGCATGGTTCCCAGAAGCCGGTAATCCAGAAGGCCCTGGTGGATCTTGAATCCCTGCCCTTTAAAACCTTTGCTGCGGTTCGGGACGCCTGGGCCTGTACTACCAGTTTCCTCTTTCCCGGGGGGATCCAGTACTTCGGCCCGCCGGAACTCTGCGACAGGCCCCCGCGGATTCTGGAACTCGAACAGCAGGATGTTCCCCGTAAGGACAAGGTTCAATGCGCTTCCTAAGAGGTACTTCTGGAGAGGGGGAAGGGAATGGTTCAATTATCCCGTGAACCCCGCTTCAAAAGCCGCTGCTTGCTTAAAAGAACAGGGAACCGCTAGAATAAACCGTGATGGTAACAACAGAACAAAAAGCGCGGACAGAAAGGAATCCCATCGCTCCCAAGGCAGTGGTATTTGATTTTGGGAAGGTGATTTCCTTCCCGCCAGAACCCCAGGTTATGGCGGCCTTGGCTGCGGTCGCGGGGCTGGAGGTAAAGACCATGGATACCTTGGTATGGGCTTACCGGCAAGGGTATGACCGGGGTACGTTAAGCGGAAAGGACTATTACCGAACCATCCTGGGGCCTGGGTTAGATGATGCAAAAGCAGAGGCATTGGTCCGGATCGATTTAGACAGTTGGAAGCGGATCAACCCTGATACGGTTAGCCTTATGGAGGATGTCAAGGCCGCAGGATACCTGCTGGGGATCCTCTCCAACATGCCCCATGATTTCCTGGCCTGGGCGCGGGAAAGTCTGCCGGTTTTCCGCCTTCCTCATGTAGGGGTTTTTTCCTGTGAAACCGGCTCCGTCAAGCCGGAAACGCCTATTTATGAAACCCTGCTGCAGGGTTTATCCTGTAGACCTGAGGAGGTGGTTTTTTTCGATGATACGCGGATCAATGTGGAAAAGGCCTGTTCCCTGGGGATCCATGGCCTGGTATGGCAGGATCCTGAAACGGCCCGGCGGGCATTACAAAAGATGCAGATCCAGGTGTGAGGAGTACTGATTATGCCCTTACTCATAACGATTGTGGATTTCATCATTGTAGGAATAGCTATGATTATCCTTGCCCCCCTCGGAATCGGGCTATTTCTCTTGAGCTGTGTAGGCCTTAAAAAGCCTATGACTGGAGCGATATATAAAATCGCTCAAATCTGGTCTTTGCTGCTTATTGCCTGTACAGGATGCAAGCTGACGGTTCGGGGAAAAGAACACATTCCCCTCCAAGGAGGGCTTTGTTTTGTCAGTAACCATGGGAGCATCTTTGATATTCTGCTCATTCTTGCTTTGGCAGGCAGACCGGTGGGGTTTATTGCAAAAAAAGAATTGGCCTTAATTCCTTTCCTCAATATTTGGATTTTCCTCCTGGGAGGACTTTTTATTGACCGGAAAAACATACGCCAAGCGGTGAGTACCATGAACAGGGGGATAGGCCGGATCAAACAGGGGGAGGCGATGGTCATTTTCCCTGAAGGGACGAGAAGCCAAGGCAAAGGGCTGCTCCCCTTCCGGGCCGGTTCTTTCAAACTCGCCACCCAATCAGGAGCCCCTATTCTTCCCATAGCCATCACCGGCAGTTACGAGATATTTGAAAAGACCTGCCGGATCCGGGCGGTTCCGGTGCAGGTAACCTTTATTCCGCCGATTAACACCGCCTGCCTCCCCCCGGAAGAGCGGCGGCAGCGCCTGGCAGATCAGGTCCATCGGCTTATCTCCCAGGCCCTGGAATCTGCGGAAGCCTTGGCCCAGCAATCCCCTTGAACCGGTCCTGAGGTCAGGGTAAAAAACCGGTTAGTTCCCGTAGATCCCGGATCCGCGGGTGGGGATATGCTGGGTAGGCGTTTTCTTCATCAAGCAGAAGACCCGGTCCGCCCAGGGCGCAATAGCCGACTAGGCAGCGGGGAGTATCATCAATAAAAAGGGTCCTTTCTGGTATGGTTCCTAAGGCGTTCAAGGCCCGGCGAAAAGCTTGTGCATGAGGTTTTCCTCTGAAGCCGTTCCATCGGATGTCAAAGATATGGGTAAAGAGGTCCCCGATTCCCAATTTGGCGAGAATCCGGTCTGCATGTTCTTTGGGGGAATTGGTGAGGATCCCCAGAGGAAGGGGGAGGGATTTCAGAAAGTCCCGAAGCCCAGGATCCGGAGAGAGGGTATCCGCTTCTCCTGCAGGGTGAATCGCCTTAAAATAAGCCTCAATATCGGCGTAGCCTTTTTCCGCCATGAGCCATTCCAGGGTAGTACTATAGCCCTGAATCTGCGCCCGGCGCTGATCCAGGGCTTCTTCCACAGAAACTCCCAGGTAGGCTGCGAGGAATTCGGCGATGCGCCTGCCTACATTCAGTTCCAGTCCATAACGGGGGGAATACAAGGTATTGTCTAAGTCGAAGAGGATGTATTGAAGGGTCATACCTGATCATATCAAGGGACCTGGTTTGTGCAAAGGGTGTTAGGTTTAAATGAACAGAGACGGGACCCAGATGGCCGCATCCTTGGCAGGACGCCCTACGCGAGCTTGGCCTCCTCATAGGAAGTTGGTAGCGCTGGGACCGGCAAGATGTCCCAATACCAATAAGCGAGAAAAGTATGGGAAGGGGCGTTCTTAGGGTGAGGTTTGCTCTCACCTTAGAGGGGGCCGTTCCTGCGGAACGAGCCAGACCTTTACAGGGTAGTTTTATGCCTCTCTAGGGGCCTCTTAGCCTCCATTACCCCGGAAGTTTTCTATGGTTATCCTAAAAAACAGAGAAAAGGCTATCGACAAAGCAAAGAAGCTCGATCTATACTTTTACTACAGTCTGTTTCATAACTACGGCATGGTGATAGTTTGTATCCCAGAAATCTGCATTTTACGGAGGTATAGTATGACTGAAGTCTTGTCTATTGTATTGGGGGGCGGAAAAGGGACCCGGTTATTTCCTTTGACTCAGGCAAGAGCCAAACCTGCTGTCCCTTTTGGGGGTAAATTCAGGCTCGTAGATATACCCATATCCAATTGTATCAATGCGGATTTACGGCAAATATACATCCTGACCCAATTCAACTCTGCATCGTTGCACCTGCATCTAGCTCAAACCTATATCTTTGATTTGTTCTCCCGAGGATTTGTTGAAATCCTTGCAGCGGAGCAGACCTTTGAACATTCCGGCTGGTATGAGGGGACCGCAGATGCGGTCCGAAAAAATTTCGTTCATTTCAGGAGTCAAAAGCCTGAGTATTACCTGATTCTTTCTGGAGATCAGCTCTACCGGATGGATCTCAAAGACCTCCTCAAAAAGCACAAGGAATCAGGAGCCTCTATTACCATTGCCTGTACCCCGGTCAGCAGGGAAGATGCAAGCCAGTTGGGGATTCTCAAGGCGGATAAAAACAATACCATTATCCAATTTCTGGAAAAACCAGGGCCTACTAAGGATATTAGTGATTTTAAGATGCCCCCGCAACTGCGGCCTGATAAGAGCAAGGGAGAGGGCTATCTGGCGTCTATGGGTATCTATGTTTTTAATGCCCGGGATATGGAAGCCTGCCTTAATAACGAATTAACTGATTTTGGTAAAGAGATCATTCCCCAGGCCATTGATACCTTAAAGGTCAACGCCTACCTGTTTGACGGGTATTGGGAAGATATCGGAACCATCAAGAATTTCTATGAAGCTAACTTGGAACTCACCACCTTGCGTCCTCGTTTTGATATCCACGATGAAACCATGCCCATCTATACCCACATGCGGAACCTGCCCCCCTCAAAGATGAATTTCAGTAATATGAACCAGTCCATAGCCGCAGAAGGGTGTATTATTACCAATGCCTCTATCACTAACTCAATCGTGGGCGTCAGAACGGTGATTGAATCCGGAGCTAGTCTGAACGGCGTGATCTGTATGGGATCGGACTTCTATGAATCGGAAGCCAAAAAACAGCAAAACCTTGAAGCCCGGATACCCAACATGGGTATTGGCAGAGGGGTCATTATTAAAGGGGCTATTATTGATAAAAACGCCTGCATTGGTGAAGCTTGCCGTATCGGGGTTGATCCCATAAACCGCAGCGATGGCAATTACGGCCAATACTATATCGTAGACGGTATCATTGTCATCCCCAAAAACGCTATCCTCTATCCGGGAGCGGTAATCTAAGGGGCATCGGGTGAACCGCGAAGCATGAAGTCCTTTTGAGCGGGACGCCCCTGTTGGGCTTGTGGTCCTCCTCATCTTATAAACGGGTCTTTCGCCGTTCTGCAAAACCGGTGATGTTTTGAAACGTAAACTCCGAGTGGTCATCCAGCATGATTTTTCCTGAAAAAAAACCGCATACCTGCCTGAATTTCAAAGAATGAAAGAAGAGACGGTTATGTTCTACCCGTTCCTGCTGGGGAATGAACTGCATTTCCAGGCGGTTATCATTGCTGGTAAAATGCCAGGGCAGAAGCCAATTCGCAGGAGAAATATGAAAGGTAACTTGATCTAGTTTATGCAGGGTACCATCCAGAAAAAAGGCATTTTCCGTTCCCATGCTGGAATCGGCAGAGCCATACCCTACGCTAAACCCAATCTGTTTACCCTGGCTTATTCCACAGGCCGCTGCCCAGTACCGTATATCCGCCTGGGGGCGTATCCCCCGGTTCCAATCGAAAATCCCCCAGGCATTACCCCGGGTAAATATCAGTTCAGAGGTACCAAACTGGATCACCCCTTCGACTATATACCAGGGAGAACGCCGGGAATAGCAGAACGCGTTTTTTTCCCGCCGCCAGGGCATGTGGGTAACCATGGACTGGGCCCCTGGGGGACTAAAGAGCACCAACTCGCCCCGGAGTTTTCGGTGATGCCCAAATTTAGGGATATCTGTTTTTATGATCCGTACCCCTTCTTGCATGGTAATGAAATCCAGAGAGGACTTTTTCTGCTGAATCCTCACTGAACCGGCTTCACTATTGAAAGGCATTTCAAAAAGGCCCATAGAAAAGGGGGTAATCAAGGCATGGGAAAACCACTGCTTATCTTTGAGCGAAATAAGGGATACGCCGATATACCCCAAATAACCGCTTTCAAGGATTTCAAACACGATTAAATGCGTGGAAGAAAAGATGATATACCGATCAGACTCGGTAAGTCTCCGGGGAGACACTCGAATTGCCATGGGATCATACTGAAATAGGGTTGAACGGGCCCATCCAAAATGTACCGGCTTACCAGCAGCATCCAGAATGGAAACCGGTACCCTATGCTCAACTTGCGCCATATCTATAATGTACTATGAAAAAAGGGCGATTTTGACGATAAATCCTCTTTCTTTTTTCGATTCTTAAAACACCCCACGGCAGAGCCGCGGGGTGTTTTAAGATTGTTGTTTGCAAATCAGTCGAATAAACTTGGCTGATTTTCGTCGGCTCTTATCTTGTATAACTGTTTGTAATCTTTTCCCTCCCCCCTGCGCTTTCACATAGTTCGCTATCGTTTCTTCATCCCCGTGTTTCCATACCGTACTCACATAATGTCCATCACTCCAGAATTCTCCTCCCCATAACTTTTCCTTCACCTCAGAGTGCTTCTTGAATATCTCTTTCGCCGTTATACTTTTTATCCTCCTTACTATCTTTGTCGGACTATATGATGGTACTGACTGAACCAGAAAATGCACATGATCCCCTTCTGTTCCTATCTCCAAAAATTTTATCTCGTATCTTTTCTCTATCTCTTTGCATGTCCCTTTCAGAGTTTTATCCACTTCTTCGCTGATTACTACTCGTCTATATTTTGCCGGACAATACTATATGATATATCAATACCGATACGTTATGTGCTTTGTGTATATATTCGCTCATTGTTTCATTATATCATCTTTTATTCCCTTCCTTAACCGCCGCAGAGCGGCGGGGAATTAAACCCCCGGAGATT
>JAISOX010000083.1 GCA_031275325.1 Treponema sp.
GTATCGTATGCGGGGGAACAAATCCCCCGCGCCCCCAGTTTTACGCCCCAAGGGGCGGGGTATTATACCCCACTGTAAAGGCGCTGTCGCGCTTCATGTGAGCGGGTGGATTGAAACAAATAAAAGCATAGTATATGGGCGCACTGTATGTAACAGGACTGTTTACGCGCAAAGCCCCAAAGCGGGTCTGACAGGCGCTAAAGACCCTCGGCCTCTGCAACGCCTAGGTCAGTCCCTTCGGCAACTTCGTTGCCGCCGCTCCTTCCCAGGCTGTTGCTCCGGCATATTGTGCCAGCCAACCGGGTTTTGAAACCGGTTCAGGTACTAGGGAACAGACCCCTTAAAAGCCCTGTCTGCCCGTTCAGTGAACCAGGACATGAGCGCGTCGGTTCTGGTGGTAAAGGATTGACCCACCCGCTGATTCATACCCGGAAGGGAAACGGCCTTGGCCATGGATGCCAGGTAAATCAGAAGAAAGGTTTCCCCGTCTATGACCGCCACTACCGAGCGGAGCTTGTGCTTCCCTACCGCAGGAATTATCCCCGCGGTTAATGGGGTGAGGTTCTGCTGCATCAACAACAGGGCGTCTTCACTGGTATGGTACTCGTATTGATAGATAGTGTCCCCAAAAGTCAGGTCCTTTTGACGGGCATAGAGGGTAATCCTTGCAGGAGGTACATCATACACCGGATCCGGAAGGGGCTTTTGGGTATCAGGCCCGTCAATCACCTGGGACGTTTCATAGAAGATCCGCATAGCCTTACGGCTGGCGGAAAAGTACTGGAGCCCTGCCAAGGCACTGAGCGCCAGGGTTTCGTTGAACAGGGCCCCTCGCTCTGCGCTGCTCCATTGGGGAAACGCCGCTCCTGGCGGTTTCTTATACAGATGCAGACTTTCCACCAAAAGACTGGGTTCTAAGGCTTCCAGGGTATCGTACATGAGCTTTTGAACCAGGGGATGCCTGGGGAGAAGCAGGGGGGTAAGGCGCTTGAATTGTACTTCCCGCAGGGTTCCCGCCTCCAGGAGCCGTATCCGCTGTTCTGGGAAGAGCAAAGCATCCAGTGAAAGAGCATCCACCGATGCTCCCGCTATAAATAACAAGAACCCCAAAAGAGGGACCAGGGTTTTCATGGTTTTTAGCACTCCTATAGGGCCTTAAACCGGTATGGGCTGCACTGGAACCCCCAGGCGGGCTGCGGCTTTCTCCGCAGTCCCGGTTCCTGCTAAGATAACCGGTGCAGCCTTACAGGGTGAAACGTGCCGGGTGTACTGGGAGAGACGCTGGGCAGCCTGGATAATCTCCTGGGCAGACACCCCAATCACATGGGCGAGCATCCGTGAAGGGTGTTCCCCTGGAATACCGTAGAGGAACCGGAAGAAGTCCAAAAATCCTTTTTCCAGGCTCACCTGGGGATGGGTCTTCTTGGCATAGGTTCCGATAACCGCTTTTTCCAGGAATTCCGCATCAAACAGCGGGGGTATCCGGTCTTGTAATATAGCCGCAAAGGCGTCTAACGAGCGCAGTGGATTGGGATCCCGGTAGGTAGCCAGGGAAAAGCGTCCTTCAAGACTATCCGGCTGGGCAAAGGCTCCATAGGCGCCGCCTTTCATGCGTATATCCTCCCAGAGCGCGCCTGTGGAAAGCCCGTGAGCCAAGACCGATTCCACCGCGCTTTCTTTGGTTCCAAAAGCAGCGGAAGGCAAGGTCAGCGCGGCAAAACCCACCTGGAGCGATGGCGAAGCGTACACCTCAGGAGTCCCAGAAACCGGGGTCCCCAAAAGGGTGAAGAACGGTTCTGAGCTGGAAGTATGGGGATTCCGGGAACGAGGAGGACCAAAGCGGCTGAAGTACTGCTCAATGGCCCTGCAGGAAGCGCTCAGCGTGTCCCCAGAGCCGGTGAGGTTGACCATGAGCCCTGCCTTGGACACCAGGGTATCCCGGATACGGATCAAAGAATCCCTCAGCGCCCCGTCATCCAGGGCGGCCAGGGTATGCATCCAGTCGATCTGGCTAAGGCCGCTCCAGAGTTCCTCCACAGCCCGGGTCCGGGAACAATACCGCTCTGAACGAAGCATTCCGTACCGATGCCCCAGCGGCGCGAGACTTGCATCCAGATTATTCTTAAACTCTAGCACCAAGTCCCGGATACGCCGGTGATCGGAAAAATCCCCTTCGGTGATGAGTCGCAGGGTTAAATCCAGGGCAGGGCCTACTTTTTCATCTAAGACTTTGAGCCGGTAGACCAGCCAATCCCGTCCGGCTAGGTCAAAGATGCCTGCCGGAGTTGCTATGGTCCTCCCTGCGCCCGGGGCAATGGCGCTGATCTGCAAGGCCCCATGAATATCTCCCAAGATACGGGCCTGGAGACTTGCGACTTCTCCGTAATCAAGGCCAGGCAGTCCTAGGGAAAGGGCTACCCGGAAAAAAAGCGGTAGCCACCGGTAATCTTCAGGTTCAAGCACATCCACTGGGAATGCCAGGTCGATATAGGTGATACCGTTGGTGAAGAGATCATGGAGGAGTACCGGTACGCCTCCGGCGTCCCGGCATTCCCGGGGTATGGGTTCCTGTTCCGGGGAAAGATCCTGCCGGGACAGATGGGGAATCCGCGCCAGGGCTTCAGGAGACTCCCCTTCCCCTTGAATCCGAGTAAGTTCTGCGGCCTTTGCGTGTATCTGGGCTTTCTCAGCCTCGCTCAAAGCCGCCGCAGTCTTGGCAAGCCGTTCCGCGAGGGTCGCTTCTTTTTTCTCAAGAAAGTCCTGCTGGGGTTCAATCACGATACAGGCCCGATGGGGATTATCCAGCAGGTATTTTTTGATGAGGGACTCAAAATAAGGAGCGCTATTCTTTGCAGCTTGAGCAATACGGGTTTTGAGGGCGGTGAATTCCGGCACAAAGAGGAGACCTTCCCAAGGGGTTCCTCCATGGATCCAGGTACTCAGGGACCGTTGCAGCCATACCAAGGAATAGGGGCCTTGGCCGCGGCGGATTTCCCGGTGGGAAAATTCCATGGACAAGAGGGCTGCCTCTATATCCTCCGGGGAGATCCCTTCGGCAACCAGACGGTGTAATTCCTTGAGGATCAATGCCTCCACCGCAGCGCCTGGAGGGGTATGGGCTTGTGGGGGCTGGATCCCCCGAAGGCCCACGGTAAATACCCGTTCCCGCAGTTCCCCTTCAAGGCCGGTTACCGGTGACAGATCCTCCCCCAATCCTGATTCAATGAGAACTCTGGTTAAGGGTGATCCGTCATGGCCTAAGAGAACCTCCGTGAGGGCATAGAGATCCATGGTAGTCCTCGTATCCCGGGAATCGCCGCAAAGCCAAGAGAGAAGCGCCGTGGCTTTCTGCTCTGCCCCGGCAGGACCGGGGACGGTGATGTACTGCGGCGCGGTCCACTGCTTTGCCAGAGGAATGGGGGGAGCCGCCTTTCCCGGCGCAAGCCCTGCTAAGATCTGATCCTGCAAGAAAGCAAGCTGCCTTTCCGTAGGGATATTCCCTGCCAAGAAGATCCGGCAGTTTCCCGGAACATACCGGGTCCGGTGAAATTCCCGTAAGCCTTCCCAAGTCAAGGAAGGGATACATTCCGGATCTCCTCCTGATTCAAACCGGTAAGGCGTATCCGGCAGGACCGCCTTGGTGGACCACAAGTTCGCATACGCGTCCAGGGACGAATAAACCCCTTTCATCTCATTATAGACTACGCCGGTGAGAGAAAGCTGTTCCGGCCCAGGGCTTCCTTCTGCAGGAGCGGTCCATTCAAACCGATGGCCCTCTTGCATAAAGGTCCATTCTGAAAGGAGGGGCCGGAACACCGCATCTCCATAGACTGCCATGAGGTTAAAGTAATCATGCTCATGGATCGAACTGGCCGGGTACACGGTTTTATCCGGGAAGGTCCAGGCGTTGAGGTAGGTCTGGAGGCTTCCCTGGGCTAATACCAAAAAAGCATCCTTGAGGGGATACCCCTCTGAGCCGCAGAGCACTGAATGTTCCAGGATGTGGGCAACGCCGGTGGAATCTTCAGGGGTGGTGGCGAACGCGAAGGCGAAGAGGTTCTCCGGGTCCTCATACAGCACATGGAACACCTCAAGGCCGCTTTGCTGGTGCCGCGCCCAGATGCCTTGCGCCTTGAGTTCCGCCAGGTCCACCACTTCCACGATAGCAAAACCGCTTTCCAGGACCTGTCCGGCCCGTAAACTTGTCTTCATACGATTATATCCTTATCATCCAGTAATAAAATACGGCCTGCTTCCCGGTTTTCCCTGAACCAGTCCAAGAATTCTTTAGCTGCCCTATCCACATCCCGCCTGCGGACCGGCCCTAGGATTTCCGCTTCTTCCCGGATATGGGCGCGGCGCTCCGCGGACAGGTTGGCGAGGATCTTTTCGGTAAATGCTTCGGAACGGCCTTTTAAGAGCAGTACAATGTCCAGATCAGACATAGAAAAGAGTTTATCCTCAATGGCCCTATCCTCGGCATTGACCACATCATCCAGGGTATGAAGCCGGTCTTTCAAATCCCGGCTCAGATAGGGGTCTGCCTGGGCGAGTTCCTCCATGATCCGTTCCCCAAAAGAGGGGTCCGCTACTTTAAGGATCGCGGTAAGGGCCCCGATGCCGTCTATACCAGGGCTTGCGTTGCTATCCAGATGGCGGATCCGTTCTTTCAGGGTCGAGGCAACCCGATCCACTACCTCCGGGGAGGTCTTTTCTAAATGGGCGATACGCCGGATAAGGGCGATTTTCCGCTCTGGCGGTGAATGGGCCAATACCGCTGCGGCCAGGGAGGGAGAAACCCGGGAGAGGACCAGCGCCTCCACTGCCGGGGTTTCATCCTTAAACAGGAAGACCAGTTGTTCCCCGGAACAGTCTTCCAGAAACCTGAAGGGGTTTTTCGCGGCTTCTGCATGGGTCTGTTTTAAGAAGGCCTCTCCCTTTTCAGGGCCAAACGCGGTATGCAGGATCCGGCGGGCTGTATCAAGACCCCCCTGGACAGGGCCGGTATACCGGTAAGAAGCCGCCAAAAGGGACCGGAATTCCGCCAGGATAGCCTCTGATTCCTCTGGGGTGATACCCCGGATGGAGGCTATTTCCTGAGCTATGGCTTCCACCTGCTCAGGATCAAGGTGGGACAGGATCTGGGCAGCTTCGTCCGCTCCGACGAGGATGAGGAATTTCGCCACCCGCCGGTATTTGGACTCTGGTTCTGCAGGTACAGGTTTAGGCTCTGCTTGGGGGGCTTTCTTAAACTTGGTTTGGAACAAAGGGTTGGTGAAGGTATCCGCATCGGTCTTGATAAATTCCTTCGATCCCTCCCTGGTTTGCATCTGCGGAAGGATTTCCTGGGGAGGATCCGCTTTAGCCTTGGGAAGGGAGAGGGGAGACTTTTGCTGCGGCCCTACTGCCTGCTGATAAGCGGCAAGACCTCGGACCGGGAATCCTGGTCTTTGGGGCGTTGTTTCCGGCGGGTTAACCTTAGCCATGATTTCCATGATACGATATTCAGGGGGTTTATACAACCAAAGCGCTCACCGGGACCGAACAGGATGCTGGGTAAGGCATGCCTTAAATTTCCTCATAATTATAGAGGATTTTCTCTCATGGCTTTACTGAAACCGCTTAAAATCCCCCTTGGGTTTCCCGGTACGTATTCCCCTACAGAGGGAGGCGTGGGCGGGCGCCTCCCCTGCCAGCTATTTCACCGCTTCAAAGCCCTGCTTCAGGTCGTCGATGATGTCGTCGATATGCTCGGTACCGATGGAAAGGCGAACCGTGTTGGGTTTGATGCCGGAAGCAAGGAGTTCCCTTTCACTCATCTGGGAGTGCGTAGTGGAAGCCGGATGAATCACCAGGGATTTAACATCCGCCACATTCGCAAGGAGCGAGAACAAGCTCAGTTCCTCAGTAAAGATTTTCGCTTTTTCCGCGCTGCCTTTCAGTTCAAAGGTGAAGATGGATGCCCCGCCCCGGGGGAAGTACCGGCGGTAGAAGTGGTGATCCCGGTGGTTGGGGAGCAATGGATGGTTCACCCTTTCAACCTGCGGGTGGTTCTTTAGGAAGTCGATCACCTTCAGGGTATTTTCCACATGCCGTTCGACCCGCAATGATAACGTCTCCAAACCCTGAAGGAACAGGAACGCGTTGAAAGGCGACAGGGATGCGCCGGTATCCCGGAGCAGGGTGGTCCGGGCCTTGATGATATAGGCAAGATTTCCCACCGAATCGGTGAATACCAGGTCGTGATAGCTGGGATTGGGCTTTGAAAGGCCGGGGAACTTGTCATTCTGGGCCCAGTCAAACTTGCCGCCGTCCACGATGACGCCGCCTATGGACGTGCCATGCCCGCCGATGAACTTGGTTGCGCTGTGTACCACGATGTCCACGCCGTAGTCTATGGGCTTCAACAGGTAGGGGGTGGCGAAGGTATTGTCCACGATGACCGGAATCCCGTGTCCGTGGGCAATGGCAACGATTTCCTCAATGTCAACGATGCTGGCGTTGGGATTGCCTATGGTCTCAAAGAACAGGGCCTTGGTGTTGGGTTTTATCGCATACAGGAAATTCTTGGGATCATGACCATCGACAAAGGCGGTCTCAACGCCAAAGTCCTTGAAGGTGTTGGCGAAGAGGTTGTAGGTGCCGCCGTAAATCTGGTTGTCCGAGACGATGTGGTCTCCTGAACGGGCGATGTTCTGAACCGCGTAGGTAATGGCTGCCGCGCCTGAAGCAGTTGCCAGAGCCGCCGCGCCCTTTTCCAACGCGGCCATACGCCGTTCAAAGACATCCCAGGTGGGATTCATGATCCGGGTATAGATGTTACCGGTTTCTGTGAGCGCGAAGCGGTCCGCGCCGGACTTTGCGGTGGGGAAGACGTAGGATGTGGTTTGATAGATGGGAACCGCGCGCGCGTCTGTCGCAGGGTCAGGCCGTTCCTGCCCGGCGTGTACCTGCAAGGTTTCAAACTTGAAATTCCTGTTGGCCATAATGTATCTCCTTCTGGCTTTGTAAAATTCGGTGGCGTTTCGCTCTTTTGACCCGAAGTTTTGAATATGGTAAAAGCCCGCTTCGGAAACGGCGGTTACTCCGTAACGTTTTTTGTCCCCTCCTACAGGACAGACCGCGGTACAGACGCCGCAGGGATAGCGTAGTTCTTCCCGCAAGAACTGGTGGTACCGGGCGCAGGTGTACTTTTCCATGTCTGCAATATGCGAGTCCGGGCGTTCGGTAAACGCGCCTATGGGACAGCTCTTGCGGCATAGGCCGCAGCCCGTGCAAAGTTCGGTTTCCAACAGGGGGTCCCCCGGCAGTTCCGCATCGGTGATTATTGAGACTAAGCGGACCCGGGGGCCGTACTCCCTGGTCAAGAGGCAGTGCTGGGCCCCTATGGTTCCAAGCCCCCCGTATTTCCCGGCCATTACCTGGGAGAAGGCAGCTTCCGGTTTTTTAACCAAAGCCGAAATTTCCCCGTAGCCGTCCCGGGGAAAGAAGTGGGCCCGAAACCCCAGCGAAAACAGCATCGCCGCGATACGGTAGGCAGCCTCGTCCAGCAGCCGGTTCGTGGTGTTGTAAAGTTCCGTATAGAGATTGGACGGCGTGGTTTCGATCATGGGCAGGAAGATGGGAACGCCTCCCACAATGACGGTCTTTGCCCAGGGCCAGATGACCCCAGGAAAGGATGCCCGTTTCTGGTTGCCTGTTTCGGCCCAGCGGCAGGCAGGGGCAAAACCGGTGAGGCTAAGCCCTAACCCTTGAGCCTGCGCGGTGATGGTCTGTTTTAGTTCCAGGGCGTTCATCATGTCTTTGGGCCTGTTTCCTGATTCAGCCGCTCAAGGCTTGATCAAAGTCCGCTATCAGGTCTTCCGGGGTTTCCAGGCCGACGGATATGCGGATGAGGGTATCGGTGATGCCCATAGCTTCACGTTCAGGAACGGGCATATTGATATGGCTCATCTTGACCGGGTAGGACGCGATGGTTTCCACGCCGCCCAGACTCGGCGCGGCCAGGGCCAGTTTGATCCGCTGGTAGAAATTGAGGGCCTGTTCCGTGGTTTTGGTTTTGAACGAGAGCATGGCGCCGCCCCCGGAAGCCTGGGAAAAATGTACGTCCCGGCCTGGATGACCAGGAAGCCCTGGATAGCGTACCTCGGCCACACGGTTATGCTGGAGAAGCCAGGCAGCTATTTTGAGGGCTGAATCCTGCTGGGTTTCGATGCGGACCTTGAGCGTTTTAATGCCCCGCATCACAAGCCATGCGTCCCAGGGGCCCGGCACTGCCCCAAAACTATTTTGAATCTGGTACAGTTTCTGTCCCAGTTCCTGGGTGCGGGTAACCGCAAGGCCGGCAATCACGTCGCAATGACCGCCTAAGTATTTGGTTGCCGAATGGACGACTATGTCCGCGCCTAATGCAATGGGACGCTGCAGGTAGGGCGTCATAAACGTATTGTCTACGATGGAAAGCAGCCCCTGCTCATGGGCAATCTTGAGACAGGCCCGGAGGTCCGTAATCTTCAGGAGGGGGTTTGAGGGGCTTTCCAGATAGAGCGCCTTGGTATGGGGCTTTAGGGCCCTGCTTATGTTGTCCGGGTCCTGGGTGTTTACCGCGGTGCTTTCAAGGCCCCACCGTTTATAAAAGGTTTCCGCTATGTAACGGCTGCCGCCGTAGACATCCTCGGCAATCACGATATGGTCCCCGGCGGAAAGCATCCCCAGCACCGAGGAGATACCCGACATCCCGCTTGCAAAGGCATAGCCCTTGGCCCCGCCTTCCAGGGAGGCTATGGTTTCCTCAAGGGCCTTCCTCGTGGGGTTGCTCCCCCGGGAATAGTCAAATTCCTGCACTACCCTAATGTCTTTCCGGTAATACGTCGAAGTCTGATAGACCATCACCCCCAGCGCGCCGGTGGCAGGGTCCACATCGTGGCCGTTATGAATGAGCTGTGTGCCTTTGTCCATGAGTTACCGTCCTTATGGTATCTTACTCTAGGGTTTTCCTGAAAGACGCGCAAGACTGTTCCGTGCCAGGGCCGCAGAGAAGCAGGCGGCGCTTGAAAGCTGGGACATATCCGCGATAAACCCCGGGTGATGCGCTCCCTCAGGGCTGTTTATGCCGATGGTCCAAAAAACCCCGGGTATCTTCTTCTGGTACAGGGCAAAATCTTCACCGCCCATGACCGGCTCCGCGGGAATCACCGTAAGCCCCAGGGCCCGCGCGGTTTCCGCGGCAAACTCGCTGAGCGCGGTATGGTTGTTGGTAGCCATGGTATACATCCGCCAGCTAAAATCTACGGTTACGCCCATAGCTTCCGCGGCAGCCCGGCAGCATTCCTGCAGCCGCCGGGCTATCCATGCAAGTTTTTCGTCAGTAAAGGCCCGGAAGGTTCCCTCAAGCAGGGCCTTTTCAGGTATGACGTTCCAGGTATTCCCCGCCTCCAGATGGGTAAAACTCAAAACCCCCTGATCAAAGGGGTTTGTGTTACGGCTTATGATGACCTGTGCGGTGTTTATCAACTGGGCTGCCGCGACGATGGGATCCCGGGCGTGGTGGGGGGCGGCGCCGTGGGATCCCTTGCCGGTTATACTGATTTTAAACCCGCCGACCCCCGCGTGGGTCCCGCCGGGGCTTATACCGATAAGGCCGCTTGCATGATTCGCCGCAACGTGGAGTCCGTAGATTTCACGGACATCATCAAGCACATGCGAATCCAGCACCTGCTGCGCGCCGCCGCCGCCTTCTTCCGCGGGCTGAAAAAGGAGCTTCACGGTCCCTTCAAGGGTTTCTTTCCCTTCATTAAGGAGCAGCGCCGCGCCCAGCAGGCTGGCGGTGTGGAAATCATGCCCGCAGGCGTGCATGAAGCCCGCTTTCCGGGAGGCATAGGGAAGCCCCGAAGCCTCGGTTATGGGCAGCCCGTCAATATCGCATCGCAGCGCCACCACCGGCGTATCGGTCTTTCCCTGAATCCGCGCCGCCAGCCCTGTTTTAAGCAAGCCCCCGGACCTGCCGTCCAGGACCTCAATGCCCGCGTCATGGAGAATCTCCCGGATCCGCGCGGTGGTTTCAACCTCCCCGTTACCCGGTTCAGGGTGCTGGTGAAACCAGGTAAAATACCCTGCCAGTTTGTCTTGTAAATAAGCTGTTTCCATACTATTCCTCTGCCCCCAAGGGGCGGCTTTTTTTGAAAGGACCCTTCCCCGCGCCTGGATCAGCGGGGAACCGTCAAAACAAGGATGATTGCCAGGAACCGTCCGGCGCTAGATCCCCTTGGCGGAGCGCGCCTGTCCGGCAGGCCCAAGGCTCCGCACCCCTTCCCTGCAGGCCCGCGCCGTCTGCTCGTTATGTCGGCAAACTTTCCCGACGCGTCGGCAAACCTTCCCGGCATATCGGCAAAATCTTCTTGATATGTCGGCAAACTTTCCCGACGCGTCGGCAAATCTCCCCGACGCGTCGGTAAAACCTGCCGACATAACGGCAAATCTCCCCTGTACCAAAACAGAAAGGCCCCGGGGCATTTCATGCCCCCAGGTTCGATGCGGGTGCAGGTTTGTCTTATGAGCTTGTTTCAAAAACTGCAGTTTTGGAACAGCCCCTTGGAAACAAGATGGTTCCATACCATTCCCCGGCCCTCAATGCGCGGCTTTTTTTGCAAGAACCGTTCCCAGCCCCTGGATCAGGGTAACCATCAAAACGAGGATGATCACCGTAACAATGGTGATGTCCGTCTGATAGCGCTGGTAGCCGTAGCGTATCGCAAAGTCCCCAAGGCCGCCGCCGCCCACCGCGCCGGCCATAGCGGTGAGCCCTACCAGGCTGATAAAGGTGATGGTAATCCCCCGGATAATGCCAGGGACGCTTTCTTTGAGATATACCCGGAAGATGATGCCTGCAGGGCTTGTGCCTATGGATTGGGCCGCTTCAATCGCGCCCCGGTCAATTTCCGCCAAGGCCGATTCCATCTGGCGGGAAAAAAAGGGAACGGTCCCAAAGATGAGGGGAACCACGGCGCCCTTAACGCCGATGGCGGTTCCCACTATCCCCCGGGTTACCGGAATCAGCAGCGTGAGGAGGATGATGAAGGGGACCGAGCGGAAAAAGTTGATACTCTTGTCCAGCAGGGTCCACAGGGGCAGGTTCTCCAGAATATCCCCTTTACGGGTAACCGTAAGGATGACCGCCAGGAACAGGCCGATGATAAAACTGATACTCCCTGAAACCGCCATCATCACCAGGGTTTCCCCCAGGCATTTCAGCAGTTCTGGATATTTCCCGAGCACATTGGGCATGATCCGTATAAAAAAACTACCCACGCTTCAATACCTCCACCTGGACCCCCTTTTTTACCATCCACTGCAACGCGTTGGGGATCCTCTCCGGCTTCCCGTCAATACTAGCGACCAGTCCTCCGATAGGGGTTTCCTGAATAATATCGAGATCCGCAAAGATGATGTTGATTTTGAGGTTAAAAGCGATTGACATGCGGGAGATAAGGGGTTCAACGACATTCCGTCTCCCATAGCTGAAACGGGCCAGGATCTGCCCTGGTTTAAGCCGTACCAGAGGGGACTTGTCTTCCAAGAGGCTGTCAATTTTTCTGAGATTTGAAGCGGTCTCGATGAATTCCCGGGTAACCGGTTCGCGGGGATTGGAAAAGATCTCAAAAATGGCCCCCTGCTCAATGATCCGTCCTGCATCCATCACCGCTGCATGGGTACAGATAGCCTTTATCACCGGCATCTCATGGGTGATGACCACCATGGTAAGATCGAGCCGTTTATTTAATTCCCGGAGCAACGCGAGGATGGACTGGGTTGTCTGGGGGTCCAGCGCGCTGGTTGCCTCGTCGCAGAGCAGGATGGAAGGCTTTGACGCAAGGGCCCGGGCAATCCCTACCCGCTGTTTCTGCCCGCCGGAAAGCTGGGATGGATATGCGTGGATCTTGTCGTTCAACCCCACCAGTTCAAGCAGTTCCTGCACCCTCTGGGCAATATCCCTCCGGCTCTGTCCCCGGTATTGGAGGGGAAAGGCTATATTCTCACCCACAGTACGGGAACGGAAGAGGTTGAAGTGCTGGAAGATCATACCGATGTCTTGACGGCTTGAGCGCAGTTCCTTGCCCCGGAGTTTCGTAATATCCCGGCCTTTAATCAGAACCTGCCCTTGATCCGGCTGTTCGAGCGCATTGATGCAGCGGACCAGGGTACTCTTTCCCGCCCCGGAAAATCCGATGACGCCGAAAATTTCCCCTTTTTCCACGGTCATGGAAACCTCCTTTACCGCCTGGACGTCCCGTTTTCCCCGAAAGGTTTTTGAAATATGCCGCAGTTCGATCATCCCTCAGAAAGCTGGAATAAAGGCGCCTTTATAGGTTACGTGGATCACCTGGCGAACAGCGTCCGTATGAAAGGTATCCACAATCTTTTTGTAAAGGGGCTTATCCTTATCCGCGGTGCGGGCTGCGATGATGTTGATGTAGGGATTTTGGCTGCCCCCTGACTGGCGCTCCAGGGCAAGGCTGTCCTGTTCAGGGTTAAGTCCTGCATCAACCGCGTGTCCGCCATTTATAACCGACGCGGTTACATCGTCCAAGAGCCGCGGGGTTTGGGCTGCTTCCACTTCAACAAACTGGATATTCCATGGATTGGCGGTAATGTCCCCCAAGGTTGGCGTGGGGCCTGCGGATTCGGGGATAGTAAGGAGGCCCGCCTTTTCCAGGACCCGCAGGGCCCGGCCGCCATTTACCGCGTCATTGGGAATGGCTATCTTGTCGCGATCTTTAATCTCCGCCACGGATTGTATCTTCCGGGAGTACAGCCCCAGGGGGGCAAGCAGGGTTTCTCCGATGGGCGAAAGGCGGTAGCCTTTAGTTTTTATCTCGTTGTTCAGGTACGCGTAGTGCTGAAACGCGTTAAGATCGATTTCTCCGTCCTCCAGCGCGCGATTAGGCTGCACATACTCGGAAAAACGGACCAGCTCAATGCGTACCCCCTCCTTGGCCAGGGCCTCTATTACCGGATTCCACTGGTCATTGTACTCGCCGACCACGCCAATTTTTACCACTGTTTCCTGGGTGCCCGTATCTTTGCCTGGACTTGCAAACAATGCCGCATGTACCGCCAGCAAAAAGGCGGGAATGATAAACCGTTTCATACAATCCTCCTAAATCTCTATAAATCCTACTGTATTTATATGTTATAAATATAAACCTATGGGATTATTATGTCAAGAGGCGTATCTCTGGAACCTCATTTTTTCATAATAATACCAGACCCTATCTTGCCTATCGCCATCATTGGGATGCCCTCCATTCCACGGCCTCATGGTAATCGGAGTAACCTTTTCGATGAGGCAACGCGTAACCACTTGGGTTACTTTTTCCAAATGAGGCACAGGGTCTTTTGGGTTACTTTTTTGATGAGGCAACGCGACTCCTTGACCATACCGTGTAAACTTGGTATGCTTACTTCACAAAACGGTAATGAATACCGTTCTAGTGAAAACCTTCCGAACCGGCATGCACGAAGCATACATTACAGCGTCCCGTTTTTTATACTGAGAGCCTCTAAAAACGTCAATTTTTGGAGATTTTCTGATCCTATGGAGAAAATCGCTTTGCCGTAATTGTTCGTATTACCATGAAGTGCAATTTTCTCCTAAGAACTGCTGAAAATCCCGGTGGGGTTTTCAGCAGTTCCCTAATTTATACCTAAGAGGAGAAGAATATGAACATAGCGGAAAAGGATAAGGAACTTTGGGAGCGTGCGGCGGCCTTCCACGGGCATATCTGCCCGGGACTGACCATCGGTTACAAGGCGGCGCTTTACGCGCGGGATCTGCTGGACCTCAAGTTTTCTGAGGATGAAGAAGTAGTCTGCGTAACGGAAAACGACGCCTGCGGGGTTGACGCTATTTCGGTGGTCCTGGGATGTACTGTGGGCAAGGGGAATCTGCTGTTCCGGCTACGGGGGAAACAGGCCTTCTCGTTTTTCAGCCGGTACACGGGAAAAAGGGTCCGCCTGGTCTTACGGAATAGGCCGAAGCAGGATAAGACCCGGGACCAAGTCCAACAAGAGATGATGGATACGCCGCGGGATCAGATGTTCGAGGTGAAAGAGCCTTCCTTTGCCCTTCCTGAACCTGCGCGGATATTCACGTCCTTTGAATGCGCATGTTGCGGCGAAAAGACCGCGGAGAACCATATCCGGCTGCAAGAGGGGAAAAAGGTCTGCCTCGACTGTTTCTCCTCATACAGCCGGTTTATGTAAGCAAACTCATTTTTGAGGGTATTGGAGGGTTGATGGCGAAAAAGGATGATTCCCTGCCAGTGGCGGAAGATTACGAGTCTATGAGTGCAGAGGTCCTTGAAGCGCGGCTTGCCAAGCTGCGTGAAGAACTGGAAGACGCGGAGGATCTGCGGGATATGGTAGTTGGACAGACAGGACAGCACGTTCCCGGCGTGTATGTGCGGAGATTTACTGAAAACATACAAACCTTGGAAAAAGACATTCATTCCATTAACGTGAGCTTAACAAAAAGAAAAAAGTCCGCGGGACTTCAGTCCGCAAAGTAATGCTCATGTATTCGAATAATTCGTGAACATGAGTATTCATTCACGGACGGTTAGTATGTTATTGAATTCATGGCAAATAGGATCCGTACCACATGAGGAACACCAGGATGCCCAAGGGCTATCCGGGACTTCAAGGCATTCGGTCTATCCTGAAGGACCCGTTTTCCTCGTGAAACCGCCTAAAATAATGTTTCTTTTATTCAAAAAATAGGATAGTATGATGAAGGGAGTATTAAAAATGGGTAATATAGAAAGCGCCCAGAAGGGGGCTGTTCATGCAAAAAGTGCTGCTGATACGGGTTCTGCAGAAGCGGATATTGGCCTTATTGGCCTTGCGGTAATGGGGGAAAACCTCGTACTGAATATGGAAAGTAAAGGGTTCACCGTGGCGGTGTTTAACCGGACTGCGGCTAAGGTGGATAGCTTTACCCAGGGCCGGGGCGCGGGTAAAAAGATCCAAGGCCACCGGGATATTGTTTCTTTTGCCAAGGCCCTCAAACGGCCCCGGAAGGCCATGATCATGGTAAAGGCCGGAGAAGCAGTGGATGATACGATTGAGCAATTGCTGCAGGTCTTTGAGCAGGGGGATATCATCATAGACGGGGGCAATTCCAATTACCAAGATACCATCCGGCGTACCGCCTATGTAGAATCTAAAGGGCTCTGGTACATCGGTACTGGCGTATCCGGGGGCGAAGAAGGGGCCCTTACCGGTCCGTCTCTTATGCCTGGAGGCTCCTCCGCAGCTTGGCCCCTGGTAAAGCCCATCCTGCAGGCAATCGCCGCAAAGGTTGAAGGGGATGTTTCCTGTTGCGACTGGGTGGGAGAGAACGGCGCGGGGCACTTCGTTAAAATGGTCCACAACGGCATTGAATACGGAGACATGCAGCTTATCTGCGAGACCTACCATGTATTGAAGCAGGTCTTGGGCCTCTCCTACGATGCGATGGGGGAGGTCTTTGATACCTGGAATAAGGGGGATCTGAACAGCTACCTCATCGGAATCACCCGGGATATTCTCCGGTTCAAAGATAGGGATGGCGAGCCTTTGGCAGAGAAGATCCTGGATACTGCCGGGCAGAAGGGGACCGGTAAGTGGACCGGGATTGCGGCTCTGGAATTCGGGGTCCCCCTCACCTTGATCGGGGAAGCGGTGTGGAGCCGCTGTCTTTCTGCAGCCAAAAACGAACGGGTCCGCGCCTCTAAGATCTTCATCGGTCCGAAGATCGTTAAGCCTGCGGATGCCGACGCGTTTATCCGGGATTTGGAGAAAGCCCTCTACGCGGCCAAAGTGGTGTCCTATGCCCAAGGCTACCTGCTGATGCGGGAAGCGGCCAAGGAATACAAGTGGAACCTGAACTACGGCGGCATTGCCCTGATGTGGCGGGGAGGCTGTATTATCCGGTCGGTGTTCCTCGGTAAGATCAAAGAAGCCTTTGATAAGAACCCGGACCTGGAAAACCTGCTTTTGGATCCCTTCTTCACCTCGATTATTGAGGAGGCCCAAGCCTCGTGGCGCCGCGTGGTGATTGCCGCGGTGGAAAAGGGGATCCCGGTTCCGGCTCTCTCCAGCGCCTTGGCCTACTTTGATGCGTACCGGAGTGACTGGTTGCCGGCCAACTTACTCCAGGCCCAACGGGATTACTTCGGAGCCCATACCTATGAACGGGTAGACAAGCCCCGGGGTGAATTTTTCCATACCAATTGGACCGGTCATGGAGCCGGGACCAGCGCGTCTACCTATACAGTCTAACTGGTTCACGATATTTTTGGAGGTATGATAATGGCATCTTTATCTATTCCTGCTGCTGCAGGAACCACCCATGATCTTTTGGCCCTGGGAGCCTTGGTTACCCGCCTGGATCCAGGGATCATTCCCTTTACCGAGGCAAGCGCCTATACGCTCCATGTTTCCGGGGGCGAGTACAATGTGGCAAGCAACTTGTCCACCTGTTTTGGTTTACGGACCGCTATTGCCAGCGCCATGGTGGACTACCCCCTGGGAAAACGGATCGAATATGCGGTACAAAAGGCAGGGGTCAGTCCCTATTTCCAGCGATTTGCCTTTGACGGGGTCCGGGGACCGAACATGGCCATTGTGTGGAGCGACCGGGGGCAGGGAGTACGAGCGCCGGTGGTGTTTTACAACCGGGCTAACGAGGCTGCAGGACAGTTGAAACCAGGCAGTTTTGACTGGAACCGGATCTTTGCTCCCGGACCCAATGGCTCTCCCCGGGTCCGCTGGTTCCATTCCGGGGGCATTTTCTCGGCCCTGTCTCCTACCACTCCGGAACTGGTCATTGAAGCCATGGAAGCCGCTAAAAAGGCCGGCGCAGTGGTTTCTTTTGATCTGAACTACCGGGCGAAACTCTGGGCAGTGGCTGCAGCGGAACAGGGGCTTACCCCGGAACAAGCCAGCGAAGGAGCGGCTAAGACCCTGCGCAGGATCGTAAGCCATGTGGACATCCTCGTGGGCAATGAAGAGGATCTCCAGAAGGGCCTCGGGCTCAAAGGACCGGAAGTAGAATCCCCAGCCGCGCACGCGGCCAGTAAACTGGACCCTGGAACGTTCTTAGGCATGATGGAAAGGGTGGTCACGGATTTTCCCAACATCAAAGCCGTGGCAACCACCCTCAGGGATGTCCATTCTACCAACCGCCATTCCTGGAGCGCGGTATTGTGGCTTGAAGGTAAGAGCTATGTGGCTCCCGCCAGCGAATTAGATGTATACGACCGGGTAGGCGGGGGCGACGGCTTTGCCGCAGGACTCTTCTATGGGCTTCTTTCCGGCAAAAGTCCTGAAGAAGCGTTAAAACTCGGCTGGGCTCACGGGGCTTTAATTACGACCACCCCTGGAGACACCTCCATGGTGAGTCTGGACCAGGTAGAAGCCTTTGCCAAAGGGGGCTCTGCCCGCATTCAGCGTTAGCTCCTCTCCTGCTCAAGGAAGAGGGGGCGCCCGCCCCTCTCTTCCTTTTATTTTGATAAGAGCTGATGCAGTTTTTCACCCAATGCAATGGCTTCTTCAGTGGTTGGCGTGGAAGTCTGAATAAACAGACCCTTCCGGCCAAAGAAGTCAAGCAGCTTTTTTGAATATTCCGCTAAATCCACCTGCGCGTCGTTGATGTGATCCCAGTAATTATGGCGCAGACACAAAACCGTTTTCCCCGCCGCGGCGTCCCGGATCATTTCCCAGTTCGGCACCTGGGGAATCGTAAAATCCAAACCCCGTAAACCAGGGGTTTCCATCATGGCGGCCGCCACATTCTGCACATTTCCACAGGAGTGGATGACAATACCCCCCGCGGCTTCGGCAATCTTGGCATTGTACGCCACCCCGAATTCCCGGTACAGTTTGGGCGATAAGAGGGCCGCGGTATCGTCGCTCACCCGGATCCCCACTTCCCGGGGAATATGCCAAACCTCATGGCTTATACTGTAGAAGTTCTTAATCCGCTTAAACTGTTCCTTGATATACAGAATGGTCGCTTCCGTTACTTTCTCCAATAGGGCATGCACTTCATCAGGATAGGTCAAGGTCGCTTCAATAAAAGAGGTATAATCCCAGATGAGGGACGCGGTTACCAAGGGGGAGGGTACATTAACCACCCGCAAAGGTATGGAGGAATGGCTCTGCAGGTAATCCAGGCGTTTCCACGCGTCCTGATACACCGGGGTATTGACCGGATCCGGTATAGCTAGTTTATACACATCCTCTACATTCTCCTCCCGGATAAGCGGCGTTATCCAAGGGTCGGCCTCGTCATTAACCTTATACTCGCAGCCAAAAGCCGCGGCTACAATACCGATGCCCTTGTTGGGCTTGATGTTGGGAAACCCGTAATCGTAAACGCCCTCCCGTTTCGCGGCAAAATCCTCAGCCCAGCGGATCTCCGCATCATCATCATCAAAGAATTCTTTGGTTGCCCCATGAAAAGGCCCCACTTCAATGATAAAAGGAACCTCCTCCAGGTCTTCAAGCCGCCAGTTTGCGCGGATCCTTTGTTTCTTGGTTTCAATATCCAGTATTTCACTCATCTGCATCCCCTTTTGTCCCGTTTTTTATACGCTATATGCTTCTCAATTATTCAGGCTTAATACGAATCTGTCAAGCTAACCTGTGGGAATGTACAGCCCAAAGGCGCGGTAAGCCTCCAGGCCCCGTCTCAGGGGATTGAGGGGTCTGTTACGTTCGGTTCCTGTCTATAAGCGGTCCCTCCCTCCGATCCCGGCGAGGGTTGAGTAGGGGCTGTCTGGGGGCGGTTCCCCCGGCGCTGAAGGCCGCCGGGAAGGAGAGGAATTTCGCTTGGGAAGGGGGAATGAAATCATCGCGCCTACATGCGCTCTTGAGCCTGTTCCAAAACCCGGTTGGCCCGGACCTGCGGTCCGATGAAACCGTTTTTTTTAGCGGCCGCGGCCTTTGATTTTTAGGCCAGGGCTTTAACTTTCTAGGCCAGGGCTTTAACTTTCTAGGCCAGGGCTTTAACTTTCTAGGCCAGGGCTTTAACTTTTTAGGCCAGGGCTTTAACTTTCTAGGCCAGGGCTTTAACTTTTTAGGCCAGGGCTTTTTTCTTTCAGGCCATGGCTTTAATGTTTCAGGCCATGGCCTAAAAATGCGCCGGCCCGCTTTTGCGCTGCCCCATTGCCTTTGCCCTTAGCCCAAATACTGCTTAAAAACGTTCGCAATGGTGAGACTGACATGCTTGGTGATGTCCTCGGACAGTTTACTCATCATCTCCTGGCTGTCTTCCGGCGCCATATCGTCCTTAAAAAGCTCAAACACCTCCACCTCAAGGGCTTTTGCCAGTTTTGAAAGTATATCAGGCTGGGGGAATTTGATTCCCCGCTCAATAGCGCTTAAAAAAGTAATGGAAATGTCCGCTTTCTCGGCTAAATCCGCTTGAGAAAGGCCCATTCTGAACCGCAAAAACTTGATTGTTTTTCCTAAACTGTCTTTTATAGCTTGTCCGTCCATGCATCATACCCTTTATAACTTCCTTTATTAAAATAGTATAGGCGGGGATTGGGGGAAAACCCATACCTGCCTTTGGGCGGGGGAATTCAAGGGGGCCTACGCCCCAAGTGCGTGTTTACCTACGTTTCATCTATAGCTCAATCTACCGCGGTTGGGAAGATCGATATTAACCGTGATAGTATATACTATCCTCTACCCCGGGGGTGGTTCTTGATGTAAAGACAGACCTCCAGGGGAATACTATGTTAGGCGTTGCATTTGAAACAGATAATGACAGCCTGCTTTGGTTTGTCCAGGATCCTGCCAAAGCCGGAACGTATTTTTATCTGGTATATACCGATGAAGCAACCCGGGAAATTGATTACGGCGGCTATCCCTATGCGGTTTCTTACGAACAGGCGACAGGCATTGGAGCATTTTTCAAACGTTTATGCACCCCTAAAAAAACAAAAGGGGGAGAATACGAACACATGGAACCCATTCTTTTATATGAAGAAAAGGTCAGAGAACTAGAACAGCGGAGGGATCTTAAAGGGAGGAAGCTATAGGAATGCCTGTCCCCTGCCAATGCTCCCGCCAATGCGCTGGGGGGCCGCGCTCCGGCTTGCGGAGCGCTTTCCCAGGGGGAGGCAAACCACGGGGCATACAGGGATCCTTGTATCGTCCGCCAGGATATGTTCTCTCCGCCAGGGGGAACGGTACCGCTCATACCTGAAGATCGCCGGTCTTAAAGGAGGAGGAAGGGTAATCCTGCTCGTTCCTTCATGGCAAGGCTCCATAAGAACGGTTCTCCTCCCAAAGTCCTTCCCGAATCTCTCCTTGTATACGGGGAATATCCAGTATGATTTCCGGGAGTACGAAATTAGGATCGTTTATATCCGGTAATTTCGAGCGGTTCGCCTCATAGAGCAGTCCCCATTGGGAGGGATCGTTATATACCCAGGGATACCCGGCTATATTCCAAAGGCAATCCCGCTCATTCAACCAGGTACGGATCCGGTATTGAGCCGGCAATGGGGAGATTTCATGCACCGGCGCCAGGAGCTCCAGAACCCGGTTTGCCGCGGCCAGGGTCTTTTCCCAATCCTGCACGGTCCGGGCCTGTACTGCCTCGGCATAGGCGGCCTGAGCCGCCCCATAAGCATCAGGAAAGTTGGTTTCTGCATTGATTGCTGCAGCCCAATCGAGCCGTTCTTTGGCCGCCACAAGGGCTCCATTGGTTTCCTCTCGTTTCCAGAGATCGATACGGGCAACCGCGCGCCGGGCCTGTTCCGCCGCAGCTATAGCGCCGTCTAGATCATCGGCCAGGCGCTTCTGGAACGCCTGGGCATAGGCGTCTTGAGCCGCCATAAAAGTATCCTGGAATTGGGTATCCGCCCCAATCGACGCGGCCCAGTCCAGCCGCTCTTGAGCCGCAGCCATGATCCGGTCCGCTTCCTGGGCTTTACGCAGTTGCGCGGCCTGATTAAGCGCGTCAATTTCCGCCACTGCCGCGAGGACCTTGTCTGCCCCAGCGCGCGCCTCATCCCAGTTTTTTGCGGTCTTGGCTTTCATCGCATCATTGTATGCCGTATTAGCACGGGTATAGGGTTCCGGGAACAGGCTCTTGGCCCCAACTGACGCTGCCCAATCCAGCCGTTCTTTGGCCTTGCTCAAGGCTGCATCCGTGTCCTTGGCCTGTTGAGCCTCCATAAGTTTTTCAATCTCCCCTACCGCGGCTATCGTCTTAGCGGCTCCGGCTGCTGCCTCATTCCAGTTTTTTGCGGTTTTCGCTTTCACCCCATCATTGTATGCAGTACTGGCCTGGGTATAGGGTTCGGGGAACAGGCCCTTAGCCCCAACCGACGCAGCCCAGTCCAGCCGTTCTTTGGCCTTGCTCAGGGCTGCATCCGTGTCCTTGGCCTGCTGAGCCGCCATAAGTTTTTCAATCTCCCCTACCGCGACTATCACCTTGGCTGCTCCGGCTACTGCCTCATTCCAGTTTTTTCCGGTTTTGGCTTTCACCCCATCATTGTATGCTGTACTGGCACGGGTATAGGGTTCCGGGAAAAGGCTCTTGGCCCCAACTGACGCTGCCCAGTCCAGCCGCTCTTTGGCCTTACTCAGGGCTGCATCCGTATCCTTGGCCTGTTGAGCCGCCAGAAGTTTTTCAATCTCCCCTACCGCGGCTATCGTCTTAGCGGCTCCGGCTGCAGCTTCATCCCAGTTTTTTGCGGTCTTGGCTTTCACCGCATCATTGTATGCCGTATTGGCACGGGTATAAGGTTCCGGGAAAAAGCTCTTAGCCCCAACTGACGCTGCCCAATCCAGCCGTTCTTTGGCCTTGCTCAGGACTGCATCCGTGTCCTTGGCCTGTTGAGCCCCCATAAGGTTCTCAATCTCCGTTACCGCAGCTATCGTCTTAGCGGCTCCGGCTGCAGCTTCATCCCAGTTTTTTGCGGTCTTGGCTTTCACCCCATTATTGTATGCCGTACTGGCCTGGGTATAGGGTTCAGGGAAGAGGCCCTTGGCCCCAACTGAGGTTGCCCAATCCAGTCGCTCTTTGGCCTTACTCAGGGCTGCATCCGTGTCCTTGGCTTGTTGAGCCTCCAGAAGTTTTTCAATCTCCGTTACCGCAGCTATCGCCTTAGTCGCTCCTGCTGCGGCATCGGCCCAGTTTTTTGCGGTCTTTGCTTTCACCCCATCATTATACCCCGTACTGGCCTGGGTATAGGGTTCCGGGAAAAGGCCCTTGGCTCCAACTGAGGTTGCCCAGTCCAGCCGTTCTTTAGCCTTGCTCAGGGCTGCATCTGTGTCCTTGGCCTGTTGAGCCTCCAGAAGGTTCTCAATCTCCGTTACCGCGGCTATCGTCTTAGCGGCTCCTGCTGCGGCCTCAGTCCAGTTTTTTGCGGTCTTTGCTTTCACCCCATCATTGTATGCTGTATTGGCCTGGGTATAGGGTTCGGGGAAGAGGCCCTTGGCCCCAACTGAGGTTGCCCAGTCAAGTCGTTCTTTGGCCTTGCTCAAGGCTGCATCCGTGTCTTTCGCCTGTTGAGCCTCCAGAAGTTTTTCAATCTCCCCTACCGCGGCTATCGTCTTAGCGGCTCCGGCTGCTGCCTCAGTCCAGTTTTTTGCGGTCTTTGCTTTCACCCCATCATTGTATGCCGTACTAGCACGGGTATAAGGTTCGGGGAAAAGGCCCTTAGCCCCAACTGAGGTTGCCCAGTCAAGTCGTTCTTTGGCCTTACTCAGGGCTGCATCCGTGTCCTTGGCCTGTTGAGCCTCCAGAAGTTTTTCAATCTCCGTTACCGCAGCTATTACCTTAGCGGCTCCTGCTGCGGCATCGGCCCAGTTTTTTGCGGTTTTGGCTTTCACCCCATCATTGTATGCCGTATTAGCACGGGTATAAGGTTCCGGGAAAAGGCTCTTGGCCCCAACTGAGGTTGCCCAGTCTAGCCTTTCTTTGGCCTTGCCCAGGGCTGCATCCGTGTCCTTGGCCTGTTGAGCCCCCAGAAGTTTTTCAATCTCCGTTACCGCAG
>JAISOX010000085.1 GCA_031275325.1 Treponema sp.
GCAGGACCTGCTGTTTTTCGAAGAAGCTCTTGAACCATCTGAAAGCGTTTGACCTGGCCTTCTTTTATCTCAATTACGGTTTCGTTTGAGGGCTATCATACTTTGTGGATCACCTCCGCAAATTGAAATCAGCCTTCACAGCCAGAAACAGCATCGTCAGGCCAAGTGCCAACCCAGATATGTTTGACCGGATAAAACGGGCCTGAGCGGTATGGATGCTGTCCAACATTTCCTACGACTGTAAGTTAAATGGCTGTTTTGGTTACAACAGGATAGTCTCCAATAGCAAGAAGATGGCTAACAAACGGTTGGAATTCAAAGTTAATTATGTAATCCGTTTACAATAGATGTATATCAAATGCTGCGATGCCCTACAGATCATTCATATCTGGGACACTACGGAGACGTTCTTTTACCTTGACCCGCCCTACGTCAGATCGGATCGGGGGTACTACGAATGGGTAAAGTCAAGAAAACTTTGGTGCGCTTCTCCAACTCTCAAAACCCTCAAGGGCAAGTTCCTCCTCAGTTCCTACCACAACGAACCTGACCGAATCATCAAGCGGAATGACTGGCATACCTAGAGTTTCATATAATGCGTCCTATGAGCAACCGATCTATTGTAACTAACTGTTAAAGGGGGGCGGCTATGTTGGCTAATGACCGGGATTGCTTAATCGTGATTAAAAAACCAATACCTGAAAATGGGCGTACCCTACGCCAGAGAAACCATCCGGGATGCGGTATCATTCTTGACGAAGGAAGACTCCATCGAAGAGGACCCTTCCCTTTCTCCTCTACCTTGCTATGGGGAGTACGGGCCCTTGGTGGGCGACTTTATCTTTTTTAAGCCTTATAGTATCTTTATCTTTATGGAATTTAACGATTGCGTACAACCCGGTATGACCGGCGAAAAAATAACCCTGGTTACGGAACAACTGAGTGCCCATGCATGGGGAAGCGGAGGCATTCCAGTATACAGTACCCCTGGCATGGTCGCCCTCATGGAGGGGGCCTGTGTCAATGCAGTTGACCCTGCGCTTCCGGAAGGGTTTTCCACGGTAGGGACCGAGCTTGCCGTCACCCATATCGCTGCCACGCCCCTGGGGATGCAGGTCCGGGCAACCGGCGTGCTCCTGGAGGTACAGGAGAGGAAACTCCGTTTCCAGGTAGAAGCCTTTGACCAATCCGGTAAAATCGGCGAAGGTACCCATAGTCGGTGCATCATTGAGAACGAGCGGTTTCTCAAAAAAGCCCAGGCCAAGCAGGGAAGCCCAAGGAATTGAAGGCACCCCTCGGACCTATGGAGGATATATGTATCGGATAAGGGGGATGGCGGTAAGTTGCTGGGTGCTGTTTACCTTTATGGCAGGGGGGTGTTTAAGCGGTACTGTACGGTCTGCTCCCGAAGCATCACGATTCTATGAGGGCCGGGGCGAAGGTTATGAAGGACCCATCCATGTTTCGGTACAGATCGCTGGAACCAGCAAAACATCCTTGCGTATCTTGGATATTGTCATCCTAGACCATCAGGATGATCCTGCAGTGGGCGGTGCGGCCATGGAAGCCTTGGGGGAAGCGGTGTTAGCCTCCAATGGGACGGATCTGGACGGGGTATCCGGGGCCACGGAGTCCAGCAGGGGGTTCCTGGCTGCCATTGATGATGCGTTACAGCAAGCCCTCCTCCCCGAGACGCTTGAAACTTTTGACTAGTATGGTATACTCCTGCGGGTATGAGTAATTGTATTTTTTGTAACATCGTTTCAGGTATAATGCCGGCTGAGAAACTGTATGAGGACGACGAGATATTGGCTTTTCAGGATGTATCTCCTCAAGGGCCGGTTCACTTCTTGGTAATCCCCAAAAAGCATATTCCGAATATCATGGAACTGGATGACGCCGACACCCTCCTTATAGGAAAGATGCTCCATAAGGCCCAAGCCCTGGCTCAGGAACAAGGGTGTGCTGAAAAGGGTGCGCGGTTTGTGATTAACTGTAAATCTCACGGAGGCCAAACTGTGGATCATCTCCATATCCATGTGATTGGAGGCCGGCCTCTGGGCTGGCCCCCTGGATAAAGGCGCCCTAGGATGTTAAGCGGGATCCGCAAGCCTCTCTATTTATGGTAATAGGTTAGTCCCTGAAACCGAGCTCATGAAACAGCTATATAAGGAATTTTTATGGAGAGGGTTTTTCTATGATTAGCGTTGTTCGGAAACTTCCGTGTCCGTCGAACCAAAGACTTGCCCAATTCCGCTCAAAATAGGGCAATTTCGCAGCCGGTGAACCAAGGGGTCATTGGCGAGTAATTGCATGACGTGAAACAGACTTGAGTCTGCGACAAGCAACCGGGTTATCGAACAAGTCTAGTTGAAGAGCGATGCCGCCTTCGGGGTGTGGATTAAGACAAACGAAACAAACGAAACGAGAGGTACTATGCAGTCCTTAGGAATAAATATCGGATCTACCAGCTTAAAAATGGTTTTGGTTGAGAATAGTCAGGTGCAGTGGACCGCAATTACCCCCCATGAAGGAGATTTTGGGGCGGCGGTACGCAAAATCCTGGCTGAGGGAAGGGTTCCTCTGGGAACCCCGACCCTGATAACCGGTAATGAAGGCCGGTTCATGTTTGACGCTGCAGGTACCCTGGAGCCGCTCTGTGTCGAAGCGGCCCTTAAAGCCCTGAACCTCAAGGCCGATGCAGTGGTTAGTATGGGCGGAGAAGACCTGGTGGTATACTCCCTCAATCCAGAGGGCAGGATCGTCAATAATTTTTCCGGGAATAAGTGCGCTTCCGGGACCGGAGAATTCCTCAAACAGCAGCTTGCCCGGATGGATATGAAACTGGAAGATATAAACCAAGTACCGGATGATGCTCAGGTTTATACCTTATCTACCCGGTGTTCGGTGTTCATGAAGAGCGACTGTACCCATAGGCTCAACAAACGAGAGGCTACGAAAAACGATATCGTCCTCTCGCTGTCAGATGTGATGGCCGTCAAGGTTATTGATTTCCTCAAGCGGGCCAAAATACATGCGGGCCGGGTGGTCCTGGTAGGGGGTATTACCCTTAACCGCCATATCATCCGGTTTATCCGGGAGAAAGCTCCAAACTTGGAATTCCTCATCCCTGAAACCGCAGCGGTTTTCGAGGCCTTTGGCGCAGCAGTCCTCGCGGTCAGCTCTGGAAGTCCCCTCACGCCGGTGAATCAGCTCCTTAAACCTCATGCGGTCCGATTTGGCAGCTTGGGATCCCTCAAAGACTGGACCCATAAGGTACAAACCTTTAGCCAGAACAGCGGCAAGGTACAAGCCGGCAGGAGGTACATCCTGGGAGTGGACGGCGGTTCTACCACCACCAAGGCATGCCTGATGGATGAAGAAACCGATGAGATCGTGGCAAGCCATTATGGACGGACCCACGGGGATCCGGTTAAGGCCCTCAAAGAATGCCTTGCCATTATCCGGGATAAAATCTTCGCGGATACGGGGAACCATGTGGTGGATATACGTCTGGTGGCTACCACTGGTTCCTCCCGGGAAATTCTGGGGGTATTTTTGGAGACTCCCGGGGTATACAACGAAATTATCGCCCATGCGGTGGGGACTACCTACTTCGATCCTGAGGTAGAAACCATCTTCGAGATTGGAGGCCAAGATGCCAAGTACGTGTTCCTTAAAAACGGGGTGCCTATTGATTATGCCATGAACGAGGCCTGTTCTGCAGGTACCGGCTCGTTCCTGGAAGAATCCGCTTCTGGGGACTTGTCCATTCATGCTGCCGTGGATATAGGTCCTATTGCCCTCCAAGGGGATGCTCCCCTCAAGTTCGGGGAACATTGTTCCGCGTTCATCAATTCCGACATCCGTAAGGCGGTCCAGCAGGGGGCTACCAAGGAGAACATCACCGCGGGGATCGTCTGTTCCATCGTAGCCAATTACCTGAACCGGGTGGTGGGAAACCGAACTATTGGGGGAAAGGTTTTCCTCCAGGGGGGAGTTGCCAAGAATCCAGCGGTTCCCCTTGCTTTTGCCATGATGCTGAACAAGGAGATACTGGTTCCCCCTTCCCCTGAACTGACGGGTTGTTTTGGGGTGGCCCTCTTGGCCAAACGTAAACACGCGGAGGGGTTGCTCCAAGAAAAGACCCTGGACTTAGGCGGACTTTTGACCAGAGAAATCGGTTATGAGCGGGTCTTTACCTGTCACGCCTGCGATAACCGCTGTCCCATCCAGGTTCTCAAGGTCAATGAGCACCAGTATATGTTCGGCGGTCGCTGCAATAAGTACACCAACATGCGCAAAGCCTTGAAGGATGTACCGGTTTTCGATTATGTAGAGCAGCGGCAGAGACTGCTCTTTGAAACCTTCGCTGCCCCGGCAACCCTAAACGCCTCGGCTCGGGATTATACCGTAGGGATCCCCCGGGCCTTCTCGGTGCATACCTTATATCCCCTGTACTCCTGGTTTTTCCATGAGTTGGGGATTAAAACCTTCTTGTCTACCGAGGTAGCCCATGCAGGGGTGGCCCGGGCAGAATCAACCTACTGTTTCCCTGCAGAGATTGCCCATGGCGCGGTGCAGGACTGCCTGAATAAGGGCGCGGATTACGTGCTCCTCCCCCATTTCCGGGATATGCCCAGTTATGAGGAGGACGTGCATGCCAACTTCTGCCCCATAACCCAAGCCCTCCCCTATTATGTAGCCAAGGCCTTTCCTGATGTGGATAAGAACCGGTTTCTTCCCCTGGTGGTGAGCTTTAAGTTTGGCGAAGCTAAGGCTCTGGAACTGTTTATGGAGATGACCCGCATGCTGGGTATTGGGGAAGCGGAAACTCGCGTGGCCTTTGAGCGGGCTTGGACAAAACAGCAGGAGTATTTCGCTGCCCTGAAAGAGCTCGGTGAAAAGGCCCTGGCAGAGGCCCGTAACGCAAAGCGGCCGGTGATTGCCATCCTGGGCAGGCCCTACAACGGGTTTACCCCGGAAGCCAACATGGGGATTCCCCGAAAGTTTACCACCCGGGGCTATTCGATCATCCCTTTTGACATTCTGCCTTTTCAAGATGAACAGATCTTTTCCAACATGTACTGGTACTATGGGCAGCAGGATGTGAAGTCCGCGAGTCTTATCAAACAGGAAGAAACTATCTATATCACCTACATCACCAACTTTTCCTGCGCTCCGGATTCATTCATCCTCCACTATATCAAGTGGATAATGGGTCAGAAGCCTTTCCTGGTGCTGGAACTGGACTCCCATTCCGCAGACGCGGGAGTGGACACCCGGGTTGAAGCGTTCTTGGATATCATCGACGGGTACCGGGCGAAAAAAAACGAGCTTGAGCTTGAGCGCTACCATAACGGCTGGCAGCTTGTTTTTGGCAAAACTATAGGTACTGGCGAGGATGAGGACCTCCGCTTGGAAAACCATAAGACCGGGGAAACGGTAGCCATTCGGAGTAACAAACGGGTGAAGGTGCTTCTCTCCAACATGGGGGCTATTTCCACCGAATATATTGGCGCAGCGGTACGGGGCCTTAATATCAACGCCGAAGCCTTACCAGTGGCCACCAGCAAGACCATCCAGATCGCCCGGGCCCACGCTTCGGGGAAGGAGTGCGTTCCCAGCCATCTGCTCTTAGGGAGCGCCTTGCAGTTTATCTTCAGTGAAAAGTACCGGAAGGATGAGCTCTACCTCCTCTTTGTCCCCATCACCACTGGGCCTTGCCGGACAGGGCAGTATTTTGTGTATTACGAAAACCTCTTTCGGGATCTGCGCCTGGAAAACGTGGTGCTCTTTATCCTTTCGGCAGATAATTCCTACACCGAGCTGGGACCGAATTTCGTGAAAGAAATATGGAAGGGCTTTGTGCTTTCCGATTACCTTAAAGACATTCAGACCAGCCTGAAAGCCGTCGCGGAAGATCCGAAAAAGGCGTTGGCGGATTACGAAACATCCTGGCGCCGGGTCATGCACGCAGTGGAACATAAACCCAAGCGGATCTGGCAGGAACTACAGCGGGTGGCGGAGGATATCAAGAAGATACCCCTCAAACGCCGGGTCCCGGACTGTCCCAAAGTACTCATCGTGGGGGAGATATACGTGCGGCGGGACGACTTTGCCGTAGGGGAACTTACCGATTTGCTGAGTGAACGAGGCATTGTGGTAAAGGTCTCAGGGATCGCCGAGTGGATCCATTACCTGGATTTTGTCAGGGAATATGCCCTCAAAAAACTCATCAAGCTCCGGAAACCGGGTACCCGGATCTTGTCCAAGCCCTGGCGGGATATGCAGAAGCTGAAAATCGAACGATGGTGGAAACATTCCATAGAAAAAAAGGTGATCTCCATCCTGGGCCCCACCGGGCTTATCCCGGAAACCCCCCACGACATGAGCCGCATCATGGAGAACACCCAGAAGTATTTCGTCAACCTGGAACTCAACTCGGAGATCGCGGTTTCCAGCGGGGCAGCTGCCACGGCCATGGAAAATGGCTATTCAGGCGTGGTGAACATCAGCCCCTTTGCCTGTCTCATAGGCCGGGTTATTGAAGGGGTGTTCACCCCCTGGGCGCGGGAACGGAACTATCCGGTCCTCTCGGTAGAGGTGGACGGTAATCTGCTGCCCCCCAACATCGTGAACAAGCTCAATATTTTCATGGTCAATGTGCTGCGCTTCAAAGGAAACCAGGACCTGTCAGGCCTCATTGACCCGGCGGGGGCCCCGGATACGGCTCTCTAATACCGGAGAAAAAGTCCCTGGGCCAATCATGAGCGTTACTTTTGGGGGACCTGCGGCCACGGTATAAGGGAGGAGGCGGCGGAAAGCCCCCCCCAGCATCCTGCTGTATCTTCTTTAAAAAATAGAGTTGTTCGGAGACTTCAGTTTCCGTCGAACCAAAGGTTCGTCAACAATCGCTTAAAAACAACGAAAAGCGGGAATTTCTTAATGAAATCCCCGCTTTTGGGGAGACCTGTTATGCACGGTTTGCGCTGGATTTTGACCAAATTTTCATAGTCATGAAAAAATGATTGACCCTATGTGATTAGACCGGATATGCTAATAGAAGGAGCTTTTATGGAATATTTAAATATTCCGCCAGTTCAAAAGTTTGAAGTGCGAAAAGATGCTCAGAAAAGACCTCGTTAGGAGTCCGGTATCCTAAAGCCTTGCGAGGACGATCATTGATTCTTTCTACTATCCGGTCAAGCTGCCCTTGGGTCAGCC
>JAISOX010000090.1 GCA_031275325.1 Treponema sp.
TAACGCAAGCGGCATGGTCTTTCTACCAGTTCATCTTTTTATCTCAAGAACTTGCGGCTCACAAGTACTTATCGTGCGTTTATAATAGACAAAAGGGCATAATTTAGACAGTATAGACATATTGCAATCTATCTTAAATCATTGTAGGATATATATACTGATGTAGCAATGAGATAGAAGGATAGTAGACTCAAAAACTACGTGCTTGATTCCATTATTTCTTTGGCAAGCATGGCCAGTAATGTTTATGTTCAGGCCATTGCATCATCCCAGAAAGAAATCACCGCCACTCTCTCTACGGATATTTCAGTAAACCACCTGATCAGTATCTTCATCGCCCTCATGGGTGGGTGGATTTGGAAAGTTACGGGCATTGAAGTGCTTTTTTCTATTTCCGCGTTGCTGGGAATACTGAATTCCATTTATGCGGCTACCATCAAGACGGAACCACACCGATAGCCTGTTCAGGGCCCTCATATCCTTTTTTCTATACCAGGATAGCCTCCTCCGACATAATCCTGCCGTCGATCTTATTGCATCAAAGCCGATAAAGCCCGGACCTTTTCAATAGCCAACCCTGCAGTTTCCGCGGTTTCTTCCACAGTCCAGCCTTTCTTCAGCAGATTCAGGGCGATTTCTTTTCGACTCTCTTCCCGCCCCTCTTCCCTACCCTCTTTTCGCCCTTGAGCTAACCATTTAGGGATAAAACCGGTTCTCATAAGAATATCTTCAATGCTTAAAGTATCATCTGACATGGCAATTACCTCTTCAAAGGTTTTCAGATTTGCCCGAATGAGTACGTCATAATACGCATCCATAGGTAAGGGGAGCTGTACTCCTTCCTTAAATATACGTTCCGCTTCTTCCTTTTCCAAGTCCCGGCCAAGATGTTTCAGCCACCGGTTGTCCGATGGGGAAAGATCCGCGCTTACTATGATCTGGATCGGCAGATAATCCCCAATGATGTAATAGATGCCCTTCTGTAGGGGTTCTACCTGGTAATGCCGGACTTCCGTAAAGTACGTGATCAAGTTCCGGGGGTAGGTCCTTCCCACCATGGTGATGGTTATATCCGATAGGGCGGTCTTGGGGGTAATGGCCGCATAGAGGGCGGCATAGGCGTAGACTTTATAAAAATCCTTCACCGACAGGTAATCTTCCGGACTTTTATACTCAAACACATTGATGGTCTTGAATATCCGGGCGATGTTCTTGTCCAGGTACGGGGTGCGGGGTTTCAGAATAATAGGGATATCGATTCTTAAAGGTTCGGTAGTAAGCTGATACTCGTATTTGAATTCGAGTATATCCTTATAAGCAAGCAATTCTGCTTGAAGGGCCTGGAAAAAGGCGGGATGCCAATGAATGGGTTCAGCAGAATCAGGGGTGTGCGGGGTATCCAGGGAGCGCCTCCAGGTTCACTATAGGAACATCGGATCGTAGATGCAAGCAGGAATCCACAACAACGGCCCTTTCCAGCGCAGGTTCTTCTAACAAAACCAAGAGTACCATTCCCCTGGAGAGATAAGTCCTCCTATTCAGGACTCCATGAAAAGAATCCTGGAGCTTAATCCAACAGCGGATTATAGCTGGGTAATTCAAAGCCGTAATTTGGTTCCGGTATAGCATCGAAAACCGGGTTTGCAGGACCCGATGATTCCCCGGTAGGAAGCTCATCCATATCAAAGGGTAAGGCGGGCATTTTGAGGGTCCTTAATAACGCGTCATCCTCCAGGGTGGTGATATAGTCACTAGTGGTGGCAGGAATGGTCCGGCTGTTCCCGTGGAGATTACAAGACTGAACAGGCTGGGTTCCCTCAAGGAAAGAAAGGGTAACCTCCCCTTCAGTACAGTCAGGAGTCGGCAATAAGCCGGATTTAGCGCAGACCCTTACGTCTACAATACCCGTGGTGGGTTTGATAAAAGTCCTCATGGGCAGGCCGTGGTGGATTTCCCGCATAAAATCTCCCCAGATCGGACCTGCCAAGGCTGCGCCGGTGAGGGATAATCCCAAGGAATTACCGGGTTTATCAAAACCAAACCAAATAGCGCTGGTATAGTAGGGGGTATAGCCCACAGCCCAGGCGTCAGACCAGTTTTGGGTAGTTCCGGTCTTACCTGCTGCAGGCATACGGTACCGTTTCCCCTGTTCATCCGTAAAGGTGAATTTCGATCCCCACCCGGAGCCCGAAGCCAAGGTACCGCTTTCTACGGTTTTCTGGAGAATACTGGTCATAATATAGGCATTTTGAGGGCTTATCACTTGAAAATTAGTTTGCTGCCGCTGCCGCTGCCGTACTTCCCGTTCCTTGTCCAGGATGATCCGGCCGTTCCGATCTTCCACCATCCTGATGGCAATAGGGGTAAGCTCCCGGCCCTGGTTTGCAAAAACCCCAAAGGCCCGGGCCATTTGCAAGGGCGTAACGGAAATGATCCCTAAGCCCATGGGATAGACCCGGGGGAAGGTACGGCGCCGTACCGCGGGGTCTTCGATACCGAGGAGGGCCGCGGCCCGGTCAATGGCCGCGTCAAAGCCGATGCTGTCCAGTATCTTAAGCGAGGGAACGTTCATGGAATGGGCCAAAGCGTTGTAAAGCAGTACCGGCCCTTTCCATTCCCCCTTAAAATTGAGGGGGATATAGGGGGTGCCGTCCTCATTGTGAAAGACCATGGGAATATCGTAAATCAAAGAAGCCGCGGTAAATTTATGGCTGTCAATGGCCGCTGAGTAGTACAGGGGTTTAAAAGAAGACCCCGGCATGACCCGTGCCTGGGTCGCGCGGATGAGCTGGTTGGACAGATCGTACTTAGAACCCCCGATAATGGCGGTGATATACCCGGTGTCGTTTTCAATCGCGATGAGGGCCCCTTCTACCACGTTCTGTTCGGTACGGTCTTTCAAGGCGTTAAACCCCGTCTGGGTGATGCCCTTGAGGTCTTGGATACCGAACATCAGGGCAGCCATGTCTACCACTGGATTGATCGCCTTGATATAACGGTTCAGGGCTTTTTGTTTGGTCTGCGCGCCGGTAGCCGCATGGATACCCCCCAAGTTGAACGTAAGGGAAAGGAGTTCCACGATGGGTATGTAGGTCCGCTCCGCCCGTTCCAAGCGGGTTCCCCGGGAAGCGGTGTATTCCTTATTCGCTTTGGCAAGGCCCTGGGCCATGAGTTTCTCCGCAGCTTCTTGATGATTGAGGTTCAGGGTGGTATGCACGGTATACCCATCCCGGTAATAATCCATGGATCCGTACATCATATCCTCTAGTTCCCGGCGGACATATTCGCTAAACCAGGGAGCCGCGTCTTCCCGCTGGTAGTATGCCCCGACTGAGGCCCGGGTATAATCGTAATGTTCCCAGTACGCCTTAAAAGAAACCGCTGCTTCTTCGGCAGCGGCATACCCGAATTCGATCATCCGGTCCAGCACTGCCCGCTGCCGCTCCATAGCGGTATTAGGATTATCCAAGGGATTGTACCGGGCAGGACTCGAAAACTGGATCACCAGGATCGCGGCTTCCGCGAGGCTTATCTCCCGGGCGCTATGACCAAAGTAGTACTTACTCGCGGCCTCGACCCCGTAGGTGCCGGATCCCATATACAGATAGTTCAGGTACAGCTCGAGAATCTCGTCTTTGGTGTACTGCCGTTCCATCTGCAAGGCCCACCACAGTTCCCGGAGTTTCCGGGTAAGGGTCATTTCGGTCCGATCCGTATGGAGGCTTCCCGCGATTTGCTGGGTAATAGTGGAACCCCCTCCCAGGTTTCGTCCGATGATTCTTCCGTAAAACGCCCGGGCAATACCCCGGACGCTGAATCCCATATGGCTATAAAAATCCGGATCCTCCCGGGCAAGCACGGCATTGATCAGATGCCGGGGAAGCTCGCTCAAGGACACCAGTTCCCGCTTTTCATCAGCGGAAAATTCGGTGATCACCCTCCCCGTACTATCCAGGATCTTAGTGGGCAGCGCCGGGGCAAATTCCTCAAAATCGCTCTGGTTTTTAATATTAGCCGTTTCCGCCAAGGATAAACCCAGGCCGATACCGATTATCACCGCGACAATAATAGTCAAGGCCGCCACGATACGGAGGACTAAGCCTGATACCCAAGAAGAACCTGAAGGCGCCATGAAATAAGCCTATGTAAGGGCTGCTGGTTTGTCAAGAGCGCTTAACCCGGGGGCCTGAGGACGTCAAGGACCAGCGGTTCTGTTACGTACACCGGACCTCCAATCGAGATTGCCTGTATGATCCCCTGGCGTTTACCTACCCGGACATCAATGACTCCCCCTGGCTGGGCGACCCGGCAAAAACCCTCCCCTTCCCACAGGGTCTCGTGTTGCCAGGCTCCCAAGGCAGCGGATCCTGAACCGCAGCTTGATTCAAAAACCAGGGAATCCGTAGCATAGACATACACCGCGGGGGTCATAAGCTGCTGCTCCCGGTCATAGAACATCACCCCTAGGGCCTGGGGTATGGCCCGGCTCCGCTGGAACTGCGCTTTAATCGCATAAAACAGCGCCTTCCCCTCATTTTCTGAGGAGATTCCCGGGGCGATAACATGGGTAATACCGGCAAAAGCGTACACCGGAAGCCTCAGGCTGGGCAGGTCCGGGGCAGGGGCAACCATCAGGGTCTCTTGGGCCGCGGGCCGAGGGATGGCTGCCGCTGCGGTTCCTGCCTCCACATTGACCTGTACGGTAAGGGGATCCGGCGCACCGCTCATACCAATGGGGATATCCGCAACCCCTGTATACCCCAGGGTCCGGGCCACAAAAAGGCCGAAGCTCCGGGCGGCATTACCGCAAAACTCCCCGCCCATCATTTCAAGCCGCCATAACCCCTGGGGGGCCTGCGGGGGAATCACAAACCCCACCTGTTCGGCTCCCAGGCCAGGAACCCCCAGGAGCAGCCGGGCTGCTTCCGCCCGGTTCTCCACCTGGTTAAGCACAAACAGGGTAATATTTTTCGCGGGATCCGCGATCACTATCTCGTACTGCATTGGTCTCCTGCTTCACCATGACGGTAAACCGGGAAATAGGCAAGCGGTTCAGGGCGCATATATAAAAACGCGAGGCCGATGCAAATTTTTTTTAGGGCCCCAAAGGAACGCGCATTTTCATGCATTATTCGGATACATGAAGGCAAGAACTTTTCGGCCTGTCGGCAAAAGTTCCCGGCATGAAGGCAAAACCTCCCGACACGTCGGCAAACCTTTCCTGCCTGTCGGCAAAAGTTCCCGACATGTCGGCAAACCTTTCCGGCCTGTCGGCAAAACCTCCCGGCATGAAGGCACAAGTTCCCGACATGAAGGCAAACTGAACGGGGCAGGGGTTTTTACGCGGTCCTGAGGCTCAGAGCGCTGCCCATGACGCCGGGTATGCCCGGAACCGTTCATGGGGTTTTCCGGGTTTCCCCTCAGATTGGGGCTGGTTCAACACGCGGCGTTTTGAAACCGCCTCACTTGACATACTCCCGGGTTTTTCCCATTATAAAGCAGCTATGGATGATCTGTTCTTTAAAAACCCTTCTATGAAAGCCCCGCGGCTTACCAGATCCTATTTAGAACGTTTAACCACCTATGAATTGATACGGTTGGCAGACGGCTTGGGTATGGAGATCCCTCCTGACTTGGAGCGGCTATTTATCATTGCAGAAATCCTCGATACCGCCTCAGAGGCTGCCCCTGCCGAGGCCGGCTCAGAGCCTGCTCAAGCCCTTCCCCTGCGGGAAACCCATATTCCTGAACCGGTTCCCCTGCCCAGGCAGTATAATATAACCTTCATTGAAGTCCTGATCCGGGATCCCCTCTGGGTCTTTACCTTTTGGGAAATCAAAAGCGCGGACAAAGAATGTTATGAAAAGGCCGGGGATTTTAAGGGGTATCAGCTCAAGGTTTCCCCGGTAGACCCTGCCGGGGCTTTTCAGAAGGAGGATTCCTTTACCATCTCCGTGGGACCGGGGGATACCGCGTGGTATCTGGGCTTTCCTCCGGGAGGAGGGCGTTTCCAGGTGGAACTGTGCGCGCTCCGGGGCGGGGAAGCGCTGGCGCTGGCCGCTTCTCCTGCCTTTACGGTGCCTACCTTGTTTACCCCTTCTCAGCCTAAGCATAGCGGCGATGGGCCGCGGCATGACCTGTATACCCCCCTGGCCCGGTTATCTGGGCTTGAGGATTTCCGTATCCTCCGCAATGAGGATCGCCGTTCCCGTATGAAGCCGCTCGGGTAAAAAGGTGCTGTTTTTTCCCGTAAGCCCTTTCCCCTATGCCGGGCTTTTGAAACAGGGGCGTTTCTATGTTCCCTGTTTTTTCTATTTTTCCTATTTTCTCTACAGCGCTCATTTTTTCTAAAGGATAACGGTATGCCCAAGCCTCACGTGATTTCGATTGTCCTCCATGCTCATCTGCCTTTTGTCCGGCATCCAGAGCTGCCCCAAGCCGCTGAAGAACGGTGGTTTTTTGAAGCCCTTTCCGAGACCTATCTCCCGTTGTTGGAAGCCTTGGACCGGCTTGATGCGGATCACGTTCCTTTTAGGCTGGGGCTTTCCCTTTCCCCGACCCTCTGCCACATGCTGAGGGATGAATTGCTCATCCAGCGGTATCTGGAATATACCAATAAGCAGATCGAATTCGGGCTTCAGGAGATGGAGCGGACCCGGGGGGAAGGGGAACTGCACCAGTTGGCAAAACGGTTTTACGATACGGTAGTGGACCGGCGGATCTTATTTACCGAGCGTTATGAGGGGAATATCCTTAAAATCTGTGATTATTACCAAAGAAAAGGCCGGCTGGAACTCTTAACCACTGCGGCTACCCATTGTTTTTTACCTTTTTATACGGCCAATAACGAAGTCATTCAGGCCCAATTGGAAGTCGCCCTTGCCTCGTACCGCCACAATTTCGGGAGGTCTCCTCAGGGGTTTTGGCTCCCTGAGCTTGGGTGGACCCCGGAACTGGAAAAGTACCTGAGGGCCTATAATTTCGCCTATACCCTGGTAGATACCCACGGGCTGATCTTTGGCAAACCCAGCGCCGCGAAGGGGAGTTTTTATCCGATCAAAACCCCCCTGGGGGTCTTTGTTATGGCCCGGGACTTTTACGCGTATCACGATATTGCGGATAAGGATCGGGGGTTTTCCTATGCAGGGGTGTACCGGGATCTGTATGAAGATGTGGGATACGAGCTGCCCGCTGAAATGGTCAAGCCTTTTCTTGGTTCCAACGGGGGCCGTACCCAAACCGGCTATAAATACCGGGCCTTGGGCTGCCTGGATCGTAAAAAGCACGTGTATGATCCCCAAAAAGCGTCGGAAAAGGTCAGAGAACAGGTCCGCGCGTTTCTGGACGCCCGGGTTTCCCGGCTAGAGGCTGCGTCAGCCTATATGCAGGAGACCGCCATAAGCCTCTGCGCCTACAAGGCCGATACCTTTGGCCGCCTCTGGTACGAGGGGCCGGAGTTTCTGGAAACCCTGTTTCGGGAAGGAAGCGCCCGGGATGATATTCAGTTTATGACCCCTGCGGAATACCTCTATAAACAGGATATTGCCCGCTTCCAGCGGATGGTTCCTGAATTCTCCTCTTCCGGAACCAACGGGTACGCTGAAATGTGGCTTGACGCCTCCAATGATTGGATTTATCGTCATACGGTCCGTTCCCTGGAACGGATGATCGAACTGGCGGAGCGTTTTCCCCATGAATCAGGCATTAAGGAGCGGGCCTTAAACCAGGCGGCCCGGGAGATCCTCCTGGCTCAAGCCTCGGACTGGACCAAGCGTTTGTACAAACAAGAATCAGTGGAGTATGCCCGTAATCAGCTTGAGGGGGCTTTGCGGAATTTTACCACCATCTATGAAGCGCTGGGCAGCAATTACATCAGTACCGAATGGCTTACCACCCTCGAACAGCGGCATAATATATTTCCTGCCATGAATTACCGGGTTTTCCGGCGAAAACGATAGGGCGGTACACGTAAAGAAAGCCGGACATGGGGGGAGCTGAACCCTTGAGCGTGCCTCATGGCCCCTCAGCTTCAAGGAGCAATCTTCAATGCCCTGCCGCGCGGGGGCGGGAATTTTTTATTTTAGGCCAGGGCTTTTTTTCTTTAAGCCAGGGCTTTTTTCTTTAAGCCACGGCTTTTTTTCTTTAGGCCACGGCTTTAATGCTTTAGGCCGCGGCTTTTTTTCTTTAGGCCACGGCTTTTTTTCTTTAGGCCAAGGCTTTAGTTCTTCAGGCCAAGGCTTTAGTTCTTTAAGCCAGGGCTTTAATTTTTTAGGCCACGGCTTTAGTTCTTCAGGCCACGGCTTTA
>JAISOX010000016.1 GCA_031275325.1 Treponema sp.
GGCACCCCACCGCAAATGATAAACGCCAGGCCCTCCAGGATGGTCATGGTGGAGAGGGTTACGATGAGGGGCGGCATCTTAATATTGGCAATGACCCAGCCATTAAAAAAGCCGACCGCCGTAGCCATGGCCAGGGCGATCAGACAGGCCGGGACCGGATGCATACCTGCCCTGACCATAAACCAGGCGGAGGTAATGTTCACCAGGGTAATGGTAGAACCGATGGACAGGTCTATGCCCCCCAGGAGCAGCACAAAGGCCATTCCCACCGAGGCGATTCCCATCATGGAAACCTGCCGGATCACATTGAGGATATTATTGGGCCTTTGGAACTTGCCATCGGTAAGGGCGCTGAAAAAAATAACCAGCAATAAAAGGGCAAGATATATGCCGTAATTTTTGACCATACCAAGAATCTTTTTTATCTGCGGGTTTTCAATACTCATACCGCCTCCTTTTCAGTTTTAGACGCATAACTCATAATCAATTCCTGATCAAAATCTTTTCTGGCAATCTCGCCGCTTATTCTGCCTTCGGAAAGCACGATGATCCGGTCCGCCATTCCCATAAGCTCCTCCATCTCCGAGGAAATCATCAAGATGGTTTTTCCGTTTTCCACCAGTTCATTGATAAGTTTGTAGATTTCGTGCTTGGCCCCTACGTCAATACCCCGGGTGGGCTCGTCCAGAATGATAAGTTCCGGTTCCGTGGCAAGCCACTTGGCGATAATAACCTTCTGCTGATTGCCGCCGCTTAATTTTTTAATTTTTTGAAACAGATCCAGCGTCTTAATCCTCATACTGTCCTTGTAGGTCTCGGCAATCTTCTGCTCATGCCCTTTATTGACCACCGACATTCGGGATATGCGGCTCAGAATCGCCATGCAGATATTGCCCTTAATATCAATATCCAGCAGCGCCCCCTGGCGCTTGCGATCCTCCGGTACCAGGGCAATGCCGCTGTTGATGGCATCCCGGGGTGTTTTGGGCGCTACCGGCTTTCCGTTAAAAATGATCTCCCCGGCGGTCTTAGGCTTCACCCCGAAGATCAGCTCCGTCCGGCCCGCTCCGATGAGTCCCGCGAAGCCCAGAACCTCCCCCCGGTGAACCGTAAAAGAAATATCCCTGAGGCCGTTCCCCGAAAGACGCCGGGTTTCCAGAAGTACCGTCTCCGTAATGGATGACCCGCTCCGGGCGGGATAGGTTTCCTTGAGTTCCCGCCCGACCATAGCGGTAACCAGATGTTCGACGTTGGTTTGGGATATCCTGAGGGTTTCTATCTTTTGACCGTCCCGCATGATAGTAACCCTGTCGGAGAGGCGGAAAATCTCGTCCATGCGGTGGGAAATATAAATAATAGTAACCCCTGGGCTTTCAGCCGGTCTACCATTTCAAACATTTTCTCCACCTCCGCGTTGGTCAAGGGCGCGGAAGGTTCATCCATGATGAGAATTTTTGCCTTTTCAGATACCGCCTTGGCGATCTCCACGAGCTGCTGATACCCCCAGGTTCCGCACCAGTTCCCGGGGATTGATATCAATATCAAGCATCCTGAAAAGTTCCGCGGATCGTTCTTCCATCGCCCTGCGGTCGATGCGGATACCCTTACGGAGGGCCTTGCCCAGAAAGATATTTTCCGCCGCCGAAAGTTCGTCCACCAGATTGAATTCCTGGTAGATCACCGCAATGCCGTTCTCCTCCGCCAGCTTGGGAGACATGGCGGAGAATTCTTTTCCGTTGACCACGATTTTCCCCCGATCTGGTCCCACCGCGCCGGTACAGGTCTTGATCAGGGTGGATTTGCCGGCGCCGTTTTCTCCTACCAGGGCATGAACCTCCCCCTGAATCACCTCAAGGGTAACATCCTTTAAGGCCGCCACCCCGGGATAGGTCTTCGTGATATTTTTTAACTGAAGGACGAAATCTTCCATAAAAACAACCTCCTTATTCGTAGACAGATGCGGAATCCGCAAAGAACCCGGGGGGCTCCCGGCGGATTCCGCCGCGATTTTTACTCCGCCGCCTCAAGGTTGTTTATCGTAACCGGAATCATTTCCCGCATGACCTTCCGATCCGCCGGCTCGTTGTTCAGCAGCTTCTTCACCCAGTCGCAGATGATGTAGCCGTTGGCCCGGGGGCTGCCGGAAAACAGCGCCGTCATCCGGATAGCCTCGTTGTTTTTGATGGCCTCCACCTCTTCCGCTCTATCCTTACCAGTATCGCCGATTTATGCTCTTTGCCTATCAAAGAAGATATTGATTGCCGTTATAAGGGTATTAAGTGCGATACCGTTTATAACGGCGGTGAAGAGTCAGTTCCCGAATTGGGAGGTATAAAATAACGCTGGCGGAAACTCCCTGGATGATGTTGCTGAAGTGTACCCCAAGGAGCACAGCAGAGACGAGGGGCTTAGGTAAAGGTTCGCTATAGTATATAACCAGCGCTATGCCGTGCAAGGAAAAAGGGTATAGACCTGCCCGCTCACGGGGAAAAGCAAAAATAAGGCAGGCTCATCGGCGATGAACCTTTTATGGGAGCATAATACCCCCTGTTTCCGCCCGCCTTTGGCGGGCATTTTTGCATAAAAACAATGAACAACAGGATAAAATGGCCTCACCTTTATAAAAAATGATACGGATCATTTTATAAAATAGTACGCTCCATTCTCAATAATGATACGGATCATTTTTTATAAACCCTTAACAAAAATTCATTTTGTATGTATCATCTTTAATTCTAAAAAAGTTGTTTGTGGCGGTAAAAAGCACTCCAGGCGCAGGTAAGGGAGCCGTAATCCACGCCTCCCTTCCTGGTTACCCCGCACAATACTATGGCTTGCGGACCGGGTTCACCTTAAAACTTTTCCGCTGTATCGGAGAAGGCCCATAGCGGACTATACGCTCTTTGTGTTCCTTGGTAGGATAGCCTTTATGTTTTTCGTAGCCGTATTCAGGGTAAAGCAGGGCATACTGCTCCATACGCTTATCCCGGGCGGTTTTGGCAAGGATCGAAGCAGCCATGACTTCCGGGATAAGACTATCCGCTTTGACCACCGCGCGGCAAGGGATGGGAAGATCCGGAACGTACAGGCCGTCAACCACTGCCTCGGTAAGCTCGAATTCCCCGGACCATCCCGCGGCCATGGATGCAAAGGCCCGTTTCATGGCGAGGAGGCTGGCTTGCAGGATATTGAGGGCGTCAATTTCCGTCTCTGAGGCCCAGCCGATACCCCAGCCCACGGCCCCGGTACTGATACGGACCCGTGCTTTTTCCCGTTGAGCTGGGGAAAGTTTTTTTGAATCCCCTAAGCAGGTCAAGGGAAAGTCTGGAGGGAGTACCACCGCAGCAGCACACACCGGGCCGGCCAAAGGCCCCCGGCCTGCTTCATCAAGTCCGCAGATCATCGGGACTCCGGCTGCAGCATAGCCAAGACCTCCCGCAGCTCTGGATCTTGGACAAAATAGTAGGTTTCTAGTTCATCCGCGGTCAATCCTACCAGTTCATGGCTCATATAATGGATCCACCGCTCTTCATCCTTGACCGATACCTCATGCCTGCGGCACCAATAATCAGGCTGGATGGGAAGCTGTTCGGATGTATCATAAAAATACTTATAGTCATGCACCGCTACCTTAAAATCCTGCCGGGGTATCCCCTTGGCCAGGATGATCTCTGCCAAGTAATTGATGGTACGGCCAGAATCAAAAATATCATCTACCAAGAGGACCTTATCCCCAACCCGCAGATGTTCCGGCGCATAGGTCCAACCCTCAACCATGATCTTTTCCGACTTCCGGATATCTGAATAGGATCGGGCCACCACCGCGGCATAATACACCGGCCGTTTTCCTTTACAGACCACCTTGAAATATTCACTTATCAGGTTCCCCAGATAGGCTCCTCCCCGCAGGGAGACATAGATGACATTCGGCGTAAATCCGGTTTGATAAATCCGGTGGGCTAATTTTAGCCCATTATTCCGTACCGTATCGTAGGAAAGAAATTCCTTAATCATATCTTCAGTATAGCTAAGAGCGGGAACTCAGTACAAGCAGGAACCTCTTAGGGCTTCGCGGCAGAGGTCTTAAAAAACCCGAAGATGCTGCCGCAAAACCCTCCAATAATATGGGCGAATTCCGAAATAGCGTTTACCGCCAAGGCGTTAAAGAGTTCTCGCCCCAGATATAATACCACGATGAGGATGAAGGTGAGGGGAATCTCTCCTTTTTTGAAATTAGTGAAGGAAGCCAAAAGAATCATCATGAAGGCTACCCCGGAAGCTCCCAACAGGCTTTTGGAGAACAAAAAGACGTTAAGCACCCCCGTAACCAGGGCAGTGAGGAAGATCATTTCTAAGAGGGGCCAAGAACCGTACCGTTCTTCCAGAATAGGACCAATGAGGAGGATCAATGAAAAATTAGCAACCAGGTGGGTCCAGTTGGCATGGCCGAGCACATGGGTTACCAAGGTTACCCAGTTCCGTATTCGGAAAGGAGCAAAGCCGCCCTTACCGGGAACCATAAACCAGGTTTCAGTCAAGGAGGGCAACAGGGTACTGGAAAGAATCAGCGCCAGCACACTGATAAAGGTAAAGGTTAATATGGTAGGGGCATTGTATTTAATCCGCATCCTGCTTGTTCAACTCCTCTGTATCCCGGGACAGAGCAGGCCATTGACCTCGTCCAAGGAAAAATAGTCCGGATCAAAGTCTCTGAGCCATGCAAGCCACTCTGGTAATTGCTGCTTATGGGTTACTGAGGCCTTGAGGGTTTCCAGCAGTTCCTCGTACCCGCAGGGGCCCTCTGAATCCTCAGGAGGACAGGCCCTTTTACCGCTGAGACAACGGGCATACTGTTTATCTGCATCAGAACATCCTGCAGCGGGGATGATTTTGGATACGAGAATCCGGTGCTGCCAGGTATCCCCAAAGTCATAGGTATACTGAAAACGCTGCTTATCCCGCAAGCCCAAATCGTCAAGAATATATTCGTCCTCATCGCGCATATCCAAATCATCCACCAGGGATACCGGACCATACTGCATCGTATGCAGGGTAAAGACGTGGAGATGGTCATTGTCCCAGCCCATACTATCTTGAATAACCAGATGCAGATCTCCCAAGGTAAAATATCCCGGTACCTGAACGCGCCTCCATATCTGAGGACTAATCGCTTCAAGGCTAATCCGCAGGATAAACAGGGATTTTGGTTCTTTGGCATGGTACTGCTCCACTTTTTGCATCTCCGGTACTCCTCAATGGTATGTAATTAGGGCGTCCTATCCCCAGTCCCCGCCAGGTTCACTTCCAGTACTACCGGACAGTGATCCGAACCCGCTACATCAGGCCGTATAGCTGCGCTTTGCACGTGGGGCATAAACCGGGGATCCACACAATGATAATCGATCCGCCATCCTACATTCCGCTTCCGCGCCCCTCCCCGATAGGACCACCAGCTATAGTGCCCTGTTTCGCCAGGATGAAAATGGCGAAAAGTATCCACATAACCTGCATGGGTAAAGGTATCCATCCAGGCTCGTTCTTCCGGGAGATATCCGGGATTACCTTCGTTTTCTTTGGGTCGGGCTAGATCCAAGGGGGTATGGGCTATGTTGTAATCCCCACAGAGTACCAGGTGACGGCCTTGGGAAACCAAGGTATCGCACTGTTCCCGTATGGCTCTACAGAAAGCCAGTTTATAATCCAGCCGGGCTCCTGCTTCCTGAGCATTGGGAAAATACGCGCAAATAAGCACAAAATCCTTAAAATCCGCGGCCAACACCCGCCCTTCAGCATCGAATTCCGCTATACCCAGGGGCTTTACCTCCAGGGCTTTACGTTTACTGTATATGGCAACCCCGGAATACCCCGGCTTTTCTGCACTAGCCCAGTATGATGTGTAAACCTCACCGCCCCCATCCAGGGGGCTGATTAATTCCGGTGAAAGCTGTTCTGCCCGGGCCTTGGTTTCCTGAAGGCAGAGTATATCTGGCGATTCATCTTGTATCCATTGCACTAAGCCGCGTTTTTCCACTGCCCGTATGCCGTTAACGTTCCATGATACAATACGCATGAGAAAAATATACCACTGAACCGGAACCGCGGCAAGGGAGAAACCCACCTTAGGCTAAACCCCTCGCGAAAGGAAGATAAGCAGCAATCTTTGTATAGCCCCTATGTACCGTCTCGGGCAAGTGGGATTTGAACCCACGACCTCTTGGTCCCGAACCAAGCGCGCTACCCCTGCGCTACTGCCCGAAAAATGACGCTCATTTCTATGTGTACCCCATCATTTTGATAAACATATCCTAGTTCCTCCCTGGCTGTCAAGCCATATCGGATAAGCCCCTTATGATTACCGGATATAAGGATGCAGCAGCTGTCTTCCGGTACCCCCGGTTACTCACACCACACCTGAACCACCCCTGCGCAGCGGACAAAGGAATCAATAGCCGCGGTATCCGATGCAACACTGATCTGGGAGGTGGTCCGGATCACCGTTTCCCCTTCGGTGATGGGTACATGGATAAACACCGAACAGGAACCAGGCTTATCCATAAGCAATTCCCGCAAGGGGTAGAGGGTCTCTTCCTGCTCTGCGGCATGGGCATTAAGGCGTATGTGTACTTCATGGAAGGGTTCTGCAGGCTTGCTTGGAGCAGGCCGGCTCGGGCCAGAGCCTATGGATTCCTTGGCCGCGGCAGCGGTTTCAAGTTTTTCCAGATCTAACAGGGTATCCACCAGAAAACTGGGCCGCTCCCGATTCTTAGAACGGTCCAAGCTGCCTTTAAGCGCCACAACCCGATCTACCTGAACCTTATCCGCTCCTTCTTTCCATACTTTGGGGAAAAAAGTTAGTTCAATTTCGCCATTATAATCCGTAAGGCTCGCAAAGGCCATGGGCTCTCCTTTTTTCGTGGTATAGGGCTTTATCGCCTTGATGATACCCACCACGGTATAGGTTCCCTCGGCAGCGGTTTCAAGGCGGGCGAGATGAAGGGTAACCTGCTGCTCCCATACCTGTTTATAATCGTCCATGGGATGACCAGAGAAATAAAAGCCCATCAACTCTTTCTCGATGTTGAGCTTTTCCATCCGGTCCCATTCGGGCAGTTCGGTAAATACGAAATCCGGGTACTCCTTCTCACCGGTCTCCTCAAAAAGGCTCACCTGGCCGAATTGCTTATCGTCCTTTTTAGCTTGGGCATATTCTATGGCCCGCTCTAGGTTTTCCGCCAAGGTGGCGCGATGCATACCAAAGCAGTCAAACGCGCCGGTTTGGATGAGGAGTTCAACCACTTTTTTGCCTACGGTCTTGATGTTCACCCGGTCAAGGAAATCTATGAAATGCCTATAAGCCCCGTTTTTCCGGCAAGCCGCGATTTCTTCAGCAGGGCCGTCTCCCAGGCCTTTGATCCCGAGGAAACCGTAGACGATCCGGCCCTGAACCACCGTAAAATACCCCTCTGAACGGTTGATGTCCGGGGGATCGATGGAGATGCCCATTTTTCGGGCTTCATCAATGTAGATGGGCAGCTTATCCGGGTGGCTTATTTCATTGGTGAGGTTCGCCGCCATGAACTCTTCGGGGAAGTTGGCCTTGAGATAGGCGGTGTGATAGGCTACCACTGAATAGGCTGCGGCATGGCTCTTGTTGAACCCATACCCGGCAAAAGGAATGAGGATCTCAAAGATCCGGTCCGCGTCTTTCTCCTTAAAGCCCTTGGCCTTGGCGCCGGCAATGAACTTTTCCTTCTCTTTGACCATCGCCTCTTTTTTCTTTTTCCCCATAGCCCGGCGCAGTATATCCGCCTGGCCCAGGCTGTAACCTGCGATACGCTGGGCTACCTGCATGACCTGTTCCTGGTACACAATAACCCCGTAGGTTTCTTTGAGAATGTCCTCAAGACAGGGGTCCGGGTATTCAATGGCCTTGCGGCCCCACTTGGATTCGATGAATTGGGGAATGTAATCCATAGGCCCGGGCCGGTAAAGGGCGTTCAAGGCGATGAGGTCTTCGATCTTGTTGGGCTGAGCCTGTTTGAGGATCTTCTGCATCCCTCCTGATTCAAACTGGAAAACCCCAGAGCTTTTCCCTTCCCCCAGCATCTTGTACGTGGCCTCGTCGGTTTCGGAAATGGCCTCCATACTGAAGTCGGCGTAGGCTCCACCCCGCCGGCGGACCAGATCCACCGTATTTTTGATGAGATCCAGGGTCTTCAGCCCCAGGAAATCCATCTTCACCAAGCCCTGGTTTTCGATGAGGTCCATGGTGTACTGACTGGCCACGGCCTTGGTTTTGGGGTCCCAATAGAGGGGCACATAGTCGGTGAGGTCTGTCTTGCCGATTACGATCCCCGCGGCATGGATGCTGCTGTGCCGGTTCTTACCTTCCAGTTTCCGGGCCACGGCGAAAAGCTCCTGGTACTGGGGATCCTGTTCCAGTTCCCGGAGTTGCGGCTCCTCTTCCAGGGCCTTTTTCAAGGTCATTTTGGGATCTTCAGGGATGAGCTTGGTAATCCTGTTCGACTCCTCCAGGCTGAACCCTAAGGCCCGGGCCACATCCTTGATCACTGCCTTGGCCTTGAGGGTCCCAAAGGTGATGATCTGCCCTACCCGCTCCTGGCCGTATTTCTTGGTAACGTATGCGATGACCTCTTCCCGCCGTTGATTGCAGAAGTCTACGTCAAAGTCCGGCATGGAAATCCGTTCAGGGTTGAGGAAGCGTTCAAAGAGGAGATTGTATTTGAGGGGATCTATGTCGGTTATTTTGAGGGCGTAGGCCACGATAGAACCAGCGCCGGAACCCCGGCCCGGGCCAACCGGAATATCATGTTCCTTGGCCCAGTTGATAAAGTCCGCCACAATGAGGAAATACCCGGTGAAACCCATCTTGATGATAATATCAAGCTCATACTCCGCCCGTTCCCGCACGTCCTCCGCCCTGCCAGGATAGCGTTTTACCAGCCCCTCCCGGGTGAGGTGTCTGAGGTATGCCTTGGCGTCGGGAAACCCCGGAGGGATGTCAAAATCCGGGAGCAGGGGACCGGGGCTGGGTATTTCGGTCTTACACTGCTCCGCGATCCGTACCGTATTAGCGATGGCTTCAGGGCATGCGGGGAAGAGGGCCGCCATTTCCTCGGCAGTCTTGAAATAGAACTCATCCGTGTCAAAGCGCATCCGCTTTTCATCGCTCTTTTTTTTCTGAGTGGAAATACACAGCAGGATGTCCTGGGCCGGGGCGTCTTCCCGTTCCAGATAGTGGATATCATTGGTTGCCACCAGGGGGATTCCCGTGCGCCGGGCCAGGGCAATGAGCCCGGGGTTCGCCTTCTGTTGTACGGGGAGGCGGTGATCCTGGAGTTCCAGGTAAAAGTTCCCTTCTCCCAAGAGGTTGCGAAACCAGATCGCCCGCTGCTCCGCAGCCTCCTGGTTCCCCTCCACGATGAGGCTGGGAATCTCCCCGGCCACGCACGCGGAAAGGCCGATGAGGCCGTCGTGATACTGCACCAGCAGTTCCTCATCTATCCGGGGTTTATAATAGAAGCCTTCGGTGTATGAATAAGAAGAGAGTTTTATCAAAGTCCGATAGCCTTCGGCGTTTTTTGCCAAGAGCACCAGGTGGTAATACTTGTTGCCGTATTCAGAACCGGATTTTTTAAACCGGGACCCTGGGGCCATGTAAAATTCGCTTCCAATGATGGGGTGGACGCCCGCTTTTTCACAGGCGTCCCGGAACTTCAGGATCCCGAAGAGGTTACCGTGGTCAGTAATAGCCAGGTGTTTCATGCCCAAGGAGGCGGCTTTGGCGGCCAGGCTTTCTGCAGAAGCCGCGCCGTCCAACAGGGAAAAGTCGGTATGGACATGGAGATGCACAAAATCGATCATAGTGCTTTATCATACCGGCAGGCCCCGCTTTCCGCAATGGCGTTTTAAGCCCTGGTTCCGCTTAGGCAGGGGGCATGCAATCGCCGCGGATCCCTCTTTTGAGGCCATGGCTTTTTTTCTTTAAGCCAGGGCTTCTATTTTTGAGGCCATGGCTTTTTTTCTTTAAGCCAGGGCTTTTTTTCTTGAGGCCATGGCTTTATTTTTTGAGGCCATGGCTTTTTTTCTTGAAGCCAGGGCTTTTTTTCTTGAGGCCATGGCTTTTTTTCTTGAAGCCAGGGCTTAAAAATACGCCGGACCCCGCTTGTCCCCTTCTTGGCGTTGCCCTGAGCCTAACTACCGCTTAAAAAGGGCTTCCCCTGGCCGATTCAGTTTGCCCTCATGCCGGGAACTTTTGCCGGCATACCGGGAAGGTTTTGCCGGCCTATCGGGAAGGTCTGCCCTCAGGCGCGTTTACCCTCAGGTATCCGAATACTTCGTGAACATCCCCGTTCCTTGGCGGACCTACCGGCACATGAGATTGCGTCAAACCCAGGGTACCTATAGTATACTGTTCCTTATGAACAAAGACGTGAAGGGGGCAACCATCCGTATACTGCTCCCCGCATCCAGGGAGCAGGAGATACCGGTTGAACCAGGCCGGAGTCTGCTTACCATCCTGCACGCCGCAGGGATCTACCTTCCGGCCCTGTGCAGCGGACAGGGCCGCTGCGGAAAATGTACGGTCCAGGTGTATGCCGGTTCTCTTCCGGTTACCCCCTCTGACCGGTCTTGCTTGTCCTGCGGCCAGGTGGAAGCCGGGTATCGCCTGGCCTGCGCGGCTTTTCCTCAGGAGGATTTGGGCATTGAAGTTTTTGAAACCGGGGAAGGGGATTTTTCCACGGTACAGGACTTTGAACAGGCACACGCCCCCCTGTGCGGGCTTGAGGAAACCATGATTTGTCTTGAGAAAGACGCCCAGAGTTATGCCCGCCGCCTGATCCGGGATCGGCCCCTCTCCTATCGGGAGTTACGGGAAGCCTCCAAACTGGCCGACGCCCAAGGCCGGATGTTTGAGGAGCCCGGGATGTTCCCCTCCCCGGCCCGGGCTGGGGAGATCGCCCCTTCAGCACGCCCGGAATCAGGAACATGCTGCGTGTATCGGGAGCGGGGTAGGGTCCTCTATATCAGCTGCAACCCAGAGCCGGTATACGCGGTTGCGGTTGATATGGGGACCACCACCCTGGCTATGGCGCTGCTGGAGCTGCAGACCGGCAAGATCGCCGGACGGTTTTCCGCGGTGAATCGGCAGCGGGAATTCGGGGGCGATGTGATTTCCCGGATTCAGCGGGCCAATGAGGGAGGCCTGGTCCGGTTGAGCCGGATCCTGCGGAACCAGATCGCCGAAGGCATAGCCGCGCTTTGCCGCGGGGCCTCCGCGGACGAGCAGGCTATCAGGAAAATTGCCATCGTGGGCAATACCACCATGGTGCATCTGCTGTTACAGTTGAGCTGCCGTACCCTGGGGCAGGCGCCCTTTACGCCGGTTACCCTGGATATGGTTTCCCTGGGGTTCCGGGAACTTTTTGAAGGGGACCTGTCCTGCGAAACCGTGGTTCTGCCTGGTATTTCCACCTACGTGGGATCGGATATTACCGCGGGGCTGTTGTTTACGGAGATGCACACCCAGACGGACCCAGCGGCGTTCATGGATATCGGCACTAATGGCGAGATGGCCCTGGCTTACCAAGGCAAGATCCTCTGCGCGGCTACCGCCGCAGGGCCCGCCTTTGAAGGAGGCAACATACGCTGGGGAACCGGAAGCGTACCTGGGGCAATTGCACGGGTCCAGGTGCGGGACGGCATTTTTGTCTGTACCACCATCGGCAACCGGCCCCCTGTGGGTATCTGCGGATCCGGCGTGGTGGATACCGTATACCAGGGACTCAAAGAGGATTTTATCCAACCCAGCGGACGGTTCAATGCCACGCTGCTGCCTGCCGGCGAAATTGTTCTTGCCAAGACCGAAGACCACCGGGATATTGTATTCTGCCAGAAGGATGTGCGGGAGCTGCAGTTGGGAAAAAGCGCTATCCGATCCGGCCTTGACGCGCTGCTCAACCATGCCGGCCTGGGTTATGGGGATATAAAAACCCTGTACCTCGCGGGAGGTTTCGGGGCTAACCTCAACCGGGCAAGCAGCGTAGGAATAGGGCTTATCCCCGAAGCCTTGGGGCCCAAGATTTCCCTGATCGGGAACAGCGCCTTAGGGGGCGCGGTGAAATGGCTCCTGAATCCAGATAGTGAAAAAACCCTGTACCGCCTTATCGAACAATCGGAAGAATTCAGCCTTCCTCAGGACCGGTATTTTGCGAACCGCTTTATTGATAATATCAATTTTGCGTGATGAGCGCCTCACGGAAGAGGCATCGCCGGGGTACCAAGCCATACCCGGGTGATGCATAAGGGGGCTGGAAGTATCCCCCAGGAAGCTGATCCCCCCAGGGATGCCCCGCATGGTATTGCGTGTACCCCAGCCCTGCCATGACCATTCGGCCATGGCAGGGCTGGGCAGGGCTTAGTACAAAGCCTCCCTGAGATTACGCATATTCTGGGTCATTAACCCGTAGTAACTTGCCCCATTATCAAGATCCCGTTTGGAAACATTATGAACCGCATGAAGCAGCAATTTCTTTGCGCCGGTTTCTTCACAGAGGATGTCGGCGATCTTTTCGTTGGAAAGTTCAATATGGAACACCACCGGGAGCTTTTCAGCTCTGATTTTGTCGATCAAAAAGGCAATCGTAGCCGCGCTTGCTTCGGTTTCTGTGGAACAGCCAGGGAAGGCCGCAAAGTACCGTAACCCATAGGCGTCGGCAAAATACCGGAAGGGGAAACGGTCGCCGAATATCAAGGTCTTACGTTTGGCCCCCTGCATTACCTGCTGAAACCCCTTGTCCAATTCGGTCAATTTTTCCAGATAGGATCGGGTATTATTTGCATATACCGCCGCGTTGAGGCTATCCCGTTGGTTAAGGACCTCTGCGATTTTTTGGACGATGAGTTTCGCATTCCCCGGAGCAGTCCAGACATGCTCGTCATATTCCACGGCTTCTTCATGATCGTGGCCTATCATCTCCTCCAGGATTTCATCTTTCGTCAAATGCGCAGGGTAATAAGTCGGATAATTCGTGGGATTGGTATCCGCCATAAGGACGTCAAAACTTACATCGCTTGCGTATATATGGAAGTGTTCCGTTTTAGCGGGAGCATGCAGATGGTCGCTGAACATAATATACTTAGGCGCGCCGGTTGGGGGATTACCGAGAGCCTCAAATTTATAGCGTACCCAGAGGCTTCCGTCATCATCTGCGCTAATACCGGTTCCTTTATACCCATACCGTGCGGTCGCGGGAACCCCCTGTCTGTAGAACGTCATGGAGTCCGCGCTAATCCTGACCCTATCCACATCCGTCGCATACGCGGTTTTATACTGTTCGTAATACGCACGAGCGCTTTTTTCGCCGCTTTCCGCTTTATGCTCCATTACCGGATCAAGCGTTCCATCAAGTAGATACGGATACACCGATTGCCAATCCCCTGCCCAATCCGTCAGGGCGCGATCTTTAACATCGTCAATGGTAAAAGGCTCCTCCTCATGGGAATGTTCATGATCATGTCCCTCTTCATCCTGCATCCCTTCCACGATCTCCTCTTCCACTACTTCCACACACTCCATGAGGGAAATAATGCTCATCCGGCTCGTATCCATGGATTCGAGGATTCCTTCCACCCAGGTGTCGGATTCACCGCCGCCGTAAATAAAAACATCGCAGTTTTGTATCGTAATAATATCCCGGGGGGTAGGCTCAAAGGAGTGGCTTTCCGCACCAGGAGGAAGCAGCATGGTCAGACTCACCTTATCCCCGGCAATCTCCCGGACAAAATCATAGGGCGGGAAAATAGTGGTAACCACGTGGAGTTTCCCTTCCCCCTTTTTGGTATCCCTTTGCCCTCGGGCAGATACACCCATCGTCAAGGATACCACTATCCATATAAAAAGAACAATTCGTTTCATAGCTATAAACTCCTGTCCATATATTCTTCGTATGTTGAAAAAAGTAACGTTCATGTACGCAATATTGAAAAGATTGAAAATCCCAGAGCCGAATCAGCGGTTCATTTTTACTTTTAACCGGACGGTACTTAACGGTATAAGCGTACCAAGCGCCAAACTGGTCATGATCGCCTCCGGCGCTACCGTACTCGCCGGAAGCGCATGATACGCCAGGGCATGTTTAACTTGCTTGAAAACATGCTGCGCCCATTGGATCTGCAAACAGACAGGACATCCCTCACCACAACAGGCATGATCCTCCCTGGTAATGACCAGGGTTTCAGAAACCAAGAAACCAAACACAAAACAGATGCCGCCTATCAGGAGTATCCCCTGGTGTTTCATACCCTTTCCTCATGCCTTACCCGCAGCAAGACAATTGCCGCAGGTGCCGTACAAGGTCGTTTTAAGCAGGTTGATTTGAAAATCGTGTTCCTGTAACAGATGGCCTTGCATTTTGTCTAAGAGGGTACAGTCTACATGGATCAAGGCGCCGCAGCTTTCACATTTCAAATGGAAATGTTCCTGACAGGCCTTGTTCCTGTCTATATATTGATAACAAGCGCTGTTGCCTTCACTCAATAGGTATTTACGGATTTTTCCCTCAGCCACTAGTTTTTCCAGATGGCGATAGACCGTTGTCTGCCCAATGACCGCTGCTGCGGTTTCAAAATGCCGTACAATCTGATGAGCCGTAACATGCTTATCACCCAAGGAAGCCATATACTCGAGAATCAGTTTCCCTTGAGCTGTGGTATACCTAGTAGGGCGGGTCTGTTTCATAATGCTTACTACAATATACAATCGGATATTCCCTTTGTCAATATGAAAATAGAAATTATTTTCATATTATTTCGGAGTCATCAAGGTATAGATGCGTCCCCATGCGGATCCGTAAAAAAATTCCGCTGGCGTTGTGGTTCCTTCCTGGAGATGAGGGGATTTCCGCCACATGGTGCAACCCCGAAGCATACTGTCTTTAGAGGGGTTAAGGTATGGGGACATGGGTTTACCCGTAAAAATAGCCCTGGTTCTACTCTGCTGTTTTATATACTAGATACTATTAGCAAAGGAGTATTTTAAGGAAGACGGCTAAAATAAATCCCAGGAAGTTCATATCGGATTTTTCATACCGTACCGTCCAGTCGGTGGTTCTCTTTCAGTTTCCCAAATATCCTCTCTATCAGCCCCCGTTTCTTATACTCCTCCTGGTCATAGACTATCTCTTCTTTCCTGTTCTTTCGTCCCGGGAAGGTGATCCACAAAGTATGATGGGCCTCAAACGAAACCATAGTTGAGGTAAAAGAAAGCCATCTCAAACGCTTTCCAATGGTTCACGAGCTTCTTGGAAAAACAACAGGTCCTCCGAAAGACCCGTCTTATCCGATGCCTCAACCGACAGTTGTTCCCTTCTATCCCTACC
>JAISOX010000079.1 GCA_031275325.1 Treponema sp.
TGTCGACAACGCGGCTCAGGTTGTCGACAACGCGGCTCAGGTTGTCGACAACGCGGCTCAGGTTGTCGACAACGCGGCTCAGGTTGTCGACAACGCGGCTCAGGTTGTCGACAACGCGGGTCAGGTTGTCGACAACGCGGCTCAGGTTGTCGACAACGCGGCTCAGGTTGTCGACAACGCGGCTCAGGTTGTCGACAACGCGGCTCAGGTTGTCGGCAACGCGGGCCAGGTTGTCGGCAACGCGGGCCAGGTTGTCGGCAACGCGGGTCAGGCTGTCGGCAACGCGGGTCAGGTTGTCGGCAACGCGGGTCAGGTTGTCGGCAACGCGGGTCAGGTTGTCGGCAACGCGGGTCAGGTTGTCGACAACGCGGCTCAGGTTGTCGGCAACGCGGCTCAGGCTGTCGGCAACGCGGCTCAGGTTGTCGGCAACGCGGCTCAGGCTGTCGGCAACGCGGCTCAGGCTGTCGGCAACGCGGCTCAGGATGTCGGCAACGCGGCACAGGTTGTCGGCAACGCGGGTCAGGTTGTCGGCAACGCGGCTCAGGCTGCCGGCAACGCGGGCCAGGCAGCTATGCGCTCGCCTCCTGTTACATACCTTGCGGCCAAGGTATAACCGCCCAGGGTCTGAAAATTTTTTTATGCCTTTTAGCCTTCTTGGTCTTGCTAATTTCTGAGGCGCTGGTATACTTCTATCTATGGTTGATAGAATTTTAATAGATACCTTACATCTAAAAGCCCGGGATTTTGCCCTTCGATGGAAGGATAAAATTCGCAAGGCTTCCCATCTTAAACATCACAATGCCTTGGAAGACGGCCCCTTACTGGAGTTGAATGGAGCGGTGTATTCAACCCTCTCCCGGACCTTGGATCGGGGCATTGATCGATCCCTGGTGGGCAACTTCTTTGTTACCATGGGAAAGACCCGGATGCAGGAGGAATTCCCGGTTTCAGAGGTTATCTATGCCCTTAACCTGACCCAACAGACGGTTATTGAATACATCATGACCGATTTTGTGCTGGATAACCCGGTGCGGATGTATCAGGCTATGGGGGTCATTACCAGGGTGGCGGAATTCTTCATCTTGGGCTGTTTCTATACTACCAAAGGCTTTCTCGAAGCCACCTATACCCACATGAGCAAACACGATGCAGTCTCAGAGACATTACTCAAAAAATATTTTAAAGATGATTTTTTCTTTAAAAAGGAGTAATTTTTGTAGTTTCTTCCAAAAAGGGCTGACTTTTTTTTGAGAAACAGCTATGATAAAGGGTAATGGGGAGGCCCCATACCGTTACGGTAGTTACCGTATAGAGAGGAGCGGTTTAGTACAAAATGGATATTAAAGAAGCCTTGGTATCTTTTACCCCTTTTATTTCCATCCCCTTTCCAGAGGGTTTTTCAATTTCCTTGTTGGGCGTGGAAATGAATGCCCTGGTGGTTAATGAAAGCGTCCTGGTTTCCTGGGTAGTGATGGCGCTCCTCATTATCGCTTCCCTGCTCCTTACCCGTAACTTACAGCAGATCCCCCGGGGACCCCAGGCGGTACTGGAAGGGCTGGTGGACTTTCTCAATACCTTTTCCCGGGAACATTTTGGGAAAAAAGCCCCGGTATACGGTCCTTATATCGGGACCATCTTCCTGTTTCTGTTCGTGGCCAATAGTATCCCGGCTCTTTCGCCGCTGGCCATAGGAGCCTTGCATATAGAACCCCCATTTATCATAAAGCCCCCTACCCGGGACATCAATGTAACCGCAGCTTTTGCCCTTTTGACCATTCTCATCGTGCTTATCGGGGGGCTGCGGGCTCGAGGGTTCCGGGGCTGGGGTAAACAACTCCTCTCCCCGACGCCGATGATGTTGCCCTTTAACCTGCTTGAGTACCTGATCCGGCCCTTATCCCTGGCGCTCCGGTTATTCGGGAATATGCTGGGCGGTTTTATCATCATGCTCTTGGTAGAAGGGGCGCTGCCGGTTCCGCTTGTGATTCCGGCCTTCTTGTCCTTGTATTTTGATCTCTTTGACGGCCTCATCCAGGCGGTGGTTTTTACGTTCTTAAGTTGCCTCTTTATCGCCGAAGCGGTAGCAGAGGCAGAAGATACAGCTTTAAAATCTACGGTAAACCCTAAGTAAGGAGTGTATGTATTATGGGAACCAGTCTTCTATTTCTCATCGGCGCAGGTATCGCCGTATTGACCGGTATGGGCGCGGGCATCGGCATTGGCATTGCCACCGGTAAAGCAGCGGACGCAATTTCCCGGCAGCCTGAGGCCGCGGGGAAGATTCAGACCGTGTTTTTCTTAGGGATAGCCCTGGCAGAAGCGACTGCTATATACGGTTTTGTTATCGCCATCCTCATCTTCACCAAGGCCTGATAGGGTATGATCGATCCTTCAATCAGTACCTTCCTGATTACCCTTATCAATATCGGGATCCTGTTTGCGGTATTACGGGCGGTTTTGTTCAAGCCGGTTACCCGCTTTATGGAGGACCGGACAAAAAAAGTACAGCATACTATCGCGGAAGCGGAGAAAACCAATACTGAAGCTAAGGCGCTCCTTAGGGACTATGAAGAACGCCTTCAAAGCGCCAAGGAAGCAGGAGCCGCCATCATCAAGGCCGCAGAGGAACAGGCTCAAAAGCAGGCGGCCCAGATTATAGCGGAAGGCAAAGAAGCTGCGGCCCAAGCGCTGGATCATGGCCGGAAACAGCTTGAAGCGGAACGCCAGGCTGCTCTGGCCTGTTTCAGGGCTGAGGCGGTCGCCTTGGTGTTAAGCGCCACCCGTGCGCTCCTGCAGCGGGAACTCAAAGGGGAAGACAGCCGCCATTTTGTGGGCCTCCTCCTGCAGGAATTAGGAAAGAATTCGCATGTTTAATGGGGAACGCTGGGCCGCGGGGTTCATAGGTTCATGCGGGGTATATGCCGAAGCGGGCTTAGAGGCGCTGAAAGCCCTGGTTCCGGTGGCGGCGGCGATCCCGGGAACCCTTAGAGGGACCGCGGCGGCCCGGAAATTGGAAGGGATGATCCGAAAAGCAGGCAAAGAATCATCGGGCCTCTCAGATCCAGGGGTGGAATATGCGGTGCGGCTCCTCTCCCTCTTGGTGAAGAAGGGGCACTTTACCCATGCCCCGGTTCTGATAAAGGCCATTGAACTCCTGCTGGATCAGCAGCAAGGTATCCTCCGGGTTACGGTAGAATCGGCCTTTCCCGTGGAAGCGTCCTTTCAAAATGATGTGAAGACCGCATTAGCCGGAAGTTCCCGAGCCGGCGCGTACAACACCGCGGTTAAGCACATCGAAGTCATGGTACAGCTCGCCCCGGAACTCCTAGGGGGGTATCGTTTGCGGATAGGCAGCGAATTAGTGGATGTTAGTCTGCGTACCCAATTGCAAAGGCTGGCCCGGGATTTACAGGTTGCTCCCCCTGAGGGGATTGCTTCCCGGAGAACCAGGGCTGACGGAGGTTTTTCATGGTAAATTTCAGCGACCTCACCAAGGTTTTACAAGAACAGCTCACGCATTGGGAAGGTAAGGCGGCTTCAGATTCGGTTGGGTTCGTGGTACAGGTAGGTGATTCAGTAGCCACGGTTTATGGCTTGGATAAGGCGGTATACGGAGAACTGGTGGAGTTTAGTTCCGGGGCTACGGGTATTGTCCTTAACCTCCTGGAGGATGGGGTAGGCTGTGTGCTTTTCTCCGATGAATCCCTGGTACGGGACGGGGAAGAGGTTCACGGCACCGGCAAGGTGGTAACGGTTCCAGGGGGTTCTGCCTTATTGGGACGGGTCCTCAATCCCTTGGGAATAGGGGTAGATGGTAAAGGGCCTGTGGAAGCAGAGGAATACCTGCCTATTGAATCCCCAGCAGCGCCGGTTATAGCCCGGGGTTCGGTGGACAAGCCCTTGCAAACCGGGATCCTTTCAGTGGACACCATGGTTCCCATAGGCCGGGGTCAGCGGGAACTCATCATTGGGGATAGGCAGACCGGAAAAACCGCGCTGGCCCTGGACGCCGTCATCAACCAGAAGGGTAAGGGGGTGTATTGTGTGTATTGCGCCATTGGGCAGAAAGCTGCTTCTGTGGCGGCGATAGTACAGACCCTGGAACGGTTTGGCGCCATGGACTATACCTGGGTGGTCTTAGCGTCTGCCTCGGATTCTGCGGCATTGCAGTACCTGGCCCCCTATGCAGCAGTAGCCATGGCAGAACATTTCATGCATCAGGGGAAAGATGTGTTGGCGGTGTACGATGATCTGTCCAAACATGCGGTGGCTTACCGGACTATCAGCCTCCTTTTACGCCGGCCTCCAGGACGGGAAGCCTTCCCCGGAGACGTGTTTTACCTCCATTCACGGCTTTTGGAACGGGCCGCCAAGTTATCCGAGGCCAGGGGAGGAGGTTCTATTACGGCTCTGCCTATTGTGGAGACCCAAGCGGGGGATATTTCTTCGTATATTCCCACCAATGTGATTTCCATTACCGACGGCCAGATCTTCCTGGATGCGGAGTTGTTTAATGCCGGCTTTAGACCGGCCATTGACGTAGGGCTCTCGGTAAGCAGGGTGGGGGGCGCAGCCCAGACCAAGACGATTCGGAAGATCTCCGGCCGTTTGCGGTTGGATTTGGCCCAGTACCGGGAAATGGCAGCTTTTGCCCAATTCGGGAGCGACCTGGATAAAGCCACCCAGGATAAACTCGCCCAAGGAGCGCGGCTCATGGAGGTGTTCAAGCAGCCTCAGGCCGCGCCTTGGGCAATGGCGGAACAGGCAGCCATCCTGTTTATTTCCGTAAACGGTTATCTTATGGACATTGAGCAGGATAAGATCACTGCGTTTATCAAAGGTTTTATAGAGTTTCTTAAGCAGCACCACCCGGGAATTCTGGAAAGCATTGCCGCAACTGAAACCCTTTCCATTGACGGCGAGCAGGAATTGCGCGCCGCGGTAGAAACGTATAAAAAGACCAATACCTAGGGATATCATGGCGAATTTACGAGATGTACGGCTCAGGATGCGTGCCATTAAACAGACCTTGCAGGTTACCAAGGCTATGAACCTTATTTCTACGGCTAAGTTACGTAAAGGCCGGCGGGTTCTGGAGGATACGGAGCCTTTTTTTACCCGTATTCAGAAGTCCATGTATGACATCGTATCCGGTACTGGTGTTCTGGAGAGTGAGTTCTTTCATAACACCGAAGAGGTAACCGGTTCCCAGAGCGCGGTGGTAGTGGTTACCAGTGATAAGGGGTTGGCCGGAGGCTATAACGCCAACATATTCCGGCAGGCCCTTAGGCTCTGCCAGGACCTGAGCAAGCCGGTACTGATCCTTATCGGCGCCATTGGGTATCGGTACTTTGCCCATACGCCTTATGCAATTCTTGAAAATTTTTCTTTTAAGTCCCAATTACCTACGATGGAAGATGCGCAGGAAATTACCAATTATATTATCTCCCAGTATGTATGGGGCATCTTTAAAGAAGTCCATATCGTCTATACCCACATGTATAGCACGGTTAAGCTGCTTCCCAGAACCCGGCAGATTCTGCCTTTGCATGAGGAAAAGATCCAAGAAGACATCGCCCAAAGCGGAGGCCAGAAGCGGGTACATATTCCCTTTGAGTACATTCCTTCTGAAACCGCGGTGTTTGACGCCTTGGTCCCCTTTTACATCAAGGGCATTATCTATGGTTCTCTGGTAGAAGCCTATGTCAGTGAGCAAAGCGCCCGGATGGCTGCCATGGAAGAGGCGTCAAAAAATGCCCAGGAGATGTTGGGCAGCCTCCAGATCTACTATAACCGGGTTCGTCAGGCAAGTATTACTCAGGAAGTAACGGAAATAATTTCAGGCTCCGCAGTGCTGTTGGAGTAGGGCGGTTTCAAGAGGTATAACGTATGGCGAATAAAGGATATATCACCCAGATAGTAGGGCCAGTCGTAGATGTACGCTTTGATGAAGCGGCGATCCCCGAGATTTTACATGCCTTGGAGATTAACCAAGGAACTCACCGGATGATTATCGAGGTATTACAGCATATCGGGGATAACCGGGTTCGGTGCGTGGCCATGGAAGCCACCGAAGGACTTGCCCGGGGCATGGAAGTGGTTGATACAGGCCACCCCATTCAAGTACCGGTGGGCGAAGCGGTCCTGGGCAGGATGTTCAGGGTTACCGGTGAGGTGATTGATGATCGGGGGCCTTTTACCGCAGAACACTACGCCTCCATACATCGTAACGCGCCCAGCTTTGCAGAACAGCGGCCTGCTACCGAAGTATTTGAGACGGGCATCAAGGTAATCGATCTGATAGCTCCTTATGCTAAAGGCGGTAAGATCGGTCTTTTCGGCGGCGCTGGAGTGGGAAAAACCGTGGTGATCATGGAACTTATCCGGAACATTGCCACTGAACATGCGGGGTATTCGGTCTTTTCCGGGGTGGGAGAACGTTCCCGGGAAGGGGCTGATTTGTGGAAGGAGATGAACGAATCCGGAGTCATTGATAAGACCGCGCTGGTCTTTGGGCAAATGAATGAACCCCCTGGGGCCCGTATGCGGGTTGCCCTGGCAGGGCTTACCATGGCGGAGCATTTTCGGGATCAAGGCGGCCAGGATGTGTTGTTATTTGTAGACAATATTTTCCGGTTTATCCAGGCCGGGGCTGAGGTTTCCGCGCTCTTGGGCCGGATTCCCAGTGCGGTGGGGTATCAGCCTACTTTGGCCAATGAGATGGGCGCCCTGCAGGAGCGGATCGCCAGTACCTCCAAGGGTTCCATCACCAGCGTCCAGGCGGTTTATGTACCTGCAGACGATCTCACCGACCCTGCGCCGGCTACCACCTTTGCCCATCTGGATGCTACCACGGTGCTTTCCCGGAAAATCGTAGAACTGGGGATCTATCCTTCGGTGGATCCTCTCGCGTCTAATTCCCGTATTTTGGACCCGGCCCTGGTAGGAGAGGACCATTATCAAACCGCCTTACGGGCCCAGCAGACCCTTCAACGGTATAAAGAATTGCAGGATATCATCGCTATCCTTGGGATGGATGAATTATCTGGGGAGGATAAGCTCGTGGTATCGAGAGCTAGAAAGGTACAGCGCTTCTTCAGTCAGCCCTTCTTTGTGGCAGAACGGTATACCGGTATTCCGGGGCGGTATGTACCGGTTCAGGAAACGGTCCGGGGTTTCAAGATGATCTTGGACGGCGAAACCGATTCCATCCCTGAGCAGGCCTTCTTCATGGCTGGGGATATCAACGACGTGCTTTCTAAGACCTGAGCAGCGGGAACAACATGATGAACTTGTATACCTTTGAGGTGTATACCCCCTATCGGCTTTTTTTTAAAGATCAAGTAGCTGTGGTGGTACTGACGTTGATTGACGGCGAAATAGGGATATACGCAGGGCATGTCCCTGTTACTGCGCCGGTAAGTACCGGTATTTTGAAGATCCAGGACATGAAAGGCCAGTGGCGTGAGGCCTTTACCACCGAGGGCATTCTGGAAGTTACCCATCATAAGACGATTCTATTAGCGGATGCAGCGGAATGGCCTGAGGAGATAGATTATGAACGGGCGCTGCTTGCTAAAGAGCGGGCAGAGGAGCGTATCAAAGCTACGAACTTTAGGTTTGAAGCGGATAGCGCCAGAGCGACTCTCAAGCGGGCGGAATTCAGGATCAAGGTCTATGGAATGCGAGGGCAACGGTAAGGCAGATGGTTTTCTACTATACCTGTAATCCGGGGGCAAGAAGCGTTCTATTGGATAGCTGGACGGGATAGCATGTAAGGCCGGGGCAGGGGATCCGCCCGGCATAGGCCTTGAAGGGAAGTTGTATCAAATGGGTTCAAGCGGTTGAACAGTTTCTTGGAAAAACAACCGGTCTTCCGAAATGCCCGCTTTATCCGACACCCTAAGGGGTACGTATTCCCTTATCCTCCCTGTATGCTCTTCTTGACAGACCCCGTGGATGTCCAGGGGTATCTTTACTTTTTATGAGCTTCCCATTATATTTTAAGGCATTGCATTATTTTAAGGATGCTTATACTGGTTTATGGTTATTCCACCCATTGAGGATCCTTGGATTGCTGAAAGTGTAGTTCTTCCGTCCATTCTCTGGTCATACCGGAGGGTGGTATGCTCTTGTTTTTTCTCGTACCGTTTTTATCCTGTTTTTCGTGTTTCTATCGTTATTGTTAGAGAGGATTGTATGCTATTATCCTTTAAAGCGTCCTGCTCAATCGGGGTCTTGGTACGGTTCATCACCTTAGGGACGGCCAGGATCGTTTCTCTGATTGAGTACCCAAGCACGGAGAAATCCCTGCAAAACCAGCCGTTCAGAACCGCCCCGTTCGTAGCAGACAATATGGTCCATGCAGAACTGGGGAAGAATTTCCTGTTCCTTGATACGGAAACCCAGGCCCAGAAGATGCTCCAGTTTTCAGCATCCATCATACACAAACGGTAATCCTATTGGTCATCATAAAGGAGGTGAAACCATGAAATTACGAGTTAGATTAACCTTAACCCTGAGCCTGATAATAATTGGTATCGTGCTTACCTTAACGGGGATAACCTTCAGCAGAACGAGGGTTATCCAAACGAAAGCGGCCCGTGAAAATTTGCAGAATATCGCGGGGATAACCGCCAAGGATATTGAACGGCGGTTTGAGATGTATCTGAATGTTATCCAGACCCTTGCCCAGATTATGACCGGCTATGAAGTCATAGACCCGACGCAGCGGCGTATACGGTACGATGATATGTTATTCAGTGTCCTTGCAGCCAATTCCCGGTTTATTGATATCTATACCCTGTGGCTTCCTAATGCCTTGGATGAACTGGATAGCCAGTATGTCAATACCCGGGGAACCAATAACACGGGGCAGTACATTTCCATGTATACCCGGGAAACCGGATCTATCGAGTATCAGGCCTATCCATACCCCCAGAGCTTACTCACCACCCTCTCCACCACCGAAACGTTAGGGAATCCGGTTTTTCGACTCGTTTCGGGGAAGTCTACCTATACCATAAGCCTCAATGCCCCCATTATCCAGGGGGATGGTACACCGGTCGGCTTGGTGGGGGTCAATGTGGATATGGGAATTGTCCAGCCCCTTATTGAGGAGCTTACCCCTTACGGAACTGGTACGGTCAGTGTATTTGCCGCGGATGGAACGATCATGGCCCATAAGAATTCGGATGCCATCGGTACCAAGTTCCAAACAACCCAGCTCACTTCGCTGGGGCAAGAGGGTATTCGTTTTATCTTCGATTCTCTCCAGAGCGGAAAGGTTACGGGCTTTCAAGTTGCGCATCAAGAATCCATAAGCTACCCGTTCTATATGGGGAACGCGTCCAATCCTATGACGGTGTTTATAACCGTACCCACAGCAACGGTACTGGCGGATGTAACCAGTATGCTCCAATTCAACATCATTATCGCCCTAGTCGCCCTGTTTATTACCGCCCTGGTGATTTCCTTTGTGGCCATGAAGATTACCAATCCCATAAATGACATCGTGAAGGCGGCGCAGGCCTTGGCAAATATGGAATTTGCGATGCCCATACCCCAGGATCGTAAAGATGAAATCGGCGATATACAGCGGGCCTTTCATACCATCAGGGACGCTTTAAAGAAGACCTTGGACAATATCAACAATGAGCATCAAGGGCAAAAGAACATCAGCCAGAATCTGAAGGTCGCGATTACTGAATCCTCCGATGGCCTGGGAGTGATTACCCAGAATATGGATTCAGTACAAGATAAAACGAATATCCAAATGAATTCGGTCATACAGACCGCACTATCCGTAGAAAACATCATCACCCAGATCCATTACCTGGAAAATGCGGTAAACACCCAGGCGGAACGGATCGCCCATTCTTCAGAATCCATTGAGCAGATGGTGGAAGGGATTGATTCGGTTCGTACCATTGTCCATCAGGCCCACCGGACTACAGAGGAACTCAGTACCCTCTCCGCCATAGGCCAGAAGAGCCTCAATCATCTTACGGAAGAACTCACCCGGATTGCCGAACAATCCGCCTTTCTGGAGCAGGCCAATACCGCCCTGGTAAACATAGCTGCCCAAACCAATATTCTGGCCATGAACGCGGCTATAGAAGCGGCCCATGCGGGAGAAGCGGGGAAAGGCTTTGCGGTGGTGGCCAGCGCGGTGCGGAATCTGGCGGAATTATCGAATAAAGAATCCGCGTCTATTTCTCAAGAAATAAAAAATATGCAAACCGGCATTGAGCAGATCCGCCAGGTAGCATCGGAAACAGCTGATACCCTAACCAGGATGTTTATGGAAGTAACGGATATGCAAGGGTCCTTCAACACAGTGAATACCGCAGTGGACGCTCAGGCTTCCAATGGGTCTCAAGTGCTGGAAGCCTTAGGTACGCTGCAGGAGACCACCGAACAGGTCCGCTCTGGTTCTGATGAGATCCAAAAGGCCAGTGTTTCCATCCATACGGTCATTGAGGACCTGAAGCATAACTCCCAGGATGTCAGCGACAGCGTGGTGGATGTGCAGCAAGCCAGCAAAAATATTGCCGGTTCCCTGAATATTGCCCGGATGATTGCGGAAGGCAAGTATTTAGTGCCTTCGGAAGAAGAAGTAACCCCGGAGGAGGACCTTCAGTACCAGCCCTTCCACACGCAAATGGAGAGCCAGACCCGTGCTCCCCGGTATAAGGCCAACGCTTTGGTCTCCATCAATGAGTTTGAAGGGAGCGCGTTGCTGAGTAATATCAACTTAGGGGGCTTTTCTATAGCCAGCAAAACCTTTGCAGCCATTGTACCGGGAGAATCCTATACCATGAAGATTACCCCTGATCCTACGATCAAGCTCGATTCCTTTAATCTTACGGTGAACGTCCGTTGGATCCGTAGTACGGTTTCCCGATTTACCGCTGGATTTTCAGTACAAGATTCGGAAGGGGGCTTTGAAACCTATATCAACTACTTGAAACGGACTCATCCTGTAGAAGATTGACCCTGAGGCAATCACACCCGCCTTAGGGTGAGCCTCGAACGAGCCTTAGTATCCCGCCCGCTCTAGGGGGAGGCTCATTCCAGCCTTAGGGTAATCATAGGCAGAGATCAGGGAGTTGACCTTTTTTACTATCATCATTACCGGGATAGCCGCGATAGTATCGGGGCTTATCATTTTCTTGGTTTCTATAGAGATTACCAAACCTATCACCGGTATCGTGGACGGGGCAACCGCTTTGGCAAATATGCGCTGTGATATAGTTATACCCCAGGATCGCCCGGATGAAATCGGCGACATACAGCGGGCCTTTGCTACTATCCAGGACACCCTAAAACAAACCTTGGACAATATTTCCAATGAACATCAGGGTCAAAAGATCATCAGTAAAAACCTGAAGAACTCCATTACCGAATCCTCCGACGGCCTGGGGGTGATCACCCAGCACATGGATTCAGTCCAGACGAAAACGCATGTCCAGATGGATTCGGTCATGCAGACCGCCTCCTCAGTGGAAAATATCATCACCCAGATCCATCACCTGGAAAACGCAGTAACCACCCAGGCTCAAGAAATCGCCCGCTCTTCCCAATCCATCGAACACATGGTGCAAGGTCTGGATTCGGTTCGTTCCATCGTCCACCAGGCCCACAAGACCACAGAAGAACTGAGCCGTCTCTCTGAAACCGGCCATCAGATGCTCCAACATCTTATGGAAGCCCTTACCCGAATAACCGAACAATCCGCCTTCCTGGAGCAGACCAATGCAACCCTGGTAAACATAGCCACCCAAACCAATATCCTAGCTATGAATGCGGCCATAGAAGCGGCCCATGCCGGGGAAACAGGCAGAGGGTTTGCGGTGGTAGCCGGGGAGGTACGGAAGCTGGCGGAATCATCGAACAAGGAATCCGCGTCTATTTCCCAGGAGATAAAACACATGCAAACCGGCATTGAGCAGATCCGGCAGGTAGTATTGGAAACCACCAATACCCTGAACTATATGTTTACGGAAGTACGGGATATGCAAGGGTCCTTTCATACAGTGAATAAGGCAGTAGAAGTACAGGCATCCAATGGGAGTCAGGTATTGGATGCCTTGGGTACATTGCAGGAGACCACTGAGCAGGTGCGCCGTGGTTCGGATGAGATCCAAAAGGCGAGCGCTTTAATACATCAGGTGGTGGAGAACCTGAAGCATATTTCCCAGGATGTGAGTGAGAGTGTGGTGGATGTACAGAAGGCCAGCCAAAACATTGCCGCTTCCCTGAATAGCGCCCGGCAGCTTGCTGAAGGCACCTATGAAGTTCCCGCTGAATGACCTCTTGAGGGGGTTTGCTAATCCGCTGCCGAAGCCCCGGTAGAAACCAGTGGAGGGTTCCGCCGGGGCTTTTGCTTTAGTATCAGTCCAAAGGGCAGGGCCAGATTCAGGACTTTGCAGGAAGCGGAACCTCCTTGTGTTGAAACCCCTTGAACACTGCTGTTGAAACCCTTTGAATGCTACTGTTCAAACTCCTTGAATGCTGCTGTTCAAACTCCTTGAACGCGCCTGTTGAAACCCCTTGAACACTGCTGTTGAAACCCCTTGATCCAGGCGGATCAGCCTCCTTGAACGCTGCGGTTCAAACCCTTTGAACGCTGCTGTTCAAACTCCTTGATCTGGGCGGATCAGCCTCCTTGAACACTGCGGTTGAAACCCCGTGAACACTACGGATCAAACCCTTTGAACACTGCTGTTCAAATCCCTTGAACGCTGCTGTTGAAACCCCTTGAACGCTGCGGTTGAACCCCTTGAACGCTGCTGTTCAAACCCCGTGATCCGGGCGGATCAGCCTCCATGAACGCTGCTGTTGAAACCCAGCTCAGGGCAATTTACCGGGCGTCGGCTCACGGAAACGCGGCGATCATGTTCCCCATGATAAGCGATGTGGAGGAATTGCGCCGGGCAAAACGTATCGCCGCGCATGTCCGGGAAACCCTGGCTGCGGA
>JAISOX010000087.1 GCA_031275325.1 Treponema sp.
CGAAGTTACGGTTCCCGTCTAGCCCTGATCCTGGAAAGTATCCTCATCGGGTTTATGGTGGGGCTCATCATTGTGTGTTTTAGATACCTCTTGACCCAGATAGATACCTTACGCCAGGGGATTTACAAAGAACCCCATAGCAGGATGTATTGGCTGGGCTGGAGCGCGATACTGGCGCTTATCGGCCTTTTTTTGGGATGGGCCGCGAAGGTATGGCCCCTGATTAAAGGGAGCGGCATACCCCAAATCAAGGGTGCCTTAGCGGGGAGCCTCCCTTTGAACTTTCATGAGTTGCCCGTAAAGTTACTTACGGGCTTACTGGGATTGGGAGCAGGTCTTTCCTTGGGCCGGGAAGGGCCTTCGGTACAGATAGGGGCCTATATGGGAAAGGGGGTTCTGTCCATATTTCCCAGGTCCAAGGAGGAACAGCATTGGCTCATCGCCAGCGGTTCCGCTGCAGGAGTAGCTGCAGCCTTTAATGCGCCCCTGGCAGGGGTCCTCTTTGTACTGGAAGAGTTACAGCCTTCTTTTTCTCCGCTGTTTTTAGCCTGCGCTATGGGGGCTTCCATGACTGCCGATGCAGTGGCGGGAGCGTTCTTTGGATTGGGGCCGGTCTTTGATTTCAGGTACATAGGGGTCCTGTCCTTGAAGGATATACCCTGGGTGATCCTTTTGGGGGTGAGCTGCGGACTGCTGGGGGACCTCTTTAAACGGCTCCTGTATGGGACCCTTGCGGGATATGAGCGATGCGGGATCCCGCAGATCCTACGGCCGGTGATTCCTTTGCTGGTTTCTATTCCCCTGGGGCTGTTCTGGTTTGATGTCCTGGGAGGCGGCCATGATCTGATAGAATCCCTGGCCCATGGGGAAGGGACCCTCGGCGTTCTTGCCCTGTTACTGGCGGGTAAGATCCTGTTCACCCTCCTTTCCTATGGTTCGGGAACCGCAGGAGGGATTTTTCTGCCGCTTCTGGTCTGCGGCGCTTTAATGGGGGATCTATTGGGCCTGGGCTTATGGCAGCTTGGATACCTTGTAGAAGGGCAGAACCTGAATTTCATCATCTTGGGGATGGCCGCTTTTTTTACCAGTGTGGTCAAAGCGCCGATTACCGGTATTGTCCTGATCCTGGAGATGAGCGCTAACTTTAATCACTTCGGAAACCTGGTCCTGGTGAGCCTTTGCGCGCTGGTTACCGCTGAATTGCTCGCTTCCCAGCCGGTGTATGTGGTGCTTTTGGAACGGATCCTAGGCCGGGGTACTCCTCCTCCTGAAAACCCTCAAGGGTCTGAGGCTGCATAAGATCCCGGAGGCTCCTCCTCAAGGAGCAGCGGCCTTGTTCCGGGGTTTTATTGTCCAAGGTTATGCGGATTTCCCCCGGGACCGGCTGTACTTCATCGGGCGTTTGGAAGACGGCCGGTCTTTTGCCGTCATGGAATCCCGATGGCGGCCTCCTGTGTATCTTCCCCACGCGGCCCTCGCTCAGCAGGGAAACCTGTTTGCATCCCTACCATACGAAAAGCTCCCGTCTCAACTGGAAGCCTTTGACGGGCAAGCCCGGGAAACCTATGCCTGTTTGCAGTTTCCCCGGTACCGGGACAGGGCGTGGGCAGTGGAGGTCCTTGAACAGGCGGGCATACCCGCTCCTTACGGGGATATGAAGCTGCCTGATATGTTTCTCGCCGAAAGGTATATCAAAGGGCCTGTGGAAATCCGGGGGCCTTCCCGGCGCGGCCAGGCAGTGGATCAGGTGTTCCCTAACCCAGAGCTTAGTCCCCTGGACAGCCCTCTGAGGGTACTGCTCACCATTGCTTCGGTGGATATTGAGACCGACATTGGGGATGGGTCTATCCTGGCTATTGGCCTGGCCGTTACGGATTCGAGTTTCAAGGAGCCCAGGGGGTTTGTCCGGGTCCGTTCCCCTGCCAAGACCCCCCTGATCAGTTCAGAGAAACGGGTTTTGTTTCATCCTGATGAGCGGTCCATGCTCAAAGCCTTTATGGAGGATGTCCGCGGCGCGGACCCGGATGTGCTTACAGGATGGAATGTGCTGGATTTCGATTTCAAGCGCCTCTGGGATCGGTGTGCATGGCATCACATACCTTTTACCCTGGGACGTTCCTTGGACATGAAGGCCCGGTATTTCAGCGGGGAGGGCCGCAGTTCCGCGGCAGCCCTGGCGCCGGGACGCCAGGTGCTCGACGCCCTGCGAATTGTCCGTTCCAGCCCCACGGTTTCAGGGGGGCGCTTCGCTGATTATACCTTAGAAACCGTATCCCAGGCGGTGTTAGGCGAAGGCAAGCTGGTTCGCGGCGCGGGACCCGATAAGATCGCGGCCTTGGCGCGTCTCTATACCCAGGACCCGGTACGTTTTGGCGCCTATTGTTACCATGATGCCGCGCTGGCCCTGGGGATCCTCGGGCAGACCGGCCTGTTCCGGCTGACCATGGAGCGAGCCTGTCTTACCGGGGTTTCTCTGGATAAGGCCTGGACCAGCGTGGTCAGTTTTGAGCGGATCTACGGTATGGAGCTTATGAAGCGGGGTATTGCTCCGCCGCGGCCTGCCCCGGACATCACCGTAAGCGGCGCGGCCGGGGGAACCGTGCTGGATCCGCTGCCCGGTCTTTTCCGGAATGTGGCGGTTTTTGATTTCCGCAGCCTCTACCCTTCCATTATTCGTACTTTTAACATTGACCCCCTCTCGTATGCCCGGGCCGCTTCTCCTGGTTCCGGGCTGATCCAGGCTCCCAATGGCGCGGTTTTTTCTTCTCTTCCCGGCTTGCTTCCGGGGCTCATTGAGGCGTACTTTGCCGCGCGGAAAGAGGCCCTGGACCAAGGGGATGAAAACGCGGCCCAGGTGTATAAGATCTTGATGAACAGTTTTTACGGGGTATTGGGTACCAAGGCCTGCCGGTACGGCCGCACGGAATTAGCCGGGGCGATCACCTCGTTTGCCCGGAAATGGCTCCTCTTTTCCCGAGACTGGTTCAGGGAGCAGGGGTTTAGGGTACTGTACGGGGATACGGATTCCCTTTTTGTAGAGACCGGCCTTGATGACGGGGCAGGGTATCAGGATTTTTTTGTCCTCTCCCAGGGGCTTGCCGCGGAACTGAACGCCTTGCTTGGGGAGCGCATAGGCCGTGAATACCATCGGGCCTCCTGCCTGGAACTCCGGTTTGAAAAAGCCTACCGCGGTTTTATGATACCTCCCTTGCGGGCCTTTGCGGAATCCGCAGGCCGGGGCAGGGCCAAGGGCTATGGGGGGTATCTCCTGGATGCGTCGGGAACCTTATCGGTGGAGGTGAAGGGCATGGAAGCGGTCAGGAGCGACGCCACCCCATTGGCCCAGAAGCTCCAGATGGAACTCTTGGACTTGGTCTTTTCCGGGGGCAGGGAAGCGGACCTGATCGGGAAGGTCCAGGAGACCATAAGGCGGCTTCGCCAGGGGGAATTGGACGAAGCCCTGATCTACCGGAAGCGGCTTTCCCGGCCTCCAGAAACCTATACCGCCTCTACGCCTCCCCAGGTGAAGGCTGCCCGACTGCTGGGCTGGAAGGGCCGCGGGGGGACCGTGGCTTTTGTCTGGACCCTGAAAGGCCCTGAACCGGCGTTCCTCCCCCATGCGGCCTTTGACTACGATCATTACATCAACGCCCAGGTCCTTCCGGTAGCCCGTTCCATTGCCGCTGCCGCGCATTGGGATCAGAACCTCCTGCTCAAACAGGATCCGCAGTTGGAACTGTTTTAATAGATCGGTTCGGGAGACTTCAGTTTCCAACGAACCCAACGGTTTGTTGGTGAGCAATCGCATGGCTTGTGTCTGATAAAGATGCGATGATTTGAATTATCGGGAAGTTGTGGTACTCTGTACCAACGGGGTCAGAGAGCCGTGCAAACAAGAGGCGACTGCCTGTCACAGGCAAACCACGAATAGGAGTGTGGTGTTTCACAGTCGATAATTGTTCTTGCTCCTTGTATACCATAAGGAGCAGAAGAGATAGAACAGAAACTGGGGTAGGTGGGAATCGGCCTGGGGGAAACGAACCTATATTATGGCCTTCCTTCCAAGGGGAGAGATCCGGGCCCAGAGACAGGATCCCGTAGGGATTCCTCGCTTGAGAGCCTAATTGATAGCCCCCCCTCAAAACCCGGTTAGTTTTGAAACAGCCCCTTTTGCTTATATTTTTTGAAAATCATCCCCCCGTCTCCCCGTGGATAATCGTAATCAAAATATATTTTCAACAGATTATCGCTGTCAATGTTTTTCCTGTCCATATTTTCGTACATTTCCATTTCGTGCAGATGAAATATGTCATTCAGACTGTACAGTACATCAGAGGGTTCCTTCGCGGAATAGGCGGG
>JAISOX010000031.1 GCA_031275325.1 Treponema sp.
TTCGGCGCAGGCGTGGTCCCAGCAGTTCCCTTTCCGGCTCATGCTCAGGCGGACCGTGGGGCACAATTCCTCAAGACGGCCCCGAAAGGTTTTCGCACAATACTGTACTCCCCGGTCAGCGTGGAACCGCAGTCCATCCTGAGCCTTCCGGTTGACCAAGGCCATCTCCACGGCGGGTATGGCGGTATAGACCGTTTCCAGGCCGCCGCTTAAGGCCCCGCCTATGACCTTCCGGTCATAAAGGTCAAGAACTACCGTCAGGAATACCCAGCCTTCCACGGTACGCAGGTAGGTGATATCCGACACCCATTTTGCTCCGGCCTGTTCAGCGTGAAACTTCCGATTCAGGATATTCCCACAGACCGGAAGCCCGTGCCGGGAGTCGGTAGTCTCGATGGATTTTCTCCTCCTGCGGGCATTTAGACCGTTTTCACGCATCAATCGGGCCGCTTTCTTGGCACGTACCCGCTTCCCGTAGCTATGCTTCAGTTCCTCCTTCACCCGGGGAATGCCGTACCGATAGTGGTGTTTCTCTTGTATTCGGCGAATAAGCACGCATCGGCTTCCCTCCGCCGCTCTGATACCCCATACTTTGCCCATGTGTAATAGGCGCTGCAGCTAACCCCCAAAAGTGCGGCCATCTCCCTAACGGTGAACCGGTCCTGGTTCTCTTGTATAAACCGGTACCCCATTACGGGGGGGCTCCCTGCGCGAAGATGACCGCCCCTTTTTTTAAGATTTCATTCGCCGTCCTGAGCGCCTTACCTTCCTTCCGCAAGCGGGTAAGCTCCTCGTCCCGTGTCCGGGAAAGGGCGGCAAGCCTGTACCTCCCGCTCCTTGGGCAAGGCCGTGTCCAAGCTAATGAGCGGTTCCCTATGTCTAGCGGAACCGGCTCCCTATGTCTACCGGAACCAGACAGCAATTACCAGACTTTTATATGCGCTCGCCCTGGTTGAGGCGCTGCGCTTTATTGACAGACTTCTATGAATCAGCAATAATCAAATTGTTACCTTATATTTAGGTTCTAATACAATGAATCCTAAGACTATTTCAGAATCAACGGTCTTGAGAGAGCCCCCTTTGCCCAAAGGAGATAAGCAATGAAAATAGGCAGAAAGCTTATTATAATGATAGTCGTCTTAAACCTTGCAGGAACTGCTGTGTTGACCGGGACTATCCTCACCCTAGCGCAAAGGCATATCCATAGCCTGATTGATCACGAAATTACCAATCTGGCCCTTGAGCAGAGCCTGGCCATCCAATTATGGCTTGGACACTACATGGATGCCACCCGGACCGCTGGACAAATCATGGCGAAATACGAAGACCTAGAACCAGCGGTACGGCGGCCTTTCTTTAACCTGATACTCCGCGCCTTGGTTGAGGAGAATCCTGAGATAATCGCCTCTGGAGGCTGCTGGGAACCTAACGCCCTGGACGGGTTGGATGCGGAATTCGTCAATACCACAGGAACCGACCATACCGGACGGTTTATCCCCTATTGGGTCCGCACTGGTTCAACGATAGAGCTCCAACCCCAGCTTGGCTATGACCAACCGGATGAGGATTTCTACCTGCTCCCGAAACAAACCGGCCAGGAGACCATCACCGAACCCTATACCTATACGATCAACGGTAAAGAGGTCTTGATGACCACCTTGGTTATGCCTATTCACCATAATGGCCGCTTTGTGGGAATGGCGAATATTGATCTTGGGGTGGGCATCATTCAAGAGCGGGTAGAAAAAATAAAACCCTATGCAGGCACCGTCGCGGTAGTGTACAGCCATGGCGGCATGGTGAGCGGCCATTTTGATCCCCAACGGATCGGCAAACTCATGGAGGATACCGAACAGGATGTGGCAGGTCCCTATCTGAAGGACCTTATGAAAGCCATACAAGCGGGAGAGCAAATTACCTTTACCAACTATGTCTCGAAGCTCAATGAAACCATGTTTTTTGTCTGCGTTCCCTTTACGGTAGGAAATACCACCACCCCCTGGTCCCTTATGCTGGGTATCCCCCGCAGGGTTATGACCGCCCCCATCTACCGGATGCTTCTCATCGGTATCATTATTGCCGTGCTTATGCTGTTCTTCATTTCCGTAGGGGCTTTCGCCCTGTCTCAGTCCATCAGTAAGCCCCTCAAGCAAATGGTATTGGTCTTGGGCGATATTGGAGAAGGGGATATGACCAAGCGGCTTGAGGCTAAGAGCAAGGACGAGATTGGAGATATGACCCAGTCCTTTAACCAGACCTTGAATAAGATAGGGAACCTTATCCAAATGATCCGGCACAAAGCCCAATCCCTCTCCAAAACCGGTTCGGATCTCTCCATGAATATGACCACCACCGCCGCGGCGATCAACGAAATTACCGCCAATATCCAGAGCTTAAAAAAACAGGTCAGCCATCAGAGCGACACGGTTGCGGACACGAGCCGGGCTATGGAAAAAATAAATACCCATATTGTCGGCCTCAATGGCCAGATCGAGCAGCAGGCGGACAGCGTCTCCCAATCCTCATCGGCCATCGAAGAAATGTTTGCCAATATCCAGTCTGTTACCAATACCTTAGTCAAAAACGTGGATAATGTCCAAATCTTGGCGGAGGCTTCCGGGGTAGGCCGGGTGGGGCTTGAAGAGGTAGCCGGGGACCTGCAGAGCATAGCCCGGGATTCCGAGGGGCTTTTGGAGATCAACGAAGTGATGGAGAATATCGCAAACCAGACGAATCTCCTCTCCATGAACGCCGCCATTGAAGCGGCTCATGCAGGAGAAGCGGGAAAGGGTTTTGCGGTGGTGGCTGATGAGATTCGTAAACTGGCCGAGTCCTCAGGAGAACAGTCCAAGACCATCAGCGAGGTATTAAAAAAAATAAAAGAGTCCATTGATAAGATCACCCGGTCCACCAACGAGGTGCTGAATAAATTTGAGGCCATCGACAAAGGGATAAAAACCGTGGCCGAACGGGAAGAAAATATTCGGAGCGCTATGGAAGAACAGGGCGTGGGAAGCAGGCAGATCCTTGATGCGGTGGGCCACCTCAACGATATAACCGGGGAGGTTAAACAGGGTTCTAAAGCCATGAACGCCAGCAGCAAAGAGGTTATCGCTACCAGTCAAACCCTGGAATCCATCACCCAGGAGATAAGCTACGGGATGCAGGAAATGGCTGCTGGTGCGGATCAGATCAACACCGTGGTAAACCAGGTGAACGAAATCAGCGGCCAGAATAAGCAGGACATTGATGAGCTGATCCAGGAGGTCAATAAATTCAAGGTAGATTAAATAAATCTATCGTACCTGAGGCTGTTTCAAAACTAACCGAGTTTTGAAACAGCCTTTCTATTTTGCCAGGCAGCTAAACGGGTTATGGTATTCCAGTGCAGTTCCCTCAAAAATCTTCAGGAACAAGGCGCCGGGCCGACTTTTTCGTACCGTGGATCCGTTTGGCCTGGAGCCGCTGTTCCCGCTTTTGTTTGGAAGGTGTGGTGGGTTTACGGTATTGAGGAAGCCGGGCTGCAGCAGTGATGAGGGTTTCCAACCGGGAAAAGGCCCGTTCCTGGTTGGTCTTTTGGGACCGCTCCCCCTCAGCGGTGATGACCAGTCCATCCTCTCTGGTGATCCGGGAAGCCAAGGTTTCCCGCAGACGGTCCATCTCCCTTGCAGAGAGACCTTCCAGGTCCTTCAGCAGGATCCGCAGGCTGACCTTGGTGTTGACCTTGTTTACGTTCTGCCCCCCAGGGCCGCGAGATCGGGAATAGGTAAGATCCGCGGCAGCATGGAGGGACCTGTGAAGGAGCGCCTGGTTCATAGGTCCCTGCTTTTTATGCTGATCCCCGTAGGCAAGCATCAACCCAGCGCACGGGTAAGTTCCGCGGCTTTATCGGTTTTTTCCCAGGGGAATTCCCCGCGGCCAAAATGACCGTAGGTAGCAGTTTTCCGATACATAGGACGCCGAAGATCCAAGGCGGCAATGATCCCTGCGGGGCTCAGGTCAAATACCTGGGTAATCGCTGCTTCTATCAGGTGCTCAGGAACCGCAGCCGTGCCGAAGGTATCCACCATGACCGAAACCGGGAAGGGGACCCCAATGGCATAGGCCAATTCAACTTCACAACGTTCCGCTAATTGTGCGGCCAAGATGTTCTTTGCCACATACCGGGCCATATAGGCCGCGGAACGGTCCACTTTCGTCGGATCCTTGCCGGAGAAAGCGCCCCCTCCATGGCGGCCCATACCGCCGTAGGTATCCACGATGATCTTCCTGCCAGTAAGACCTGTATCGCCGAAGGGTCCCCCCACCACGAAACGGCCGGTGGGATTGATGAAATACTTCGCTGTTTTGTCTAAGAGGCCAGTGGGTTCTAAGATAGGTCTGATGATCTGGTCGATGATGGTTTCTTTGATGGTCTTGTAGGCAATGCCATCATCGTGCTGGTGGGACATCACGACCGTATCAATCCGTATGGGCTTGTGTCCCTCATATTCAACGGTTACTTGGGTTTTTGCATCCGGCCGTAGCCAAGGAATCGTCCGGGTTTTCCGTTGTTCTGTAGCCCGGATCAGGATCTGGTGAGCCAGGGTAATGGGCAGGGGCATAAACTCCTTAGTCTCGTTACAGGCAAAACCAAACATCATCCCTTGATCCCCCGCGCCCTGCTGGCCTTGATATTCCTCAAGACCGCTGCCGGAAACCCCCTGGCTTATATCAGGGGACTGGCTGTGGATCATATCCAAGACCGCCATGGACTGGTAATCCAAGCCATAAGCAGGGTCAGTGTATCCCACATCTTTGGCTACATCCCGAACCACATGCTGAAAATCCACAAAGGTTTTAGTGGTTATTTCTCCCCCAATGAGCACCAGAGACGTGGAAGCGAAGGTTTCGCAGGCAACCCGGCTTTGGGGATCCTCTTGTAAACAAGCATCTAATATAGCATCTGAGATCTGGTCACATAGTTTATCAGGATGACCTTCTCCCACAGATTCGGAAGTAAAGAAAAATCGCCGCTGTTTCATACTGAGTACGCTACTCCTTATAGTTGATAGGTAAAAGTGCGTCTTAACTTTATTAGGATTTGCGTATTTTGTATATACCCTGGTCTTGCCGTACTCCGGTGTAAGGGGGAACCTGTATAGGGGTATACCCTGCCGGTTCCCTTGGGTATACTGTTTTTTATGGAGGAATATGCCATGACAACCAGCCTCAAAATTGAAGGGATGTCTTGTGAACATTGCGTTAAACATGTAAAAGAAGCGCTTGAAGCAATCAACGGAGTAACGTCAGCCAATGTCAAGCTCAAAGAAAAATCTGCGGTGGTGGACCACGGGGATGAGGTAGGTCTGGAGACCCTCAAAGCCGCAGTGGTCGAAGCCGGTTACGAGGTCGCCTAGCCCCCCAGGGGGTTTAATGCCCCTGTAGGGCCTTGGCGGTAAGCAAGCGGGCCGCTCCTTGCTTCGGTTTTTTGCCGTTTTGGAGTCAAACCCACCGTATCAGTGAGAAGAATCCTTCCGATGCAGGAACGAAGGGACGTGCGCCGTACCCTCCCACTCCGCCGCACCCCATAAGGCCCGCCGCAGGCGCCCGAGATCATGGATTGGTACTTTTTGGTTCCTGGTAAAATCCATTTTTCCAATTGAACCGGCTCGTATGGGGGAGGGGCCTGTTGTTCTTCACTTCCCGTATCAAGTCTTGATAATCCCCTTTCTTCAAGGGAGGACCTGAGAGATCCAGAATGAACCGGCTAAACCCTGCAGCTTTTAGAAAAGGCATTTTATCGATAATAGAAAAAGGTTTCTCCGGGATAACCAGAGAGCCTTCAGGATTACTGATAAGGGTGAAGGATTCATCCCGGCGATCAGAAAAATGCCGGAACCCATAGGTTGCCCCTAGATCTGCCCGTATATGGAAAAGCGCAGGGTAGGCAAAAAGGGTAATAAACATGCAGGAACGCCGGTGAGGTTCCACGGTCTGTTCCAGGTTCTGCCGGTTATTCTCCAAGGGGGTAATGGCATAATCCAGGCCTAAGCAGGAAAGAAACGCCAAAGCCCAGCGGTTAAAGCCGTAGAGATAGGGACCAGCAATCACCGCGGCATGGGTAGTACGAAAGTACGGGCAATGCCCAAGGTTGTTCACCACAAACTGACCATACCCCTGGCTGATGAGCAAAGGTATTTCTTTCTCTAGAACCTGTTCCAGGGTTTGAGGGAAATAGGGGTCCAAGACCAGGATGATCTCCCCCGGATTAAAGGGGAGCATCTTAGCCTTCCCCAGAAGATAGGCTGCGGTTTTGGGGGTATACTTCAGCATGACCCTCACCGGCCTTGATGATTGGAGGAGATACAGGTCTTCCACCCGGGAAACAGCGATGTAAAGACCCTCTGGAAAGACCGTTTTGCCTTTCTGTCCCTTAGGGGCTTTGGGCAGGCTCAGAGGCGGGGCGTGTTCCCAACCAGGCCTCCGCCTAGAAACATCCCTGCCTGGAGGAATCACCGGAGCGTACCGCTTGGACATGCCCTTGGTCTGGATGAGGTAAACCGCGTCTCCTGGTTCAAAGCCATCAGGAATGGAAATCCATCGCATCCCCGGCCCTTCTTGGGGAGCCTCTTGCATAAACCTTACCTTGTAGGATTGGCGGTCTGTGTCGTCTGCCCGGTGAAACCGCACTGAATCGCCCAGGCCAGGCACAAGCGCTCCTCCAGGGATAAGAGCCTGCCGCTCAGGCCCTGTACCTTTCACCTTGAGGAGCCTGCCCAGGGAAATGCCGGTTCCGCCGCTCCTATCTGCCTGAAGCCAATCCACGGGGCTTGTACTTTTCTGGGTATGCCTCGGATGCGTATCGTAAAAGGAATAGAAAACCGTCTTTTCCCGGGCAAAATCATTACGCAATAGCTGCAGCCCGCTTGCCAGGGCTTGTTGGATCCGTTCCTCGCTCCCGGAGAGGGCGTCGATGAGCTGCCGGTACGCGGAAACCACGGTACCCACATAGTCGGCGCTTTTCATCCGGCCCTCGATCTTGAAAGCATGGATCCCCGCGGTTACCAGATCAGGAACCTGTTCAAACAGTTGCAGGTCCGAAGGACTGAAATAATAGCCGCCGGTAGCAGGGGAATGTCCGGGGTCACTGGGTCTGAAATACCGCCTGCACCCCTGGGTACAAAGCCCCCGGTTCGCAGACTTACCCCCCAAAAAACTGGAAAACTGGCAAAGCCCTGAGGCGCTTACACAAAGGGCGCCGTGAACAAACACCTCTAATTCCATGTTGGTATGGATACGGATATCCCTGATCTCAGGGAGGCTCAGTTCCCGGGCAAGGACCACCCGGGAAATACCGTATTTAGAAAGGACATTCACCCCCCGGCTTGAAGCGATGTTCATCTGGGTAGAGGCGTGGAGTTTCAGGGCAGGAAAATGCTCCCGGGCCATGGTGAGGATCCCCAAATCTTGGATAATGAGGCCGTCCGGCCCCAGGGAAGCCAAATACCGCAAAAGCTGATAGAGCCGATCCGCTTCTCGCTGTTCAAAAACCGTGTTGACGGTTACGTAAACCTTACGGCCCATGCGGTGCAGCCTATACAAGGCGCTTTCAAATTGAGCATAGGTAAAATTGGCGCTCCGCATTCGGGCATTGAAGTTCTTGAGCCCCAGGTACACCCCATCCGCGCCTTCACTAACAGCCGCGTCCAAGGCTTCCGGGGAACCTGCCGGGGCGAGCAATTCAACTGACTTCATAAGTAGGCCCCATTATAGAGATTCCGAGGCTTCAGTACAAGCGTGGATTTTTTCCCCAGTTCTCTATATATTTAAGAAATATCCTTGGGCCATCCCCTTTTTACCCAGGGATTCTGGAGAAAGGCAGGCGTGTGTATCACACCTAAAGGAGGCTGATCCTTTTTCCATGAGTAAGGAGTTTCTATGAGTACGAGTATACAAATAACCGAGGCTAATTTTGAATCTGAAGTCTTACAATCCCTCAGCCCGGTCTTGATAGAGTTCTGGGCGCCCTGGTGCGGACCCTGCAGAATGATGGCCCCTTTGCTGGATGAGCTTGCTGAGGAATATGCAGGGATCATTAAAGTGGCGAAAATCAACGTGGACGAAGAGCCCCATCTGGTAGAACGGCACGGTATTGCATCGGTGCCGGTCATGGTCGTGTATAAGCAGGGAGAACTCGTCCGGCAAAAAACCGGATCCCAGACCAAAGCGGTCATAGAAAACCTCTTTAAGGATCTGCTATAGCCCCATACCCCGCTTTCCAATGCCAAATCGAGCGGGAAAGTTCCGATGAAAAGGGCTGGACCCGGCTAAAATCCGGGAGCCAGCCTGTATCGGGAACCAATTCCTGGTAAAAGCCCTCGGTAATTGCAAACGTATCAAGCCAGTCTAAGACCTGTTCATATTCCTGGATATTCACCTGCCGCTCTAGCGTGCCTGGGCCGGGACTTCCCTGGGGAGGCTTTGGGGGAGTATCACCCCGTACCGGCGTATACTGCATCATCACCGAAAGAAGGGCCCTGCCCTGGGCCTTTTCCGCAAACCACTGGAGGACCCTTTTGGTGGACTCAAGGTAACCGGGCAGCACTAAATGCCGGATAATGACCCCGGAAACCACGCGCTGAGCCGCATTAAACCGGAGGGGGCATGTTTCCAGCATCCAGAGGATTGCCTTTTCCGCGTGTGCAGGGTAATCCGGGGCATTGAATAACCGGTCCCCCAGGACCGGATCCAGGGTTTTAAGGTCCGGCAGATACCCATCCAGCACTGATTCCATGAGGGACAGGGTCCCGGGGAGTTCATAGGCTGAAGAATTCCAGAGCACGGGAATGGAAAGCCCCTGGGATCGGGCCTGTTGGATTCCCGCGGCGAGGGCGGGCGCCGCGTGGCTTCCCGTAACCAGGTTGATATTCTCCGCTCCCTCCTGTTGCAGGACAAGGCAGAGCCGGGCAAAGGCTTCAAGGGAGAGGGTGTTCCCCATCCCTTCCTGGGAAATCTGGTAATTCTGACAGAACCCGCAGCCTAAGTTACAGCCGCTTATAAAGATCGTTCCTGAACCGCCGGATCCGGTAACAGGCGGTTCTTCTCCCCGGTGGATGGATGCAGCGGCAATACGGAGGGCTGCGGTTTCTCCGCAATACCCTGTTTTCCCGCCTAAACGGTCCGCGCCGCAGTTTCGGGGACAGAGGGTACAAGGGGTATAGGCGGTGTGCATACTCATTCCTAACGGTGAGGCTTCCCTGTTTTTACCGGGCGAAGATCCCTTCCCCCAGGAAGGAGCCGCCGACCCTGATGCCACAACCACCCCCTTACGGCATCTTATTGCGAGCCATAATGCCTTGTTGCAACTGTTTAAGGGTTTCTTTCAGTTCCGTATCCTCAAAGGTATCATACAGGCTGGATTCCCGTTCCTGGAGGGTTTCTTTAATTGCGCTCCCGCTCCCTGGTTCCGGCTCCAAGGGGTATTCCGGTACTTCCCGTTGCACAACCGGCCCTGGTTTACGGCTCAACCGGAAGGAAATTCCCGTAATATCGGGAAACCGGCTCTGCAAGGCCCGGAGCAATTCCCGCTGTTTGGTTTGCAGGAGCTGAATCCACCCGGGATGATCCGCTTCAACCAGGAGTACATGCCGTTCCAGTTCCACAATCCGGGAATGGTCTACTGCAGCGGGAATTCTATGAGCCTTCACCACAGAAGCCCAGGAAGCAAACAGGTCCGCATACCCCTGGGCTTTATCCAGGGTCTTTTCGTCAAAAAAAAATGAGAGCAATTCCCCTGCTTTTTTCATACCGCCATCTGATTCCTTGCCTATACCAGCATAGCAGATTCGCCGGCTACTTCATACCCTCTTAAAAGTCATGGCCGGAGCCGTGCAATGATAAGAAAAACGCGGTTTTTACGATAGACCTGCTCGAAAGGCGCAGCCCTTGTTAAGGGATCCTGAGGCTCAAGGCAAAGCCAGGGGGCAAGCGGGGTCCGGCGCATTTTTAGGCCAGGGCCTGAAGAAAAAAAGCCATGGCCTAAAGAAATAAAGCCAGGGCCTGAAGAAAAAAAGCCAGGGCCTGAAAAAATAAAGCCATGGCCTGAAGAAAAAAAGCCATGGCCTGAGAAAATAAAGCCAGGGCCTAAAGAAAAAAAGCCATGGCCTAAAAGAATAAAGCCCTGGCCTAAAAAGAGGGATGCCCCATGACGCCATTCCCCTGCCTCAGCGGAATCCCGCTCCTTCGCAGCGGAGTAAAAGCCCGGCGGCCTTTCAGGGGCAAAAAGCCCGGCGGCCTTTTTGCGCTTCGCCGAAGGCACGTTATCAAAGATACGCTCGACACTATACCCCTAACCTTTTATTATGTATAAAAACAGAGCAGACCTCACAGGAAGGGTGAAATGAAGCGAGAGGAACCAAACCTATTCGGGGATCCTTCTTTTGCATATACGCCGCAGGTATTGTCCTCCCAAGGGCAAGGCGCATTTTGGGAGTATGATCAAGCCGCAAACCGTATGTGCGTCTATGGGCATTCCTTTATTAAAGACATCTACGGCCTGGATGTTCCTTCCATTGCATACGATCTCGCGGTATATAGTGAAACCTTCTGCCCTGAGGACCTTACCCCCTCTATGATGGATGAACTCAAAAGGGCTATGGTAAACCGGTTCGGATACGACCATAGCTACCCGGTGCTCAACCAGCGCCTGGGAACCTATCGGATGGTTCACGCGGCGGGTATCGTCCGTGACAGGGGACCGCAGCTTATGCTCTGCGGCTGTCTGCAGGATATACGGGAGAGCACTGGATTTGAACGGTGGAATAGCGTCAGTGCAGAGGTTAAAAAACATATCCGCAGTATCTTAAATATAACCCCCACGGCATGTATCATCTGGAATGATCGGTATCAGATTATTAATTGCAATAACCAGGCCATTGCATTATTCCAATGCAGTTCAAAAGAAGCCTTATACCAGCGGTTCCCCGGCTTTTCTCCAGAATACCAGCCTGACGGCAGGAAGAGCAGTGAAAAACAGCGTGCCTATCTGCGGAAAGCCATGGAATCGGGGATGGAAGTCTATGACTGGCGGTACCAGCTCCATACCGGGGAAGATCTGCCCGCAGAAATTACCCTGGTGCGGTTATTCTGGGACGGCGGCTACTGTATCGCGAGCCATATCCGGGACCTTCGCCAATTCAAGCAGTATCTCACCACCATTGAACAAACCAAGGAAAAACTGATTGCCGCTCGTAACCGGGCGGAGGAAAGCGACCGGACCAAAAGCGAATTCCTGGCTAATATGAGCCATGAGCTCCGGACCCCCATGCATGGGATTCTGGGCATGACGAAGCTGCTGCTCCAGAGCGAGATGACCGAAAAGCAGCGCTTTTATAGTACCACCATTGACCAGTCTGCCAAGCAATTATTGCGTATCATCAACGATATTCTTGATTTCTCGCTCATTAACGAGGGTAAGCTCTCTTTTGAGCACGTCCCCTTCTCTTTACAGCAGATTTTGGGGGAGGTGATTGATTCGGTACTGCCGCGCCTCCACGGCCTTACCATGACCTTTGTCCAAGAACCGGGTATCCCGGATACCCTTGTGGGGGACCCCCTGCGGCTCACCCAGATTCTGGTGAAACTCCTGGATAATGGGATCAAATTTACCAAACAGGGAGGCGTCTCTTTAAAGGTCTACACGGACAAGTCCCTGGAACGCGGCCAGGTGAAGCTCGGTTTTTCCATAAGCGATACAGGTATCGGGATGAGCGAAGAGCAAATAGCCCGGGTGTTTATCCCCTTTTCCCAGGTCGATTCCTCCCTTACCCGCAGGTATGGCGGAACCGGTCTGGGGCTTACGATCTGTAAAAACCTGGTTACCCTCATGGGCGGTTCCATTGCGTGTGAAAGCGTTGTGGGCGAGGGTACTACGGTTACGTTTACCGGATGTTTCGGTAAAGCCTCGCCTCAGGAATTGCCGGTCTATCACCGGGTCGCGGGAAAGCGCGTTTTTGCCTTGATGGATGATACGCAGGAGTATGCGGCCTTGCGCGTGCAATGCCAGATCCTTGGCTGCAATCTTCTGGGGTATAGCACAGACAAGGATACGTGGGAACAGGCCCTCCCCCTGGCGCTTGATGTACTGCTGATTTCCTGGGCAGCGTTGCACGCGCATATCCAAGAGGCCATAAAACGGTGGAAAGCTTTGCTCCAGGGTACATCAAGACCATGTCTCTTGATTCTCGTGAAGGATCAGGAGGATCAGGCCTTTATCACTGCCTTGGATGCATCCTGTCAGGTTTTATATAAACCGGTCCGTATCGCTTCCCTCTACAGTCATATTGATGCCCTCTTGAGCGTGGTTTCTGAGCAGGAGGCCGCGCCCCCCGTAACCGGAGGGGATCCTATACCGGTGATTCCCGACCAGATCCGAGGCGCCTATGTACTCTTAGTAGAAGACAACGAGATTAACCAGATCATGTCCAGTGAACTGCTTACCCTGGAAGGGTTTAAGGTGGATATTGCTTCCAATGGCCAGGAAGCAGTTGAAATGGTAGCCCAGCATGACTACGATATTGTGCTCATGGATATTCAGATGCCTGAAATGGACGGGTTGACCGCGACCCGCATCATCCGGCAAAGCGCCAATACCATTCCAATCCTTGCCTTGACCGCTCATACCTTAGCCCTGGACCGGGAAAAGAGCCTTGAGGCAGGGATGAACGATCATATTACCAAGCCCATTGATCATAACCTGTTGTTTAGCGCGATGGCCCGCTGGGTTCGTCCTCATCCCCGGAAACTTCATGGGTAGGGTCTGGCCGAAACTGCCTTAAAAAAAGAAATGGGTCCCATACTGATCAACCAAGATCAGGATCCCCAGGACCCCAACGTACAGGGCAAAGCCCCAGAGGGATCCTTTCCGAACGAGATTGAGCATACCCTGTATTGAAAAAAATCCCACTACCCCTGCAGTCAGGGTTCCGGCTATGAGGTTTGCAGCGCCAATACCCTCTGTACCGCCTGAGGCGTTTCCCAGCGCAGCCGGGACTTGTAAAACCAGGGCGCCCAGGATTGCCGGGATGGAAAGGAGAAAGGAGAAGCGAGCGGCAAAATTCCGGTCCACTTTTCGGGAAAGCGCAGCGGAAAGGGTGGCCCCTGAACGGGATAGCCCCGGAATGATCGCCACCCCCTGAAGGAATCCGATGATGACCGCATCGTTCCACTGCAGGGTTCTTTCCGTTTTGGTCATGCCCGGTCTTTTGGACAATCGGTCGGCGATGATGAGGAGCAGCCCGGTACTCAGAAAGGCAAAACCCAGAAAGGCCGCGGACGCAAAAATTGCCTCAATGAGGTCCTTAAAAACCAGGGCAATAAGGACCGTAGGCAGGGTGGCCGCTATAAGGAGGCTGGTGAGTCTCTGTATAGGATGGCGCAGGATATTCCAGATATCCGCCCATAACACGATAAAAACCGCGGCCAAGGTACCTACATGGACCATGGTATCGAATAAAAGCGCGGGTTCTGTTATATCGAAGATTTTCTGGAGAAGCACCAGATGGCCTGAACTGCTTACCGGTAAGAATTCGGTGATACCCTGGACTGCGCCCAGAATTATGGCCTCAAATATACTCATAGTTTACCATACCAATTATGGCAGAAACAGAACAAGGGCAATGGAGGGGATTGCAGCATAGATCCATAGAAAACTTCCGGTGGATTTTGGTCGCCCCCTTCCTATGCCCTGGACGGTAACCTGCAAAAGGCCGGTTCGTTCCAGGGGACTGTTTTTTATGGGACTTCACCCTGCTTGTAAAGATGAGGAACCCAGGGTCAGCGGGGTCAAAAGGTAATACCGGGCGAGTCAAGAGTTGTACCGAACAGATCAAAAGGTATAACGAACAGGTCAAAGGTTTCTATGGATTGACCGGCAGTACTGTCCGGGATATGCTTACCCTGCATAGGATCCGAGGTTGTGGTAAAAATTGTATGTAAACTTCCTGCGTTGTTTATAAGCGGGATGATTTGGTTTCTCTCATCTCAGAGGGTACTTCCTGTTCCCAAGGGTATTTTGGGGTTTGATAAGGTTCAGCACCTGCTTGCCTATGGGGCGCTTGCAGGGGCCCTGGGATTGTGGTTTTCTCTGAACCAATGGAAAAAGAAGCCCTTCAGATGCATGGTATGGGTTATGAGTATTGCCGCCGTCTATGGGATTAGTGACGAGATACATCAGGCTTTTGTACCAGGCCGGGACTGTAATGTGTGGGACTGGCTTGCAGATACCCTAGGGGCTGTCATAGGGGCAGGACTGGTCATGGTAAGCGCCCGGAAGCTGGAACCAATCCCTCCCGGATCCTGAGAGCTGGCGGCCTCCCTTGCTCTAAGGCTTCTCTTAGAGGGGCGCTGTTTTTGCTTTCTTGTCTGCTTTGTAGTATAATGATAAAAACAGAGCACGTACTATGCATCTCCCCGCAAGGGTTCTATAGATCATTATTTTCCAGGAGACAGAACATGAAAATCGGGACAGTTAAAGAAATCAAGAACCATGAATACCGGGTCGGTTTAACGCCAAAAGCTGCGGAGGCTTACAAAAACCATGGGCATACGGTATTGGTTCAAAAAGGCGCTGGAGAAGGTTCAGGTTATCCTGACGAGTACTATGTGGCGGCAGGTTGTAAACTGGCGGATCGGGCTGAAGATGTATTTGGTGAAAGCGACATGATTGTCAAGGTGAAAGAGCCATTGCAAGCAGAATACCCGCTCATCCGGGCAGGGCAAATTCTGTTTACCTACCTCCATTTGGCTCCGGATCGTCCCCAGACTGAAGCGCTTTTACGCCAGAAATGTATCGGCGTGGCCTTTGAGACCATCAAAGACCGGAAGGGCGCGTTGCCCTGCCTCAAGCCTATGAGTCAGATTGCAGGATGCCTGGCGATCCAGGAAGGGGCCAAATACCTTGAGCGGCCCTTCGGCGGTAAAGGGGTTCTCTTGTCAGGAGTACCAGGGGTTCCTGCTGCAGAAGTGATTGTATTAGGCGCAGGGATCGTGGGGGCCAATGCCGTAAAAATCGCCGCAGGCTTTGGCGCCCATGTAACAGTGGTGGATATTGATCTTGACCGTCTTGAGTACCTCGAAGATATCTATGGCAATAGGATCAGTACCGTGTACTCCACCCCTGAAAACATTGATGAACTTCTGCCCAAAGCGGACCTGGTTATCGGCGCGGTGCTTATTCCCGGTTCAGCCACCCCAAAACTCATTCGCGAAAAGCACTTGAAAACCATGCAAAAAGGTGCGGTCATCGTAGATGTGGCTATTGATCAAGGGGGGTGCAGCGAGGTAAGCCGGGTAACTTACCATGATGATCCGGTCTTTATCAAAGACGGGGTGGTCAATTACTGTGTGGGGAATATGCCGGGAGCAGTGGCCAATACCTCAACCAATGCGCTGGTAAACGCGAATCTGCGCTATGGTCTTTCGATTGCAGACTTGGGACTTGAAGGGGCGCTTAAAAAAGATGCGGGCCTGCTTGAGGGCTTAAATGTGTATAAGGGTACGCTCACGTACAAAGGCGTTGCAGAAGCCCATGGCTTGCCTTATACGCCCGCGACAGAGGCGTTGCGGTAACTACCTAAACCACGTTTTCATAGCCTTGTCTTATGAGGGGTTTGCAGAGGGGCTGCCCCTTTCACAAGGCCCGCTGCCTTTTTGGGTAGCGGTTTACCCCCGGATAGGGGATTTTTATGGTTGAGGCAGTTTCAAAACTCGGTTACTTGAGTTTAGTCCTGGAAGGAATAGGATCCCTATCCCTATCATCAATAGCGCCGAGATAACGCTTGGTTTCCTTCACAATGAGGTTACTCAACAGCAGTACCGCCACCAAGTTGGGAATGGCCATGAGGGCGTTTAGGGCATCGGCTATATCCCATACCAGATCCAGGGCAACCATAGAACCAACAAAGGTAACGATCACATAAAGGAACCGGTAGGGGATGTTGATTTTGGAGCCGAACAGGTATTCTGCACAGCGCTCGCCATAATAGGACCAGCCCAGGATCGTGGAAAACGCAAAGGTTATCAAGCCAAAGGTAAGCACCACCGTACCGAGCAAGGGGATCTGATCAAAGGCTGCATGGGTAAGCACGCCGCCATTAATGGTCGCGCTGTCTATGGAAGGATTGGCAATCACCGAACTGACAATCACCAAGCTCGTGATAGCGCAAACTACCACCGTATCCCAGAAGGTGCCTGTGCTTGAAACCAGCGCCTGACGCACGGAATTACGGGTTTGGGCTGCGGCAGCCACAATAGGCGCGGAACCCATACCGGATTCATTGGAAAAAAGGCCCCGGGCAATCCCATACCGGGCAGCGCTCATCACCCCCGCGGCAATAAACCCGCCTCCTGCGGCCCTGGCTGAAAACGCGGAACTGCAAATTTCCTTGATTGCCGGAATAATATAAGCATGATGGATCCCCAGAATGATGAGACACCCCAGGACATAGAGGAGCGCCATGAGCGGTACTAAGCGGATACATACACTGGTGATCCATTTGATGCCTCCAAGCAAAACCAGGCCCACCAGTAAGGACATGGTTATGCCGGGAATCCACAAGGGAACATGAAAGGTTTCATTGATGAGGGAAGCCACTGCATTGGCCTGCACCCCGTTTCCGATACCAAAGGCCGCAAAAGCCGTAAAAGCCGCAAATAGAACCGCCAGCCATTTCATTTTGAGTCCCCGTTCCAGGGCATACATGGCCCCGCCCAGCATGGCACCGCTTTCGGTTTTCACCCGGAACTTCACCGCAATGAGGGACTCTGCATACTTGGTTGCTATACCGAACACGCCGGTAAGCCACATCCACAAAACCGCTCCGGGACCTCCCAGGGCAATGGCAGTCCCCACCCCGATGATATTACCCGTCCCAATCGTTGAAGCAAGAGCCGTGGTCAGGGCGCCGAATTGGGAGACATCCCCTGCGCCGTCAATGTCTTTTGTAACTGATAACTTAATGCCCAGACCCAACTTACGCTGAATAAATCCGGTTCGTATGGTCATAAACAGATGGGTACCAAACAACAAAACCAACAACCACGGCCCCCATAGATACCCGTCAACCATTTTTACGAAAGCGCCAAATTGTTCCATAGCTTTCTCCTTTCCAAAGTAATGAAATTATTCATGTTGACTATAGGGTGTTCTTGGGTACCTGTCAAGAATTTTATATTTTAGACCGGTTCGATCCAAAGGCGCGGAATCCATAGGCCAACTAAAAACTAACATAATCCTCATCATATTTTAACCCTGTTTGTATAGGTTTGAGTCAATCTTACTGTTATAGAGGAGAATATAATGCATCGTAAACGGATAGGAGCGGCCCTTTGTTTTGCCGCAGTTTGCCTTGGGCCGGTTTTTGCCGGAGGATCGAAAGACCGCGGTACGCCAAGCCCTGAAGCACAGGCCGTGCCTTACACCATTGAAGTAGCGGGATCCACCTCAGTTACCCCGTTGATGGAGCTTTTAGCCGGGGATTACGCCCGGGTACGGAGTAATGTGAAGATCAACATCAACGGTACAGGCTCTTCCGACGGTATCAATGCCGCAGCTGCAGGAACCAGTGAGGTAGGGATGTCCAGCCGGGAACTGAGCCCTGTAGAAAAAGGAGCGGGCCTTAGGGAATTGGTCATCGCCATAGACGGTATCGCGGTGATCGTCCATGGGACTAACCCGTTGACAGGACTTTCTATAGCCCAGTGCCGGGATATTTACTCAGGCAGGATACAGGATTGGAGCGAAGTTACTCAGGGAAAACAGGGAAAAATTGCCGTGGTTTCCCGGGAGCCTGGGTCTGGAACCAGAGGGGCCTTTGAGGAGCTTATTGCGCTTAAAGACCAACTGGTACCTGGGGCCATTGAGTTTGACGGAACCGGCGCGGTAAAGGCTGAAGTCTCCCGGAATGTGGATGCTATCGGGTACATTTCCCTGGGTTCGGTGGATAGTTCGGTAAAACCTCTGGCCATTGAAGGGGTCGCGGCCAACAGCGGCAACGTGATCAATGGCGCCTACAAGATTGCCCGTCCCTTTATCCTGCTCACCAAAAGCACGTCTGTACACCAGGAAACCCAGCGGTTTCTGGAGTGGATCCTGTCTCCTGCAGGGCAGAGCATCGTCAAAAAAAGCTGGATTTCCGTAAAGGGTTAAGGGACAAATCATGCTGCATCGCCGGAATAAGGACATCCTTTTTAAGCGCCTGGTAAGCCTCGTTTCCGGCTTTTCCATCCTGGCCCTGGGAGGGATCCTCCTCTTTGTGTTCATCCAGGGCGCAGGACCCTTCCTCTTTCCCACGGATCCAGGTATCCGGTTGGTTCTCGAAAACATCCGGGAAATCCAGGTCAACGGAGCATGGTACCAGGATACGCCCCTGATACCGGTTCCCCCCTCAACCTCGTCATTGCACCTGCGTTTTTCCGGTCTTGAAGGAGAACAGGTCCTGGAAGCGCTGGTATTTGCCGGGGAAAAAGACCCGGAAAAGATGATCCGGTTTACCGCATATTCCGGGGGAACCCTTTCTACTCCTGAAGCTGCGGTATATACCCTCAGTTACCCGGGACTGCCGGGATTAAGTCCTAAGATTCACTTCATCCTGCCTGAAGCCCCCTACAGCCTCCCCCGGTTCTTGACCGGTACGCAATGGCATCCTACCTACGAGAAGGTCTACGGTATTTTTCCCATGATCATCGGTACGGTTCTCGCAAGCCTGGGAGCGGTCCTCTTGGGGGTGCCTCCGGCTTTGCTCTGCGGACTCTTTCTGGGGGAATTCATGCCTGATAAGCCTGCGGCTCTGGCCCGGGCAGGGATAGAAGTCCTGGCAGGGATTCCCTCGGTGGTTTATGGATTTTTCGGCTTAATGGTGATCGTCCCTGCGGTGAAACAGATCTTTGCCGTGCCTTCGGGAAACAGCCTGTTTTCCGCGATCATCATGCTTTCGGTGATGATCCTCCCTACCATCATCACCATTACCGAGACTTCGATTCGCGCGGTTCCCCGATCCCATTGGGAAGCCTCCCTGGCCTTGGGGGCAAGCAAGATGCAAACCCTCTGGTTTGTGGCGCTGCCCCAGGCCCGCTCTGGGGTTATCGCCGGGATTATGCTGGGGATTTCCCGGGCAGTAGGGGAAACCATGGCGGTGATCCTGGTAGCGGGGAATTCCCCCCAGCTTATCCATAGCCCCCTGGATAGCGTGCGGACCCTGACCGCCACCATTGCCTTGGAAATGGGCTACGCGCAAGGGAGACACCGGGAACTGCTCTTTTCCATCGGGGTAGTCCTCTTCATGCTTATTCTGCTGCTGAACAGCGGGGTCTTGTACCTCCGGCGGCATAAGGAGGTATAGATTGACGTATAAGAAAAAAAGCCGCGCGGTCAAAGATGGGGTCCTCTATGGGGTTATGGCCGCGTCATTAGTCGTGGTACTGGGGGTCTTGGCCTTTATCCTGGGGTATATCCTGGTCTGCGCTTCTGGGCAGGTGAACCTTTCCCTCATATCCCGGGCAAATCCCCGGGGTATCTTTCCTATGTTGGTAACCACCTTGTATGTGGTACTGGTATCCCTGGCTATTGCCTTACCTATCGCCCTGATAACCGCCATCTTCCTGAACGAGTATACAGGCAATTCCGGTCTTGTCCGGGCCTTACGGCTGGCCATAGAAACCCTTTCAGGGATCCCCTCAATTATTTACGGCCTTTTTGGGCTTTTGCTGTTCTGCCGGTTCCTCAAATTCGGTCAGTCCATTCTTGCGGGATCCTGTACCTTGAGCATTATGATCCTGCCGGTGATCATCAGAACCACCGAAGAATCCTTAAAGACCATCCCCCCTTCCTTTCGGGAAGCATCCCTGGCCCTGGGGGCCACCCAGTTTCAGACCATTCGTTATGTGGTGATCCCTTCAGCCATGCCAGGGATCGTTACCTCCACTATCTTGGCCGTCGGACGGGTGGTAGGGGAGTCCGCGCCGGTACTGCTCACCGTGGGGATCACCCGGAACATCCCTGCATCGGTGTTTGACTCAGGCCGGACCCTCACCATCCACCTCTATTACCTCACCAAAGAGGCGATAAACCCGGAGGATTTCGGCGTTGCCTTTGCCACGGCCACGGTCCTTATCATCCTGGTCATCCTCATCAACACCGCTACCAAATTGGTTTCCCGTTACCTTAATCAGCACCGGAGTATGAACGTATGAACCAGCAGGAACTAGAAAAGACAGAAAAGCCGAAACTGGATGTGCAGGAACTGGATGTGTTCTACGGGGCGTTTCACGCGCTGAAAAAGATCACCTTTACCCTCCAGCCTCGGGAAATCGCCGCGTTTATCGGCCCCTCAGGATGCGGAAAGTCAACCTTTCTCCGGGTGTTTAACCGGATGAACGACCTCATCCCCTCCTGCCAGATTACCGGAACCGCGCTCATAGACGGGGAAGACATCTACCGCGGCATGGACGTAACCGAATTGCGGAGCCGGGTGGGGATGGTCTTTCAGAAACCCAACCCCTTTAACATGAGCATCTTCGATAACATCGCCTATGGCCCACGGATGCAGGGCCGGCGGGACAAGCGGATCCTTGCCGAACTGGTGGAGGCTTCCCTGGTAAAAGCCGCGCTCTGGGATGAGGTGAAGGACCGGCTTAAACGCTCGGCTATGGGCTTGTCCGGGGGACAGCAGCAGCGGCTCTGTATTGCCCGGAGTATTGCCATGCAGCCGGAGATCATCTTGATGGATGAACCTACCAGCGCGTTGGACCCCTTGGCCACCAGCAAGATCGAAACCCTGATGGGGGAACTGAAAAAGGAGTACACCATTATCATCGTAACCCACGCCATGCACCAGGCTGCCCGGGTGAGCGACAAAACCGCGTTCTTCCTGCTCGGGGATCTGGTGGAATACAACGACACCAAAGCCGTATTCACCAATCCCCGGGACAGCCGGACCGAAGCCTATATCTCTGGCCGTTTTGGTTGACCCCGTGGAGGCTGCTTCACCAAAGGAGAAACCAAGGGACCTGCGGCGCTCAAGGAACGCAGCCGCAATCACTCGCAAAAGGAGAGGTAAGAAAGAACATGTTTTTAATGAACCGGTTACGCCACGATATATTGGCTATGGCCTCTAAGGTGGAGGAAGATTTGGGCAAGGCCATTACTGCCCTGAAAAACAACGACGATGAACTGGCCAAGGAAGTAAAGGCCGCGGACGCCATAGTAAACGGGATGCAGCTTAAAATTGAAGACCAGGCAGCGATCCTCATCGCTACCCAGCAGCCCGTGGCCCGGGACATGAGGGAACTGGTAAGCATCATTAAACTGGCAGGCCACCTGGAACGGATCGGGGATTACACGGTCCACATCGCCAAGGCAGCCCTCAAACTGTCCGGGGAACCGGCCTTCCGATCCTTGGAACGGCTTGAACGCATGGCCGCCATCGGCGCGGAGATGCTCCGGGCATCCATTACCGCGTACTTGAACCGGGATGTCCAGGCCGCCCGGATCACCGCTTTGTTGGACGATCAAATAGACGCGGAGCACAAGGCCCTGACCGAGGAAACCTTAGGGCTTATGTATGAACATCCAGAACTGATAAAGAAGGCGGTCCGGCTGCTGCGGACTTCGGGCTTTCTGGAACGCCTGGGGGACCATATTACCAATATATGCGAAGGGATTATTTATATGGTAGAAAGTACCCACGAAGAACTCAACTAATAAACTTGTTCGGAAACTGAAGTTTCCGGACAAGTCTAAGGACTTTCAGTGTGGGATCGGTGTTCCCGGATCAGGCGGGTAAAAATTTCGCCGTACTTCTCCATCTTTACCTTTCCTACACCAGAAACCCCTAAAAACTGCTCTGGATTCAGGGGCATTTTCCGGCACATATCCTGAAGGGAAGCGTCGGAAAAAATAATATACCCGGGTATACGGGCTTCCTGGGCCAGACGGTTCCGCACTGTCTTGAGCTTGATAAAGAGGCCCTGGTCCAATTCCGCTGTGTTGTCCGGTACGGTTGGGCGGGACTTCTCTTTAGGCAGCATCATCACCAGGGGCTTTTTTTCAAAGATAATTTCCCTGGAACGGGGAACGGAACAGACTACCGGATAGGCGTCGCCCTCAAGAGCCAGGTATTCCTGGGCGATGAGGTAATCCAGGATGGTTCTGATGCGGTGAACATCCATGTCCGCCATGATGCCGTAGGTGCTCAGGGAGTCCAGGCCCTGGGTGAGGAGTTTCTGGTTTTTGGTTCCCCGGAGTATATCCGCCACCATAGTCTTACCAAAACGTTTCCCCCGCTGTTCGATACGGTACACACAGGAGACAATTTTCTGCGCGGCCACCCGTATATCCATGGCTTCAAAGCGGGTCGTACAGTTAGAGCAATTGCCGCAATAGTGGGAAGGGGTATCCCCAAAATAGGCCAGCAGCCGGGCGCGCAGGCAATCGGTGGTGGTAGCGTAGTAAGTCATAGCTTTAAGCAGTTCCAGGTTATGCCTTACCAGGGCAGGATCTTTTGGCGGCTCTCCAGGCTGGCAGTTGGTGATGAGGAAGGTATTAGTCCGCCAATCCTGGGGGCTGTAATAGAGGATGCAATCCGCCGGTTCCCCGTCCCTGCCTGCCCTGCCTGCTTCCTGATAATAGCTTTCGATGTTCTTGGGCAGGTTGTAATGAATGACAAAGGATACATTGGACTTGTCGATCCCCATGCCAAAGGCATTGGTGGCCACCATGAGGGGCTTCCGATCATAGATAAAGTCATCCTGGTTGGTCTGCCGTTCCTGATCATCCAGGCCCGCATGATACCGGGTGGCCTCATAACCGGCCGCGTTGAGGGCGGCGCTGAGTTCTTCCACGGTTTTCCGGGTGGAACAGTAGACAATCCCGCTTTTGTCCTGGTGATTTTTCAGGTAGTCCTGCAGGGCCTGTACTTTATCCGGGGACTTGGGAATGGTTTGTACCGCAAAATAGAGGTTCTCCCGGTTAAACCCCGTGGTAAGGACATAGGGGTTTTCCAGGCGCAATATGCGGAGGATGTCTTCTTTGACCTTGCCTGTAGCAGTGGCGGTAAACGCGGCGGTGATGGGCCGCTGGGCAAGACTCTGGATAAATTCGTGGATTAACAGATAGCTGGGACGGAAGTCATGGCCCCATTGGGAAATACAATGGGCTTCATCAATCACCACCATAGCAATACCCCCGGCCAGGCGCTGTACGGCCTCCCGCTTGAGCCCTTCAGGGGCGATATAGAGGATCTTGTAATCCCCCTGTACGGCCCGGCTTATGGTGGCCTGGTAGTCCCCTGGGGTGAGGGAACTGTTGAGGTAGGCCCCAGGAATAGCCCCTTCTTGCAGCCCGTTGACCTGATCCTTCATCAAGGAGATCAGCGGGGAAATAACCAGGGTGAGCCCCTCAAGGAGCAGGGCCGGAACCTGATAACAGAGGGACTTGCCCGCGCCTGTGGGCATCACTGCCAGGACGTCCCGGTGTTCCAGGAGGGTATGGATGATTTCCTCCTGTCCCTGCCGGAATTGGGTAAATCCAAAATAGGTCTTGAGAATACTGCGTATATCCTGATCCATAAGCAGTTCATTATACCGGCCCTGAAAAAAAAGAAAAAGGCCGCATGCTGGGGGCCTCATCGGTGAGCATCCGCTTGAGCCTGGGGGTCAGTTTCAAGACTCCGGGTTAAAGTCTTGAGACTACAGGTTACAAGCTGGAGCTTCTGGGTTAAAGGCTAGAGCTTCTGGGACAAAAGCTAGAGCTTCCGGGGAAAAAGCTGGAGCTTCTGGGACAAAAGCTAGAACTTCTGGGACAAAAGCTAGAGCTTCCGGGACAAAAGCTGGCGCTTCTGGGTTAAAGGCTAGAGCTTCTGGGTTAAAATCTAGCGCTTCTGGGACAAAAGCTGGAGCTTCTGGGTTAAAGGCTGGAGCTTCTGGGTTAAAGGCTAGAGCTTCCAGGGCAAAAGCTGGAGCTGCCGGGTTAAAGGCTAGAGCTTCTGGGGCAAAAGCTAGAGCTTCCGGGTTAAAGGCTGGAGCTTCTGGGTTAAAGGCTAGAGCTTCTGCGTTAAAAGCTGGAGCTTCTGGGACAAAAGCTGGAGCTTCTGGGGCAAAAGCTAGAGCTTCTGGGATAAAAGCTAGAGCTTCTGGAGCAAAAGCTGGAGCTGCTGGGTTAAAGGTTAGAGCTTCTGGGTTAAAAGCTAGAGCTTCTGGAACAAAAGCTGGAGCTTCTGGATTAAAGGCTAGAGCTTCTGGGACAAAGGCTAGAGCTTCTGGGACAAAGGCTGGAGCTTCCGGGGCAAAAGCTAGAGCTTCTGGGGCAAAAGCTGGAGCTTCTGGAGCAAAAGTTAGAGCTTCTGGATTAAAGGCTGGAGCTTCTGGGGCAAAAGCTGGATCTTCTGGGATAAAAGCTAGAGCTTCTGGGACAAAGGCTGGAGCTTCTGGAGCAAAAGCTGGAGCTTCTGGATTAAAGGCTGAAGCTTCTGGTACAAAGGCTAGAGCTTCTGGGTTAAAGGCTAGAGCTTCTGGATTAAAGGCTAGAGCTTCCGGGACAAAAGCTCTAGTCTACGGGTCAAAGTCTCAAGCCTGCAGGTTAAAGTCTTGAGACTACGGGTTAAAGTCTCAAGCCTGCGGATCAAAGGCTTGAGCCTACGGATCAAAGGCTTGAGCCTACGGATCAAAAACACAAGCCCCACAGTCTCTGGGGGCGAAAGCAGGGTTTCCTGCTTTGAGAATCTATTAAACAAAACTCCAAAAAACGATAAAAGACACCAAAAATCGACGGACGGGTAACCCTTATTGGCGGTGCGGTGAAATAGGAACTGGAAACGCCTTTTGGGGCAGGGGTTTATAGGACGCCCTTCCCTCTATAAAAAAACGCCACGGTAAAAAAGGAGACGAACCGGCCTGCCTTCCCTCCTTTGCCGTGGCGGTTTTCTTATTCCCTGCGGCGGGCTTTCTTCTTCCGCTGTCTTGCAGCCTCAAGACATTCCCGTTTAAAAATCACCACGGAAAGTCCGGGATAGATAATTTCCGCGCGCAGACGGGCAGCGTTCTCCTGGATAAGGGGCTTTTTCGCTTCCAACTCAATAAGATGTTCCTCAGGAACCCCCAATCCCCGGATGAGTTCCCGGAGCTTGGAAGAGGGAACCATAGTTTCCTGACAGCCGGTCATGGCCACAATGGCATTGTCCAGAATGACCAGGGTCATAGGGGTATTAGCCGCCGCCGCATCAATAAGACCGGTGATCCCTGAATGAAGAAAGGTGGAATCCCCGATAACCCCAACCACATGGCGTATTCCCGCGTCTGCTGCGCCTTTCGCCATGCCCACCGAAGCGCCCATGCAGACAATGGATTCCGGCGCCTCATAAGGGGGCATGGCCCCCAAGGAATAGCACCCAATATCCGCAGTAACCGCGGTGTTTTCAAGACCTGCCAGAGCCTGCTTAATGGTTTCGTAACTATCCCCGTGCGGACAGCCTTGGCAAAGCTGAGGAGGACGGTTCGGCAGAGGAGGAATGGTAAGCCCTCCAGATAAAACACTGGGCCGAGGCGGGAGGCCAAGGCTTCTCCGCACCTGATCTGGGTCCAATTCTCCAGTACGGTTTACCGTGCCGTCCAATTTCCCGGAGATACTACAGGAAGAAGGCAAAAGTCCCCGGATCTTTGCTTCGATGAACGGCTGCCCTTCCTCAATGATCAGGATCTGCTGGGCATCTTCACAGAGCCTGCGTATCAAAGAAACCGGCACAGGATACACCCCGATGTGGAGCCGGGCCGGCGGCTTCCCCTGGCGGAAACGGACCAGGTCTTCCCGGTTTTCTTCGTAATAGTTTCCCCCTAAACCTGCCGTAATGATTCCCCAGGACCGGTCCTTCCCCTCCAGTTCCAAGGTATTTTTAGGATGGGCTGTGGACCAGGCAAGGATATCCCCTTGCTTTTCGATAAGGGCTGCATAGTTTCTCCGGGCAAACCCTGGAAGGAGGATCCACTGGGTCTTGTCCGATGCTTTGGATAGGGGGTTTTGCCCTCGGGCTGATCCTGGCGACACCCCGGCCCGGGCATGGGACAGCCGGGTAGTCAACCTCAGCAGCACCGGAACCTGAAACTGCTCAGAAACCGCGAAGGCTTCCTGGGTCATCTCGTAGGCTTCCTGCTGGTTCCGGGGTTCCATACAGGGAACCAAGGCAAAATCCGCATAAAACCGGGAATCCTGCTCATTCTGGGAACTGTGCATCCCCGGATCATCTGCCACGGCAATCACCAAGCCTCCCCTTATCCTCAAAAGACTGCCGTTGATGAAGGGGTCGGAAGCCACGTTAAGCCCCACATGCTTCATCGTAACCAGAGCTCGGCGGCCTGCGAAAGACACCCCCAAGGCCGCTTCCAGGGCAGTTTTCTCGTTGGTACACCACCGGGCAATGGGACCTCCTTGGGTATAAGCGTCCAGGAGGTATTCCATGATCTCCGTGGAGGGGGTCCCAGGATAGCCGTAAGAGGCGCTTACCCCTGCATGGAGGGCCCCCAAGGCCACTGCCTCATCTCCTAATACAATGTGTTCCATACTATAACTTCCTCATAAAGTCCCAAAGGACTATAGGGTACGGGATAAACCTGCAAAGGCCCGATCCACTAAGGATTGATGGGGGGCTTGGGTACAGCGGGAAACCACCGGCACCACGATGAAGGGCGCCAGGATGGCGAAGGAGGCGGCTAAAGGTGAATTAGCCGCGCCCAGGATGAAAAACAAGGTGATTTCAGTTACCAGGCCCGACAAAAGCCCTGCATAAGCCCCGGCCTTGGTGGTCCCCTTCCAATAGAGGCCGTAGATATAGGGAGCGGCAAAGGATCCTGAAACCGCGCCCCAACTGAGGGACATGAGGGTAACAATAAAGCTGAACTGAAACCGGGATATGAAATACGAAATCATCACAAAAAGAGCGGAAAGAAAACGCATCATCGCCACAGACCGGTCTTTACCGGTTTTGGGGTTTACCTGGGAAGGGTACAGATCAATAGCCACCGAAGAAGAGGACACTAATACCAAAGACGAAAGGGTGGACATGGAAGCAGAGAGGACCAAGAGCAGGATCAAGCCCATGAGCGCTTCAGGCAAATGTTCGGTGAGCAGGGTCGGCACAATCGAATCGTAGAGGATGCCTCCGGCATCGTTTTTAGGCACCCTTTCAAGGGTGAAAAAAGCATGGGCAAAGATACCGGTGAGGTACGCAGCAAAGCCGATGACCAAGGCAAAAACCGTAGTAACCATAGCTGCCCTAGGGATAACCTGTTCGTTCTTTATGGCGTAGAATTTCTGGGCCATTTGAGGCAAGCCCCAGGTGCCAAAGCTGGTCATAAACACCAGGGACAGGATGGTGAGGACCGTAGGCTGCTTTTCCAAGGGAACATGCAGGGGATACTGCTCTCGCACCTTTCCGATGATTTCCAGGAGCCCCCCTTCCTGAGAAGTCAAGACCGCCACCATGGCTATGGCCCCGAAGAACATGACGATACCCTGGATAAAATCGGTAATGGCTATGGCAAAGTACCCCCCTAAGATCAGGTATACCCCGGTAAAGGCGATCATGATGAGCAGCGCGGTATCGTAGGGGATGTGAAACACCGCTTCAAAAAGGTGCCCTAAACCTTTGAACACCGAAGCCGAGTAGGGAAGCAGGAAGAAAAAGATCACCGATGCGGCCAGGGGCTTTAAGTGTTTGGCTCCGTACCGTTCCTGGAGGTACGCAGGCATGGTCATGGCATCCAGGTTCTGGGTCATCCGCCGGGTGCGGCGGGCCAGAACCACCCACGCAGCCAGGGCGCCGATAAGGCCGTTTCCTAGGGCAATCCAGAGGGCGTTAAGGCCGAACTGCCAGCCTTGGGTCCCGGCAAACCCGATAAAAAGGACCGCAGAAAAATAGGACGTTCCATAGGCCACTGCAGAAACCCAGGGGCCCATGGTTCTGCCTCCCAAAAAGAAATCCCCCAAGGTTTTCGTTTTCCTCATTCCCCAGATACCGATAGCCGTCATCAGGATCAAGAACACTACCAGAAAAATGATACCGTACATAGCACCTTCCTCCCCTATAGGTATAAAAAATGTAATCAAGCGCGGCTGTTTCAAAACTTGCAATGTTGAAACAGCCTCCAGTCTATCACGAGTGCGTTGCTTATACCAGATGGATATGCTAATTTTGCTGTTTTTGCGTGGTGGTGGGTCGGAAACTGCAGTTTCCGACCCACTCTGTTGTACTTCTTTTTCAATTCGATTAGCCTAGAATCAAGGAGCCCCTATGAAAACCAAGGCAGTGCGTATCCACGGGGTTCGGGATCTCAGGCTTGAGGAATTTGACTTGCCTGAAATCCAGGACCATGAAATACTCGCCCGAGTCGAGTCTGATTCGATCTGTATGTCTAGCCATAAACTGGCCATGCAGGGGGAGAAACACAAACGGGTCCGCCAGGATATTGCCAAGAACCCGGTCATCATCGGCCATGAATTCTGCGGTACTCTTATGCAGGTGGGCCCTCGATGGGCGCACGCCTTCAAAGCGGGTACCCGGTTTGCCATACAGCCTGCCCTCAATTATCCGGGTCCTCCTGGTCCTGACGGAAGCCCTGGGCCTGGAACCCTCTGGGCGCCGGGCTATTCATACCCCTATACCGGGGGAGACGCCACGTTCATTATCATTCCTTCTGAGGTGATGGAGATGGCTTGTCTCTTGGAATACCCAGGAGATACCTTTTACCTCGGTTCTTTAGCGGAACCGGTTTCCTGTATAGTGGGGGCTTTTCATGCCCAGTACCATACTCAGGGGGGCTCCTACGTGCATCGTATGGGTATTGTGGAGGGCGGGTCATTGGCCCTCCTGGCTGGGGCGGGGCCTATGGGTCTGGGGGCCATTGATTATGCCATTCACCATCCCCGGAAGCCCTCCCGCCTGGTGGTTACGGATATTGACGATACGAGGCTGCGCCGGGCCCAGCAGCTTTTAACCCCTGCGGAAGCTGCCTGCCAAGGCGTAGAACTGATCTACGTCAATACCAAAGACATGGCGGATCCCCTAGCCCATCTTACCGCGCTCAACCAGGGGAGACGGTATGATGATGTATTTGTCTTTGCCCCGGCGCAGCCGGTTCTCGAATTGGGAGACGCGCTCTTGGGCCCTGATGGGTGCCTTAACTTCTTTGCCGGCCCTACAGACCCTTCGTTTTCTGCACTATGCAACTTCTACAATGTTCACTACGAAGCCCATCACCTGGTAGGAACCTCTGGGGGAAATACGGAAGATATGAAAGAGGCCCTGGCCATGATGGCCAAGGGTGAACTCAACCCGGTATTCATGGTTACCCATGTGGGAGGGCTTAACGCGGTTCCTGAGACGACCCTTAATCTTGACGCCATTCCTGGGGGCAAGAAGCTCATTTATACCCACAAAAACATGGAACTCACGGCAATCAAGGATTTTGCTGAAAAGGGTAAAACCGATCCGTTCTATGCTGAATTGGCAAAACGATGCCAGGATCATCAGGGGCTTTGGAACAAAGAAGCTGAAGCCTATGTACGGGAACAAGCTCCGGAAATATAGTCCCTGGAAAAGTTCGGTTTATTTCACCGGTGAAACGATTCATTGCAGCATAGAAACCGGTTTCTGGAGACATAGGTGCACCTGCGGTGGGCGTTAAGGGGTGCGGAGATGTTCGGTGGTACGGCTTACGTCCCTTCGTTCCTACATCGGGAAGAGCGTTCTCACCTATCCGTGGGCTTGGCTCCAAAGCGGCAAAGGCGGGAAGTAAAGGGCGCCTCGCTTTCTTTCCACCGCGGCCTTACTGGATCAAGGTGTTTGATCCGCCCGGATCAAGGTGTTTGATCCGCCCGGATCAAGGTGTTTGATCCGCCCGGATCAAGTTGTTTGATCCGCCCGGATCAAGGTGTTTGATCCGCCCGGATCAAGGTGTTTGATCCGCCCGGGGCATTAACCCCGCTGGCGGGTTTGGCTCCAAAGCGGCAAAGGCCCGAAACAAGGGGCGACCCGCCTTCTTTCCACCGCGGCCATACAGGGGCATTAAGCCCGCTGGCGGGATTCTTTGAACCCTAGAAACCTATAGGGGTTCCTGATTTAAGCAGATCCTGTATCTGTTCATAGGGGAGCAATACCTCTATAGAACCCATCACATACGGGGCTATTTCATAGGGATCCCAGTGGAAACCCAAGCCTTGAGAGGTGAGGAAGAAATTGTCCGGTATCTCCACCGTATCCTCAAAAAAGCCCCCTTGAGAAAGGGGTTCATCCGGTTCAAGGTTCGCCTCTATCCGCAGGGCCTGGGCAATACGCTCTTCCACGAGAGGCCAGGAAGCTGGTTCTATAATGTCTGCCAGAGCCGCGGGCTGCACCTTATGGGTATCCTGGAAAATGACAAAATAGCGCTTTTCCCGCATACCGTGAGCGCCTCCCAGGTAATATTCGAGGTTCCGGCTTATCACCAGAACCTGGGACCATGGGGAACCAGCCTCCCAGGTTTCGGTATATTCCCAATTCAAGGACTCTGGAAATTGATCCCCATACTCATCGGGGAATAGGGGGGAGTTCTTCATGGCGAAATACTGATCGGTATACGCTGTAATGAGCCGCTCGGTATATGCCTGGGGGTTCAGTCCGTCATATAAAAACTCCTGGATGAACTGCTCCAGAGCGCCGGAACTCTCCAATACGGTTATGTTCAGGGTCATCCGGGGGCTTCCCTGGTCAGGATAGAGGGGAAGGATCCGCTGTTCTGTATGACTGAGGAAGCGGGGCGGGTTGACTGGGGGAACCTCAGGCTTGGGCGTACCGGTACACCCGGTGAGGAGGCCCAGGAACCAGAGCAGGGATAGGGGTATATACCCGATCCCCTGTCTTCTGTTTATTTTCTTCATACGGTTAAGTATAGAACATTGATGAGCCCGTACCAGCCTAAGGCCCAGTTAGGTTAAACAAATCATCTCTTGGCCGGTTTTGGTGTAGACCATGGTGTCCGGCGGTACGGACGAGGTGATCCATACGTTCCCCCCGATGATGCATCCCCGGCCAATACGGGTTTCCCCGCCCAGGATAGTCGCCCCGGAATAAATGGTTACCTGGTCTTCGATGGTGGGATGCCGTTTCTGGTTCGCCTCTTCCTTTTTGACCGAGAGCGCGCCCAAGGTAACCCCCTGGTACAACTTGACGTTCTTACCGATCACCGTCGTTTCCCCAATGACTACCCCGGTGCCGTGGTCGATGAAAAAGGATTCCCCGATGGTCGCCCCAGGGTGAATATCAATGCCTGTACGGCCGTGGACCAGTTCGCTCATCATCCGGGGGATGAGCGGCACCTTCCGGTTCCAGAAGAAATGGGCCAGCCGGTGTACGGTGATCGCGTCAAACCCTGGATAGGAAAGGATCACTTCTTCAATGCTCTTGGCCGCAGGATCCCCTTTAAAGGCGGCTTGCATATCCAGGGCCAAAGCCAAGCGTATCTTGGGGAGTTCTTCAAAAAAGTCGTCTACAATGAGTTCCGCTACTGCATGGCAGCCCGCATAGCCGCAGGATAAATCCCGGTACCCGATCCGGGAAGCAAAAACAATGCTCTTTTCCACTTCCCGCACCAGTTCCCGGGCAATGTGGTAGGACTTTTCTGCGGTAATTAAGTGCAGGTTATTATGATCCAGCCCTTCATTCTCCCGGAATCCGGGAAAGATGAGTTCGTCCAGGCCCCGCAGGATGTCTTCAATGCTCTCCCGGCTGGGAAGATTGGCCCCGCCTGTATGATTCACCAGCCCATAAGACCGGTAGGAATTAACCAGGGTTTCGATACTCTCATGCAGTCGATTCATCGTGTCCTCCCTTGCGCGTGAACATAGGGCCTTCCTCCCTGCCATACCGCCGCTTGGCGTCAATTACCGGAAAACTCCCTGCCGGAAAAAAAGGCCTGAATCTGGGGATCCTTTTTCAGGACCGCCTGTTCCCCAAGTTCGATGAGTTCCTTTTTCCTGAAAAAGTTAAAAGGACTCGCCTGGTCTGCCGCGTAGAGGGTAAGATCCGCGGGGGCCCCCTGCTTCCGCTCCATCAGGTTAAGGGCTACTTCAATGGCCCGGTACACTATATGGGGTCCGGTTTTCATGTCCGATGCGGGTATGCTCCTAAAATGGTACAGATCTACTGCCAAAACCCGCCTAAACCCCGCGTTCCGGGCAATATACACCGGCATATTGTCTGCCAAGCCCCCATCTACGAGACATTGGGATACCGAGCCTTCCTTCTCTTCAACCAAGGGTTCAAAAAAAGCCGGAAAGGACATCGAAGCCCGGATGGCTCGTGCCACGGATCCAGAACTAAACACCCGCTCTTTACCTGAAACCAGGTCTACCGCATTGCAGCGGAAAGGGATCTTCGTTTCTGCAAAGGTCTTTCCCTGGGTAAGTTCTTCAAACAGCTTGAGCAGGCCCTGTCCTGAATCAACCCCGCGGCGGGTGGCGAAATTTCCCAGCATTTGGCCGGTTTGAAAAACCTTGCCTACCGGGCCGTTCAACTTAAACACGAAACTATCCAGGTAGGCGGTGATATCGAATTCTTCCAGCACAAACCGAATAAGCTCTGCAGGACCTATACCGCAGGCATAAAGCCCTCCGACAATGGCCCCCATGGAAGCGCCTACCACGAGGGAAGGCTCCGGGAACCCCCGATCCGCAAGGGCCTTCAAAACGCCCAGATGGGCAAGCCCTTTAGCCCCGCCCCCAGAGAGCACCAAGGCCCATTTCAGTTTTCCCTTCTTTTTATCGTGCTTCATCCCTCATCACATACCTGTCCTCGTTCCTTTTCTTGTTTAATGTAAGAAAGATGAAGCAGGATATTGAAATGGCGTATCATGCCGAGGCTTTTCAAAAGGCTCATGGTTATACAAAGTAATACATTTCCGCCGGGTACACAAGGGGGCTTTACCGGTATAGGCCCTGTTCATTGAAAGGGAGCGGGACGACAGCCGTGGATGTTTCAGGTAATCCTGGGGGACATGCCAGCCTCGCGGGGCCATCGACTCATCCTAAGCAGGCCCGGGGATACCAGGATACAAACTTGACAGCCGGTTTATTTCTCCCTACCATAGGGTCGAGTATGGTTATCCAGGTTACGAGCAATGACCGTTAAAGAAATCGCCGCGCTGGCCCAGGTTTCCATTGGAACCGTGGACCGGGTTATGTATCGCCGGGGCCGGGTATCTGCAGAGACCAAAGCGAGAATTGAGGCTATCATCGCTCAATACCACTTTACCCCCAACCCCATAGCCCGGCGGCTCAAGCGGAACCGGGCCTACCGGTTCTGCGCGTTCCTGCCCCGCGGGGATCAGGACGCGGGTTATTGGGGCCAGGTCCTGGAGGGGATCCGGGAGGGCTGCAACGAGATCGCTCCCCTGGGGGTAGAAACGGAGATTATCGAATTTGACCGTTACAGCCCCAAGGAATTGCGTAAAGCCGCGGGGGCCTTACTGGCGGAACCCTTTGATGGGATTCTTTTATCCCCTATCATGCCTAAAAAAACCAAACTATTGATTGATGCTATCCATGAAAAAAAGATCCCCTGTATTTTCTTTGATGCGGACCTTCCCGAAACCCAGCCCCTCTGCGCCATAGGCCAGGATTCGTTCCGGGGGGGGTATCTGGCGGGCAGGCTCATGCACCTTTTGGCGGGCAGCCGGGTCAGGAAACCCTTGGCGGTTCTGGATGCCCATGGGGAGGACTACCATATCACCCGGCGCAGGGACGGTTTTTTACAGTACGCGGAGGAGCAGGGCTTTTCCACGGTGGTACAGGAATATTCCGGCTATCAGGGGGTGGAACTGTCAGTGGATGAAATTGCCCTTTTCTTACAGGGCCATCCTGATCTGGGAGGGGTTTTTATCACCAACTGTATGGCCCACCGGGTCGCGGAGGCCGCAAAAAGGCAGCAGAGCAAGCGCCCCTTTGTCTTGGTGGGGTACGATCTTATCCCCAAGAACCGGGAACTCCTCCGGGACGGCGGGATAGACGGGATCATCTCCCAGCGGCCCGAAGAACAGGGCCGGCTGGCCCTGCTGAACCTGTACCGCCACATCGTGCTGGAGCAGCAGATACCCCCTAAAATGGAAATCCCCCTGGATGTGTATTTTAAGGAAAATATTCCCCGGTAAGTAACCCGCTGCGGGCTTGCCGTGCCCGCGGGGCTGCTCGTTTTTCTTGTTTGACCGGGGAGATCCAGCGGGTGTACTGGACGAGGGCGCAGGGGTAAAGGTTTTTCACCCATTCCCGCACGGCCCTGTCCGGGCGGGGCATATAACCGGTCTGCATCGCATACCCCCTTTTTTAGGCCATGGCTTTTATTTTATAGGCCATGGCTTTTATTCTTCAGGCCATGGCTTTATTTTTTCAGGCCATGGCTTTATTTTTTCAGGCCATGGCTTTATTTTTTCAGGCCATGGCTTTTTTTCTTCAGGCCATGGCTTTTATTTTATAGGCCGCGGCCTTTTTTCTTGAAGCCAGGGCTTTAATGCTGCAAGCGGGGGCGTAAAAATGCGCCGAACTCCTTTGCCCTGAAAGCAATAACCCCTAAGACTTTGTGGACACGTAAAAAACGGGATCTGGCGATTATGATGCTATTGCCATTGCCCAGGCTGAACGCGATGAAATGAAAAAAGACCCGTCCCTCAAACGGGTTTACGATGGTTTACATTCCGGCGCGGAAGCTATGGACTACGGCTATAACCGGGCGGGAAGCAGGGGTCCATGGGTCGTTCCCGCTCCTTTGGCTGGGGCGGCATAACCAAAACCGAGCCTCTTATATATTTTCGTTCAGGGTGCTATACTCATCCAGCATGTCGGAATACAGAATTGAACGGGTAGGGCGTCTTATCCAAGAAAAAATCGGCGCCCTTATTGTAGAAGGTAAAATCAAAGATCCCCGGGTCCACCCTTTTCTTTCTATTACCAGGGTTTCGGTGTCCAGGGATTTTGCGTGGGCTGAGGTGTATGTCTCGATCTGTAAGCCCCAGGGGAACCTGGCCAAAGGGGTCGCGGGCCTGCAAAGCGCCGCGGGGTTTATACAGAGTCAGATTGCAGGACAGATGCATATACGCCAGACCCCTCGGCTTCGTTTTCATGAGGATGCAAGTATTAAAGAAGGATTTGCGCTGATCCAGAAGATCGAAAACCTGCAGGGCGCTGAAAACCTGTACCGCCATGAGGAGGCCTAAGCTGGGGGCAGGGGAACCTTCGGGCTGCCTCTTGTTGAACAAAAGACCAGGAATCACCTCTTTTGCGGCGCTGGAAAGGGTGAAACGAGCCTTTGCCACGGATAAGGTCGGCCATACCGGTACGCTGGATAAATTCGCCTCAGGGCTGCTCCTGGTCCTGGTAGGCAGGGCGGTAAAACTCTCCTCCTGGTTTTCTGGGACGGACAAACAATACGAAGGGACCGTCTGTTTCGGCAAGGAAACCGATACCCTGGACCCTGAAGGATCCCTGGTAGCTGAAGGGAGGATCCCTTCCTGGGAAGCCCTTGAGGCAGCGCTTCCCCAGTTCCGGGGGGATATACTCCAGACCCCGCCTGAGTATTCCGCGGTCCATGTACAGGGGCGGCGTTCCGCTCAACTGGCCCGGAAGGGTAAACCCGCTGCCCTGCATCCGCGGCCTGTATCGGTGTATGCCCTGGAACTCAGGGGCTATGAAGTGCCTGGCGGGGACGGTGCTTATGCGCAGATCCGGGTACACTGTTCAAAAGGTACGTATATCCGCGCATTAGCTCGAGACCTTGCCCGGGCAGCGGGGTCCAGAGGGTATCTTACGGCCTTGCACCGGACCTGGATTGCAGGGTTTCAGGCCGCCCAGGGGGTAGATCTTGGGGATAGCGCGGATCCCCTGCCGCGGCTTGAAGCGGCGCTGCGGCCTGTAGATCAATCGGTTCTGGACGCGCTGGGGATACCCTATGTGAGGGTGAACTCTGAAGCGGTCTCGCAGATGATCCACGGTAAGCCTTTGCATGACCTCATTGATGAAGCCGCCCTGTACTATCCTCCCCGCCAGGGCGCTGCGGTTCCTTATGCCGGCGTTTTAGATGAAGCGGGAGAAGTAGCCGCCATTATCGAAAAGAGAGAACCGCAAAAAACCTGGAGTTATGGATATGTCTATGCGCGTCCTTGACTGGCAGGCATTGGCAGGAGGGAGGATCCGTGAGCAGACCGCTATGACCATTGGGGTTTTTGATGGGGTACATCGGGGACACCAGGCGCTTATAGCCAAGATCCTCCGGCAGGGACTCATTCCTACGGTGATCACCTTTCGGCAGAGTCCTAAACGGATCTTAAGCCCTGAAACCTATAGGGGGGATATTGTAAGCCTCCCCCAAAAGCTCGCCATCTTTGAAGACCTGGGGGTTTCTCAGACGATTCTCATTGACTTTTCAGAAAATTTTAGTACACTGAAAGGACAGGAATTCATTGATGCCTTGATCCGGTGGGGGAAGCTCGCGTATCTTGTCATCGGCAGTGATTTTCGTTGCGGCTACCGGCTTGATACGGATGCGGCCCGTATCAGCGCGCTAAACGCAGATCGGGGAGTCATCACCGAGGTGGTCCCTCCGGTGAAAGAAGGGGCCTTACCGGTAAGTTCAAGCGGGATCCGCGCGGCCATAGTAGCCGGGGATTTCACCCGGGCCCGGGCAGTTCTGGGCAGGAATGTGGCCATTGATATGGAGGGGATCCCTTCCAGAGCTGGAACAGAAGGCGTGGTTTTTGACCTCGTTTCTTCCAACCGGGTTATTCCTCCTGAAGGCCGCTATCGGGTTATAGTATACGAGCACCGGGGAAAAAATGGAGGGACGGGTACAGAGGTGGAGATTTCCATTAGCGCGGGAAAAATCTGTATCCCTTCAGATAGCAGGGTACCCTGGCAAGTAGGATACATAGAATTTGTAAGCCTATAAAACGATTTTTTCAAAACCAACCGGGTTTTGAAACGGGCTCAAAGGTATAGTTTTTGATGGTACTCAAGGAGTGTAATAAACATGGCACTAACTAAGGAACAGGTAGGCTCTATCGTGCATAAGTTCGGTAAAAATGAGCACGATACCGGCGCCTCGGAAGTTCAGGTTGCGCTGCTGACTGAGCGGATAAATCAGCTCACCGGGCATTGCAAGCAATTTAAGAAAGACAAATCCAGTCAACGGGGTTTATTGATGCTGGTCGGCCAACGCCGGCGTATGTTGAAATACGTTCAGCGTACGGATATGGAAAAATACCGGTCGCTTATTAAAGCGCTGGGACTCCGCAAATAAGGAAATTATGGTTCAACGCGTAACATACGAAATAGTGGGAAAAGAACTGATTCTTGAAACAGGTCGAATCGCAAAACAGGCCAATGGCGCGGTTTTTGCCCAATACATGGGTTCAGCGGTCATCGCCACGGTCTGTTGTTCCGAAGATGCAGTGGAAGGGCTTGATTATGTCCCGGTAACCGTGGATTACAACGAGAAATACTATGCCGCAGGGAAAATCCCTGGGGGCTTCATCAAGCGGGAAGGCCGGCCCAAGGATAAGGAAATCCTCGTATCCCGGCTCATCGACCGGCCCATGCGGCCCCTCTTTGAGAAGCGGTTTGGCCGGGAAATTCAGATAGTACCTACTACGGTCTCTACGGATCAGGTCAATCCTCCCGACATCCTGGCCATCATTGCATCCTCTGCAGCAGTGCATCTTTCAGACATTCCCTTTAATGGTCCCATTGCGGGAGTGCGGGTGTGCCTGGTGAAAGACGAACTGGTGGTCAACCCTACCTATGATCAGATCGAGAAATCCAGCCTTGAAATCGTCGTGGCCGGTACTAAAGCGGGGATCACCATGGTGGAGGGAGGGGCTGCGGAAGTGAGCGAAGATCAGATGATCCGCGCGCTGGAAAAGGCCCAAGAGGTGATCCTTGCACTCTGTACCTTACAGGAGCAGCTCCGGGGGCTTGCAGGAAAGGAAAAACTTCCCCTTACAGAGCATACCCTGGAACTGGAAAACCAGGAAACCATCCGCGGCCTGGCCTATCCCCGGTTGGAAAAAGCCTGTTTTCTTAAAGGTAAACAGGAACGCCGCGAGGCTATTCATCACGTTAAAGCGGACCTCCAGGAACAATATGCAGAACAGCTTGCGGAAGAAGCCCAGAAGAAACGGTTTAACGCGCTCTTTGAGGAGATGGAATATAAGATTCTTCGTTCCGCCATCCTGGATAAGGGACTGCGGGTGGATGGACGGGGGACCGAAGACATTCGGGATATAAGCTGCGAGGTAGGGGTTCTCCAGCGGACCCACGGATCCGCTCTTTTTACCCGCGGAGAAACCCAGGCTTTGGCGGTTACCACCTTAGGTACGGTCTTTGATGAACAGGTCTACGATGACATTGAGGGGGATAAGCGGGAGCATTTCATTCTTCATTATAATTTCCCCCCGTATTCAGTAGGTGAAGTGGGCCGTTTGGGCACAGGCCGAAGGGAAATAGGTCATGGAAACCTGGCCCGGCGTTCTCTTGAACCCATGATTCCCTCCAAAGAAGCCTTCCCCTATACGGTCCGGGTGGTCTCGGAGATTATGGAATCCAATGGTTCATCTTCTATGGCCTCGGTCTGCGGCGGTACGCTTTCGCTGCTCCATGCAGGGGTGCCTATGAAGAAACCTGTGGCAGGCATTGCCATGGGGCTCATCACCGAAGGAGACCGCTATGCCGTGCTTTCAGACATCCTGGGCGAAGAGGATCACCTGGGGGACATGGACTTTAAGGTGGCAGGCACTGAAGCAGGTATCACCGGCTTCCAGATGGACATTAAGATCGCCGGGGTAAGCCCGGAGATTATGCGGAAAGCCCTGGATCAAGCCAAGCGAGGCAGGCTCCATATCCTCCAGATTATGCAGGAGACCATCAGCAAGCCTACCGCGCAGATCAGCGAGTATGCCCCCAAGATCCTCAGCCTCAAGATCGAGGTGGATAAGATCGGCGCGCTCATCGGGCCAGGAGGCAAAAACGTCAAAGCGCTCTGTGAACAATACGGGGTCAGCATCAATACCGAGAATGACGGAACCGTTACGATTTATGGAAAAAACGCTTCCGCTGCAGAGGAGGCCAAAGCTGCGGTCTTAGGCATTGTATCTGACCCAGAAACCGGACGAATTTACCAAGGCACGGTGAAACGGATCACCGACTATGGCGCGTTCGTAGAAATTCTCCCTGGTAAAGAAGGGCTGGTGCATATTTCCAAGCTGTCCCGGCAGCATGTCTTGGCTGTTACGGATGTGATTAAAGAAGGACAGGAGATTCCGGTCAAGCTCCTGGAAGTGGATAAGGCGGGACGATTGAACCTTTCTTATATCGACGCCATTGATCCTGCCGGGGAAGAGGGACCCCGCAGGGATGAGTATCGCCGGGACTCCAGTCATCGGGATGAACGGCACCGCCGCCGTTAAGCAGTCATGGCAGCTCTGGATTTAGAAATACCTGTATATACACAAGGGCCGGATATAAGGCTTCCCCAGTATGAGACGCCTGGAGCCGCGGGGATGGATATTCGGGCCTTCCTTGAGCAGGGGGTGTGTATTTCCCCCTTAGAGCGGGTACGGATTCCTACAGGACTCATCTTCGAGATACCTCCAGGGTATGAAGCCCAGGTGAGACCCCGCTCAGGCTTGGCCTGGCGGCACGGAATCACGGTTTTAAATGCACCGGGAACCATTGATTCGGATTACCGGGGAGCCTTAGAAATCATGTTAATCAATCTTGGATCCGAGCCTTTCACGATCCGCAACGGAGACCGGATCGCTCAGTTGGTTATTGCCCCGGTGAGCAGGGCCGTACTGAAGGAAACCGATTCGGTATCGGTAAGCATCCGGGGAACAGGGGGATTCGGATCCACAGGAGTCTAACATGAGCGACCGCCGTTCTCTATCCTGGACCCTGTTCACCTATATTATTTCCGAAGCGGTATTCTCCTTTGTGGTGGCTTTTCTCTTTTTCTTTATTATCTTTTTTGTGAATCAATTGCTCCTGATGGCCCAGGAAATATTGACCAAGAAGGTGCCTTTTCGACAGGTTGCCCTCTTGGTCCTCTATTCCCTGCCCCAAGTCATTGCCTTGTCCGCTCCTTTTGCCTCTCTGGTGGGAACCCTTATGACCATCGGGCGGCTCACATCGGATAATGAGATCCTGGTGATGCTTTCCTCCGGTCTTTCCTACAGTAACATCTTTATTCCCGCGCTGACCGTGGGCTTGCTTATTTCCATCCTTTCCTTTATTGCCAATGACATACTCCTCCCCGCGGGAACCGTGCAATTTTACCGGCTCTACCGGCGGATCCTGACTTCCACCCCTGCCCTGGAATTGGGGGCCAATTCAGTGAAGCGGTTCAAGGATACGGTGATCGTTACCGGGGAAGTACAGGGTAATTCCATTGCGGATGTGTTTATTTTGGATAAGACCAGTAACGGGGAACGGCGGCTCATCATGGCAAAAGAAGCGGAACTCAAAGACGCGGGCAGGGAAGGGCTCAGCCTGGATCTTTCGGAAGCCTTTGTGCAGTCTTCAAAGGAACTAAGCCGCCAGGACTACGACTATGCTTCAAGCGGATTTCTCCGGTATTGGGTGCCTCAGGAAGATATGATCCAGGCGGTTTCGTCCATCGGCCCCAGTCAAATGAGTTCCACTGATGTGGGCCGTGAAATTAAAAATAAAGTGGTGAACCTGCAAGAGAAACTGGATGAACGGTACAACCAAGTCTTGATTCAGGGGCTGGCTTTGGAAGACAGCCTGCGTAAAGGCCCCAAGAACGAGGCGTGGAACCGCCGGGCAGCGAACTTTTCCAACTGGATAACCGAGACCCAAGCCGCGGCAGCCCTTAAAAAAGACCGGAGCCTGCATATTTATCGAGTAGAGTATTATAAAAAGTTTTCTATCCCCTTTGGCGCGTTATCCCTGGTGTTTCTGGGGGTTCCTCTGGGGCTTTTGGCCAAAAAAAGCGGCCAAGCCGTGGGTTTCATCTTGGGGCTCATCATCGCGGTGATCTATTGGACCTTGCTCTTTGGAGGCCAAACCATGGGCTTACGCCTGGGGTATTCCCCGTTCTGGTCTATGTGGCTTCCGAATATCTTAGCGATCGCTATTGGGCTCTGCATGGGTATCCTCAGGATACGAAAATGATCCCCCAAGGAGGGTAAGCGCATGATCTTGGATCGGTATTTGATGAAACAATTCTTCCCGATCTTTGTGGTGGCTATCTCCATGTTTGTGCTGCTCCTTTCCCTGATCGATCTCTTTGCCAATCTGTGGCGATACCTCAATTATGAAGTACCCTTAACGCAGATTCTCCAGGTCTGCGCGTATTATATACCGAAAAGTGTTTCCTATGCCCTGCCGATCTCCCTGCTCTTTGCCGCGGCCTATACCCTGGGGGACCTCTATAGCAGGAATGAGCTTACCTCTATTTTTTCTTCGGGGATTCCTTTTTGGCGTTTTAGCCTCTCCCTGCTCGGTATTGGCTTAGCAGCTTCCGTTCTTTCCTTTCATTTTGAGGATAAGGTGGTAATCCCCACCTTCAAAGTCAAAACCGATCTCTCCCGGACGCTGCTGCACCAGTCCCGGACCGAGAACAATTCCGACATTGTGATCAAGGCCAAAAACGGCAGGCTCATTTATGCGGTTGATTATTACGATGCCCAGGCTCAGATCTTAAACGGCCTGAGCATCATCGAACAAGCTGAAACAGGGGCCTTTTTGTCCCTGGTCCGGGCTCCCCAGGCATCCTGGAACGGAACCTGCTGGGTTCTTTCCAACGCGCTCATGTATGCCTGGGAGGAGAGTTTATTAGAGGCCAAGCCCTTACCTGATACGGATATATACCGGGAACATCCTGATACCTTTCGTAGAAACTCCATGCAGGCGGAAGACCTTCCGGCCCGGGAAGCGGCGTTAATGGTGGAAGATCTCAAGATCGCCGGCCTTCCCTATATTAAGGCCCTGGCAGACTATTATCACCGGTATTCCTTTGCCTCAGTGTCATTTGTGGTGATGATCCTGTCTATTTCCATGGGAGGACGCTTTAGAAAGAACATCCTCCTTATGAGCCTCATTTCCAGTCTTGGGGTAGCCGTCGTTTTTTACGTGATGGAGATGATCAGTATGATGATGGCCCGGCTTGGGTATATTCCCCCCCTTCTGGGGGCCTGGTTTCCGGTGGGCTTTTTTGTGAGTATTGGGATATTGCTGCTACAAAGTGCGAAAACCTAATTTCTTCACGGCAGGATGTACGCTCCGGGCATGAAGTTTTAAGCTCTGATCAGCAAGTTTCATGTTCCGAACAGGGAGATCCTCGCTCCGAGCAGGAAGTTCCATGCTCCGAGCAGGAAGTTTCAAGCTCTAAGCAGGAAGTTCCATGCTCCGAGCAGCAAGTTTCCAGTTCCGAACAGGAAGTTTCAAGCTCTAAGCAGCAAGCTCCATGCTCCGAGCAGCAAGTTTCCAGTTCCGAACAGGAAGTTTCAAGCTCTAAGCAGCAAGTTCCATGCTCAGAGCAGGAAGTTTCAGGTTCTGAACAGGAAGATGACCCTGAAACAAGCAATCATTGATGTAAAAGAAGGCCGTCTGGGGATATATAAAGAATTTGTGTAAATACCAAAAATATGATAGAAATACCAAAGTAGCAATACATGGCCGAAACACGCGGAAAAATGAACTGCCGGGCTGGAGCAGGCTGTAATGACGGGAAGCAGAGGGCCAGGCGCTGAAAAAAGGACGGTTCGTTTATGGAAACGCATCCAGAAGAAGAAATATGTACCTTAGATCTTCATTATATTGTTTTCCGTCAGTGCAATCCTGAGTGGCGGCTGCTTCCCCACAGGGTATCCAATTTTGACATTACCTATGTAATCCAGGGCAAAGCCTGTTATACCATAAACGGTGTAAAATATGATGTATCCGCGGGGGATATGGTATGCCTTCCTGAAAATGTCAAAAAAGAAGCGGTAACCTATCCCCGCCAGCTTATGCATTGTTTTTCGGTAAATTTCCAGCCAAAGAATCTGGATAGGCAGAGCGTAAAACTTCCCCTTCCCATGATAAACCACATCGGAGTAAGAAACGATCTTATCCAGCTTTTTGACGATCTTGTTTATAGCTGGCGGGAACACCGGTCCGGTTATAGGTTAAAATGCCGGGGAATACTTTCCCTTATTCTGTACCATATTCTTGAAGCAACGGTATTTGAAACGTTTCCCTCTGATCTGGATAATCGAATTAAAAATACCCTGTTGTATATCACCAAGAATTACGCCCAAAAGCTCAGGGTAAAAAAACTGGCCGCCCTGGCCGGGCTTAATCCCGCCTATTTCGGTGTCTTGTTTAAACGGGTTACGGGGTTAAAGGTGAATCAGTACATCGCGAATGTCAGGATCCACAACGCAAAAACCATGCTGAAAAGCGGCGCATACCGGGTGGCGGAAGTAGCGGAATGCTGCGGCTATAATGACGCCTTTCATTTTTACAAACATTTTAAAAGTATTGCCGGCATCCCTCCGTCCCATTATATCCCAAGAATTTCCCCATGAACCAAGCTCCGCAGGTCCGCGACTTCCTTAGTGTAATTCGCGTCGTTCCCGGGCTTTTTTCTCTTTGTCGAACTCACGTTACTTAATAGTAATTTTGTTGGCGCATCCCTACTTGACCCTAAAATGGTTTTTATATACAGTAGTAACATACTTTCAGGATGGGTTTTTAAAACATTAGATGAGGGGGTTGCATATGAAAACATAGGTTTTTCAAAGTTTTGTAAATGTTTTTCCGGTGTATTACCGGTATCAGAATCGGACCAGGTAACTACAAGCAAAAAGACAATCATATAAATCAATAATTTAAAAAACATTACCTTCATTATCTGCAATTGCTGTTGAATCCGCAGATAATGCGGATATTTCATCAGAAGAAACAACAAACAAGAGAAAATACCGGGAAGAAAGCGGCTGTTTTAAGGAATACTGAGAACATGTGGATTCGCATGGAATAATCTGAACATGCCTGTTATGTTCATTCTTTTTATAGAATTCCCCGTCGGCCCTTAATTTCACCCGTACTTTTGGGGGATTTTGTGATTCCCTTAATATATCAGGGCCGTCATTAAGAATTTTCAGGTTTTGAGATGTGTCCTTAGAAGGAGAGGCGTATGTCCAAAGAAGTTGACGAAATTACCGCGCGGGTTAAGGTGCTTCGGGAAATTGAGGAAATATCCGGAGAAACTTTGGCCAAAGAACTGGGCTTTGATACGGCGGAGTATAACCGTTGGGAAGCGGGGGAGAAGGATTTTCCTATAGGCGCCCTGGTGGAGATTGCCGCACGGTTTAAGGTTGATCTTACCGAGCTTATAAGCGGACAGACACCCAAGCTCAAGACCTACTGCGTTACCCGCAAGGGGGAAGCGCCGGAGGTAAGCAGGCGTCCTATGTATACCTACTGGAATCTGGCGTATAAGTTTCATCATAAAAAAGGGGAGCCTTTCCTGGTTGAGGCAAGCCCTGATACCGAAGGAAAACCTCTCAGCCTGAATACCCATCCGGGCCAGGAGTTTAATTTTGTACTGGAAGGGCGGCTCCTCATCTCGGTAGGCGGCCATGAAACGGAACTGGGGCCCGGGGATTGTATTTACTACGATTCAACCGAGCCTCATGGCATGAAAGCCCTGGGCGGGCAGCGTACCCGCTTCCTGGCTATGGTTTTGTAAGCTAAAAGAGAGGAATATATGAGCATAATGGCTGAACGGTATGTATCCAGGCTGGATTTTGATTCTTATGAAGATTTTTATCAGCATTTTCACGTTAAAATACCGGATAATTTTAATTTTGCCTACGATGTGATGGATGAGCTTGCCCGAGAGAAACCCAACGAGCGCGCTCTGGTCTGGTGCGATGAAAAAGGAGCGGAAGCGGAATTTACCTATGCCGATCTCAAGGGGCTTTCCGATCAGGCGGCCAATGTCCTGGTTAATGCGGGGGTACACAGGGGCTCGCCTATCATGCTGATCCTCCAGCGGCGCTGGGAATACTGGCCTATCCTCCTGGCCCTGCATAAGATCGGAGCGGTCGCTATACCGGCAACGCATCTCCTTACCGCCAAAGATATGGTCTACCGCTGCATGGCTGCGGATGTTGCCGGGATAATCTGCGTCGATGATGAAAAGGTAATGAAGCGGGTAGATGAAACAGAGGCTAAGCTGAAACCTGAGGCGGGTGAGGGCTGCAAACTTAAGCTGAAGTTCTTTGTCCGTTCCGTTCATACCCCTGGGGAGGTAGCTAGTGCAGGCAGGGCTGCAAAAGCCTGTGTGGATTTGGATGGCGAAAAGGGCGCCTCCCCTGTCTGCGGCAGCGGTTATGCTCCCTGGCTGGATTTTAAAGCCCTGCTGGAAAAGGCTTCGTCCGATTTTATGCGTCCCGTGAAGGTAAATGTCAACGAGGATAGTATGCTGCTTTACTTTACATCGGGAACTACCGGGATGCCCAAGATGGTACAGCACAATTTTGCCTATCCCCTGGGACATATCCTTACGGCCAAATACTGGCAGCGTGTCATCCCCGGCGGGCTCCACCTTACCGTAGCGGAAACCGGATGGGCTAAAGCTGCCTGGGGGAAGATATACGGCCAGTGGCTTTGCGGTACAGGGATATTTGTCTACGATTTTGACCGTTTTGTTCCTACCGCTATGCTGAAGGTCATCGCCAAATATAAAATAACTACTTTTTGCGCTCCTCCGACTATTTACCGCTTCTTTATTAAGGAAAATCTGTCCAGGTATGATTTTTCCGCCCTAAAGAACTGTACTGTGGCAGGGGAACCCCTTAACCCGGAGATATATGAACAATTCAAGGAAGGAACCGGCATCAAGCTGCGGGAATGTTACGGTCAGACCGAGCTTACCGTAACAATCGGTACCTTCCCCTGGCTGGAGCCCAAGCCCGGATCCATGGGCAAGCCTTCCCCGGGCTACGATATAGACCTGCTTAACGATAACGGAGCTTCCTGCGGCATGGGTGAGGAAGGCCAGATAGTGGTACGCACCGATAAACGTAAGCCTGTGGGTATGTTCGGCGGTTATTACCGCGACCAGGAACTGACAGAAAGCGTATGGCGGCACGGTATCTACTATACCGGGGACGTGGCCTGGCGGGACGAAGACGGCTACCTCTGGTTTGTAGGCCGTGCCGACGACGTTATCAAAAGTTCAGGCTACCGTATAGGCCCCTTCGAGGTAGAAAGCGTCCTGCATGAGCATCCGGCTGTCCTGGAGTGCGCCATTACCAGCGTTCCCGATCCTGACCGGGGCGCGGTGGTCAAGGCCACCATTGTCCTTGCCAAGGGTTGGATCCCCTCGGACACATTAAAACTGGAACTTCAGAACCATGTTAAGAAGATCACCGCGCCTTACAAGTACCCGCGTATTGTGGAATTTGTTGCCGAACTTCCAAAAACCATCAGCGGCAAGATACGCCGTGTTAAGATCCGGGAAGACGACGGGGTGCATTGAGGTTTGTCTTAACTCATGTTACGCAGGGGTTCGCCTTCTAGCGGCGCAAAAAATTTCGCCCCCGGATGATTCAAAAAAACAGCCCCTCCGAAAGGATGGGCGTATCTCAATTCTTCCCCAATAAAAAAACCAGGAACACGCTCCGGGGTATCTTCATTATAATTTTTCTCCGAAAAAAATAAGCCAAGTGAACAGCTTCACCCAGACCAGGTGCATGTCATCACCTAAGCCAAGTGAAGGGCATCACCTAAGCCAGATGAAGGGCATCACCTAAGCCAGATGAAGGGCTTCCCCGATTGTAGGATCAGAGACCCAGCTCTCTAAACAATCTCTCCTGCAGGCCGTCGGAGAAATTCAAATCGTTGTTGGCGTACAACGGGGCAATGGCAGCCTGGAATTCCGCCAGATTTACTTCGGTAATGGTAACGCCTTGGTCTTTCATCTGCTGATAGTAGCCCGCTTCTTCGTTCGCAATTATCTGGCCGTATTTCCTGGCGGTTTCCCGGATAGTATCCAGGAAAACCTTCCTGTCCGCTTCCGGCATCTTATTGAGCAGGGCTTTGGAACACACGAAAGATGTCTGGTGCATGTAGTGTTTGGTCAAGGCCAGGTACTTGGCGATTTCGTAGATAGCCGAGCCGACCGCGGCAGCCTGAACTTCGCAGCCGTCCAAGGCGTTCTGCTGAATCGCCGAGGACACTTCGCCCCAGGATATACCGATGTTCGCAAAACCCAGATACTTGGCCAGGGCGTTGCCGATGTTGTTAGCGAAACCGCGGATCCGCAGCCCTCTAAGGTCCGCGACTGTGCTAACCGGGGTAGTGGTGTAGAAACTGCGGAACCCATTGTACATATCCGCTATAAAGGTAATGCCCTGCTGTTCAAGCTGATTCTGCCACTCTTTGAAGATGGCCGTATCGGGCAGTTTGTCCAGAACCGCGGGATCCGTCAGCACATAGGGAGCCAGCAGGATATTGAGATCCGGAATGTTGAATTGGCTCGCCAGCCGTCCGGGATCACTGGGAACCACTAAGGGTACGCCGGTCTTCGCCTGGGTTACCAGGTCGTCGGTGTTGTTCGCCAGAGCGCCGTTCACCTGCACCAACGCATCGAACCGCCCAGTAGCATTCAGCTTATCCGCTGCTTCCTGCATCATACGGCTTTGACCGGTAGAGACCGCTTCGGTACCCGCAAAGGTAACGATGATTTTCGCCTCCGCCTGTCTACTACCGGCGGCACATACCATGCCGCCGGCAACAACCATAACGAGAAGGCTCAATAACAGCCTCTTGGTTGTTTTCATATCATTCCTCCCTCAATACATTTATATGACTTCCTTAATGAATATCATACCGGTATCCTATCATGCTTGTATACAACTTGTCAACTCTGGAGTTTCAAAAGCCGCGCATATCCGGCGGCGGAAGTAGCGGAATGCTGCGGCTATAATAAAAGTATTGTCGGCATCCTTCCTTCCCATTATATTCCAAGCATTTCCCCATGAACCAAGCTCCGCAGGTCCCCTTGTCTACCCTGCCCCCCATCTAAAATTCATACCTAATTTTCAATACTTTATTGCTGGTGAATGGAAAAAAGGGAAATATAATTTTTGATACGTGCCTGCGGCTTATGTATATGCAACATCGGGAAGCCGGTATGAATAAACCGCGGCGCGATTTTATTGGAGGTAGCTATGAAAAGAAAAGGTATGCATTACAGAAAAAGCATTTCACCCCTTGTCCCCTTACTGTTCACCCTGCTTGTATGGTCCCCAGGATGCCAAAAAAAGGATGGCGAAAGGAAAGAAGGCGGAAGCCGCGCTTCGGGAAAAACGGTCTCCATTACCGTTGAAATCTATGACCGGGGAACCGACGGCGGTAAGTCGGATCCCACCAATAACAACTGGACCGATTGGATTAAGGCAAAAGTCCTGGAGGAGGAAAATATTGAGGTGCATTTTGTCCGGGTGAGCCGCTGGGACGAAACGTCCATCATCAATAACCTTATGGCCGCTGGCGACGCGCCAGACCTCTGTTATACCTATAACTGGGATATGGTGAATTCCTACGGCCTTCAGGGAGGCGTATATGATTTGACTCCTTATGTAGATACCCTCTTAAAAGATTTAAAAGCATTTCTTGGCCCCGATCCCCAGATACCGGGAAAGGACTTTATCTGGCGGAGCCAAAACCAGGACAACCGCGCCCTCTACGGGATTACCAACCGGTATATGTATTCCGCTTCCTATAATGTGTTTATAAGAAAGGACTGGCTTGACAAGCTGGGTTTACCCCTGCCTACAACGGCCCAGGAATATTTTGACGCGCTCACCGCGTTTAAGGAAAAAGATCCCGGCCGCGTCGGCAAAAACCGGGGCGTTCCTTTTACGCTGACCACCGATGTACGCTGGACCGCCGGAATCATCCTTGAGTCCTTTATCGATCCCTACCTCAGTTTCAAAGAACGGTTTATCAATACCGTGGTAGAACGGTATATGCTGGTCCCGGGCTATAAAGAAGGGATGCGCTTTTTGAATACAATGTACAACGCGGGGTTGATCGACAAAGATTTTCCCTTATACAAAGCAGAGGATATAATGAACAATCTCATTAAAAGCGGCGTAGTCGGTTCAATCGCGGGGAATTGGGATCAGGTATACCGGGAGAATGTCCGGCTGATGACGGATTTGCAAAAAAATATACCCGGCGCCTTGTTTGTCCCGGTTGATTGTTTCCCCAGCGCTGACGGCATAACCCATAAGCGGGGCGCTCCGGTAGCCGGAGGTTTGACCTCCTTTGTCCCCAAAAACTCCAAAAATCCAGAAGCCGCCCTCCGGTACCTTAACTGGCTTGCCCGCCGGGAGAATATTTTTTTTCTCCAGTTTGGACAGGAGGGAATAAATCATGAAATCGTTAACGGGATACCCAAGGCCATTAACGCCTCAGGCGGCTGGATAATGAACAGCGCCTCCAATGTTGACTATACGCCCTTTGTTAACGGTTACGCCATGGAAACCCCTGATTTGACCGCCCGTGTTCTTGCGGCCAGTTACCCTTCCTGGCCCGAAGCGTATATCGCCGAGGCTTACCGGATATCTTCGACCAACGCGGAACCGGCTCCTGTTGTTCCGGTAACGCTCTACGAGGCGGGTCCCTTAACCGAAACCCTGGTCAATAAATCTACCACTGTTTATATTGAAAGCATCTGCGCCAAGCCGGAGGATTTTGACAAGGTTTGGGATGCGGGGGTACAAGACTGGCTCGTCTCCGGCGCGCAAAAAATCATTGATGAACGCAGGGCAAAATACATTGGGCCTGAAAACTAAGGAATAGGGATGAACGACAAAAATGCGGCGCTTTTCAACGCGGACTGGAAATTCCTCCTGGGGGATCCGGAAAACGCCTTTCAGGAACAATATCCTGACCGGACATGGAAGCGGGTTGACCTGCCCCATGACTGGGTAATCAGCCAGCCTTTTAAGCGGGGAGAGGAAAAACCGTATACCCCTCAGAACATGCAGGGATTTTTTGCCTGGGAAGGGACCGCCTGGTACCGGAAAACATTTTTTCTGTCCGATACGGATATTGGCGGAAAGATAACGTATATCTATTTCGGCGGGGCCTACCGGAACAGCGCCGTATATGTCAACGGAAAAAAAGCCGGAGGCCGCGCCTACGGGTACGCCAGTTTTGAATTGAACATCACCGGCCTGGTAAAAGCCGGTGAAAACTGTATCGCGGTCCGGCTTGATAACGGCTGCGAAGACCCTGACCGCTGGTATTCCGGCTCGGGCCTGTACCGCAATGTGTATTTACGGATCCTCCCTGCGGTACACATCAAAACCTGGGGCGTTCTTATCAAGACCAGAATAGCGCGTTCCTCAGGCCGTATTTCTTCCGCAGCAGTAACCGTGACCGTATCCCTGGTAAACCTCGGCGGCCCGGCAAAAGGCAGGGTTTGTGTACAGATTCAGGGACAGGATAATCAAAGCGCCGCTGAACTGTCTGAACCTTTCAACGCCGCCGGGGACGGGGAATACGCCGTACAACTGCGCGTGGCGGTTCAAAATCCGCTTTTATGGAGCGCTGAGGAACCGAACCTGTACCGGGCCATAGTTCACCTGGAAGACGGTGAAGGAAAGGCCCTGGGTAAACCGGTGGAAGTCCCCTTTGGCATCCGGGCCATTGCAATTATGGCCCGTACAGGTATACAGGTGAATGATAAACCGGTAAAACTCAAAGGGGTTTGCCTTCATCATGACTGCGGGATAACCGGTTCGGCCTTTTACGAGGCCGCCTGGCGGCGGCGGCTCCTGGCCCTGAAAAGCATAGGCTGTAACGCGATTAGAACGAGCCATAACCCTCCGGCTGAGGAATTGCTTGATCTCTGCGACGAGCTGGGTTTTTATGTGATCGACGAGTGTTTTGACAAATGGAAAAGCGGTTACTACGGCGACCATTTTGATGACGACTGGCGGCGGGACCTGGGGGATTTTCTTTTGCGGGACCGGAACCACCCCTCAGTGTTTATGTGGAGCGTCGGCAACGAGGTGGAAAACCAGGGATCCGAGGATATGCGGAACATTTTAAAAACCCTTGTCTCCTTTGTCCGTACCCTGGATGACCGCCCGGTAACCTGCGCGCTGCAACCTCATGTGCATCCCCCCGCGCTGATAGGCGCGCCCGTATCCCGGCTGGTAGAAATTACCAAAACACTGGCGGAGGATGTGGATGTCCTGGGTCTCAACTATCACGAAGCCCTGTATCAGGACTATTCCGCCGGGATAGCTAAACCGATTGTGGGAACCGAATGTTATGAATACTACAGCAGCACCGCATCAAACTACGAGGATGTAACTGAAAAAAATCCCTGGCGTTTTGTGCTGGAAAACGACCATGTTATCGGTCAATTTATCTGGGCGGGTATTGACTACCTGGGCGAAAGCGCCTGGCCCGCCAAGGGCTGGGCCGGGGCGATCCTCGACATCTGCGGTTTTTTAAAACCCAACGCCTTTTACCGGAAAAGTATTTGGTCGGAAGAACCGGTAGTTTTCCTCGCGTTCTACGATACGAGCCGCAAACCGGATTACGTCCGGGGGCGCTGGTCTTTCCCCAAACTTTCCGCCCACCTCAACCTTGACCACTTTAACCGTGAGACCGTCAAAGCTGCGGTATTTACTAATTGTGATGAAGCCGAGGTATGGATCAACGGGAAAAAACTAGGCCGCAGAAGTCCCGGGGATTTTGAAAACCGCATCATCGAATGGACCTTTGAATATGCTCCGGGAGAAGTAAAAACCATCGGATACCGGAAAGGGAAAGAAGTCTGTTCACATATACTCAGGACCGCCGGCCCTCCCCGGCGGATACTGCTGC